>NZ_AP024355.1:700000-1050000 GCF_019704135.1 Desulfuromonas versatilis
CTCGGCGGCTGCGCGGCTGTGGAGCAGGCGGCGAAGAAAGCCGGCCACAATGTGACCGTCCCCTTCACCCCCGGGCGCGCCGATGCCTCCCAGGAGCAGACCGACGTGGAGGCGTTCGCCCCCCTCCAGCCGGAGGCCGACGGGTTCCGCAACTACCTCAAAAAGCAGTACGCCGTAGCGGCGGAGCATCTGCTGGTGGACCGGGCACAGCTGCTCACCCTGACCGCTCCCGAAATGACGGTGCTGGTCGGCGGCCTGCGGGTCCTGGGGGCCAACGTCGGAGGGGCCCCCCACGGCGTCTTCACCAAGCGGCCGGAGACCCTCAGCAACGACTTCTTCGTCAATCTGCTCGACATGGGCACCGCCTGGACCCCGGCCGCGGGGGGCGACGGGGTGTTCGAGGGGCGGGATCGCAAAACCGGCGCCGTCAAGTGGACCGGTACCCGCGTCGACCTCGCCTTCGGTTCGAACTCCCAGCTCCGCGCCCTCGCCGAAGTCTATGGCTGCGCGGACTCCCAGGAGAAGTTTTTGCACGACTTTGTCGCGGCCTGGGACAAGGTCATGAACCTCGACCGTTTCGACCTCGCCTGATTTTCTCTGCCGGGGCGGGCAAGCCCCGCCCCGGCGTTTCCCGTCAACCCCTGGGGGCGGGCGCCATGGCGCCGGCCCTCATCACCATCATTCGCAAGGAGAAGGACTGCAATGCCCAGCATCAAAGGAACCGAGACCGAAAAGAACCTGCTGAAATCGTTCGCCGGCGAAAGTCAGGCCCGCACCCGCTACACCTATTTCGCCGCCGTCGCGAAAAAGGAAGGCTACGTGCAGATCTCCGATATCTTCGAGGAGACTGCCAACCAGGAGAAGGAGCACGCCAAGCGTTTCTTCAAGTTCCTCGAGGGGGGAGATCTGGAAATTACCGCCTGCTTCCCGGCGGGCAGGATGGGTACCACGGCCGAGAATCTGCTGGCCGCGGCGATGGGCGAGAACGAGGAGCACAGCGAACTGTATCCGGCTTTCGCTGCCAAGGCCCGCGAAGAAGGGTTCGGTGAGATCGCCCAGGTCTGGACGGCGATCTCGGTGGCGGAAAAGCAGCACGAGAAACGCTATCGCGACCTGTTGGCCAATCTCGAAAATGGGCAGGTATTCACCCGCGAGGAAATTGTGACCTGGCGCTGCCGCAACTGCGGCTACCTGCACATCGGCCAGCAAGCCCCGGAGAAGTGTCTCGCCTGCATCCATCCCAAGGCCCATTTCGAGCTGCTCGGCGAGAACTGGTAGGCTGCCGGCGAAGCCGGACTTCAGGGCCTTTTATCCCCGAAAATGCACAGGGCGCCGGATCGGTTGAAGCGATCCGGCGCCCTTGTCGTTGCAGGGGGGGAAGCGGAAGCCCGGGCAGAACTTTCTGGCGGCCGTCGGGCCCTCAGTGGGCCTCGATGAAAGCCTCCAGCTCGGCGTGCCACTGGTCCGGCTCGAAGGTGCCGGGGTGGGTCGTTTCGCCGAACAGCAGGTCGACCAGGTAGCGGGGCTGTTTGCCGCCGATGTGCATCGCCTTGATGCAGGAGACGCAGTAGACGACCACCTCGTCCACGGGCATTTCCGCGGCCCGCCGGCGCATCTGCTCCTTGACCTGCTCCACCGGCAGGGTGCCGTAGTAACTGTCGCCGCAGCAGGTCGAGCGGGTCCCGCTGCGCTCCGGCTCGACCAGTTCGATGTTCATCCTCTGCAGCAGAGTGCGGATGGCCCGATGCACTCGCTGCTGGTCGCGGGTGGGGCAGGCGTCGAGGATGGCCATCCGGCGCTGCCGGTAGTCGGGGAAGGGGAAGCTTTCGCTCGCCGCCAGCAGTTCCCAGAAGGAGACCGTGGAAATCCCCTCGTAAAGCTGCCGGTAGCGCCGGTCGCAACCGGCGCAGGTGTTGATGATCCGGGTCCCTGCCGGCAGCCCCGGCTGGTGCCGGCAGCAGGTCCGGTGCTCCTGGAGTTCGGGAAAGTCCTGTTTCAGCAACTCGAGCATCCGTCGTGCCAGTTCCGGCTTGTAGATCAGCAGGGCACAGCCGGGGGCGAAAGCCATATCCATGAAAAGGCTCCTTGAAAGGGGAAGACCGCTCCGGTGGTTTAGGGGACATCTGCACGTCATGTCGGCTCGGGCGGAAGGTATCACTCCCTAATCGGTGCGCCAACCCGATTCTTGCGGAGGTAAGTTTTTTTCGAATTCGTATTTCGTGCAGGGTAATCCTTCTACCCCCCCCGTTGGGAGGAGTGCCAGGGGGAGGGGAACTGCCGGGCCCACCGGGGCCTGGCGCAGTCAGGTGAACATCCGAGCGGCTTTTTCTCTTCGCTCTGCAATGGAGTTCGATTGTCGGCCGGCTTGATTTCGCCGGTTGCGGCCCTTCTGGCGCGGTTTGAAAAAATGCTAGGATGAAAAGGCCCCGCTTGCTGGCCTAAGATATGGATCATTGGCCTTTTTTTTCTTGTCCAGGTTTCCATGTTGGGCTAGTATTCGCCCCTTTTCCGGTAGCCAAGTAAAGAACCCGGATAACGCAACAAGAAAGGCACCTTCGCCCATGAGAAATAATCCCGGGTCCATGGACCAATCGCTGCCCAGCGCCCTGGCGCTGCTTCCGTTGCTTCTCTTTCTCGCCATTTTCCTCGGCAGCGGTATCTACTACCACCTGCAGGGGACCGAATTTGCCTTTTACCAGATTCAGGCCCCAGTGGCCGCCCTGCCTGCCCTGGTGCTGGCCTTTGCGCTTTCCCGCCGCTCGCTGCACGACAGTGTCGAAACCTTTCTGCGCGGAGCCGGCCATGAAACCATCATGGCCATGTGCATGATCTACCTGCTGGCGGGCGCTTTCAGCGCGGTAGCCGGCGCTACCGGAGGAGTCGAGGCCACCGTCGCCCTGGCGCTGCGGGTGATCCCCGAGAGCCTGCTGCTGCCCGGCCTGTTTCTGGTCGGCGCGTTCATCTCCACCGCCATGGGCACCTCCATGGGGACCATCGCTGCGCTGGCACCCATTGCCCTGGGAGTCGCGGAAACCGCGGGACTTTCCCTGCCCCTGGCGGCGGGGACCGTGCTCGGCGGCGCCATGTTCGGGGACAATCTTTCCATAATCTCCGACACCACCATCGCCGCCACGCGCTCCCAAGGCTGCCGCATGCGCGACAAGTTCGCCGTCAACTTTTTCATCGCACTGCCCGCCGCGGTGGTTGTGCTGCTCACCCTCTGGCTTTTCTCCGGGGGCTCGGAGATCCCGGAGATGGAGACCCTGCAGCCCCTCAAGGTGCTCCCCTATGTCGTTATTTTGATCATGGCCCTCGCCGGCTTTAACGTCTTTGCGGTGCTGCCGGCCGGTATCCTGCTCGCCGGTCTGATCGGCATGCTGACCGTCGACGGCTACGGCATCACCAGCCTGGCCGGGGATATCTGGACCGGTTTCACCAAAATGCAGGAGATCTTCATCCTCTCCCTCATGATCGGCGGTCTCGGTGCCCTGATGAAGGAGCAGGGCGGGCTCGCTTTCCTGGTCCATAAGGTCGAGGCTGTTATCCGCCGCTGCTCCCGCGGGGGCGACAACCGGGCCATCGCGGAAGGGGGGATCGCCGGAGTCGTTGCCCTGACCAATCTCTGCACCGCCAACAACACCGTGGCGATCATCGTCAGCGGCGACGTGGCCCGCGACCTCGCCAGGCGCAATGGGGTTTCCCCGCGCCACGCCGCCAGCACCCTCGACATCTTTGCCTGCGTCATCCAGGGGGTGATCCCCTACGGTGCCCAGATCCTGCTGGTTTCTTCGGTCATGGAGCTCAGCCCCCTGCAGGTCATGGGCAAGGTCTATTACTGTTTCCTGCTCGCCCTGGCCGGGGTGGTTGCGATCATGGTCAGGGCAGCCCGCGCCCGCGCCTGAGGCGGTCGCTGGACGCTTTCGGCGAGCAGTTGCCGGGGAGCCGATGGCGCGTTACGATTTCGTGCGGGTGGAATAAGTGGAGCGGCGGGTCCGGCTTCTCCCTGTCAGGCGGCGGAACCCCTTTTCCTTCCGAAGCGTGGCCACCTGCGTTTTTCCCTGCCGACCTCGACGTCCAGGTCGACCACCAGGGGCAGGTGGTCCGAGTAGAGTACCTGCGGTACCTGGATGTCGCGGACGCTGATCCCCCTGCTGTAGAGGACGAAATCCAGGTGCCGCTGGGGCCTGTGGCTCGGAAAGGTCGGCAGCCGCCGATGGTTGGCGTTCTGCAGGCCGCTGGCGGCGAGAAACAGCTCGATCTCCTCCTCGCCCCAGAGCGCGTTGAAGTCCCCGGCCACCAGGTGGGGCTTCCTGGTCTTCTTCACCAGGTTGTACAGGGCGCCGAGCTGCTGGTGGCGCACTCGGGAGCCGAGCGCCAGATGCACCAGGAAGACCACCACGTGGTCGAGTTCGAGCTCGAGAACCAGCCGTTTCATCCCCTGCTCGAAGAAATGGAAGGTCGTCCCGCGGATCTTGTCCCGGGCCAGAAACGCGTTGCCCTGTTTGCTCAGCACCGGGATGTTGCGCCACAACGAGGCCTCGCCGTACTTGACCGAATGGGCATGGTAGTGCCCCAGCTCTTGCGCGATCAACTCAGCCTGGTTTTTCCCGCCGCTCCGGTACGATCCCTGGTCCACCTCGATCAGCCCCACCAGGTCGGGTTCCTGTTCGCGCAGAAACGAGGTGATCCGCCCCAGGTTCTTGCGCGAGGGGCGGAAATAGTCGTGCGCCCTGCGCCCCGTTGCGTAGCGGATGTTGTAGAGGATAAATCGCATCGTAGCTCCTGAAATGCAATTAAAGCCTTGTATCGGCCATGACGCAAGGGGGGCCTGGTCCCCGGCGGGCGCCGGCAACGAAAAAGCCCCCGGGATGTCCCGGAGGCTTTTCGGCAGTAACTGCCAAGTTGGGTCAATGGCTGCGGGCCCAGTCCGGGTTGCTCATGGGGTCTCCGGGGTAGCCGAGTTTTTGCCAGTCCAGGCGGCCGTTGTCACCATGGCAGTCCAGGCAGCCCAACGCCTGCTGCTTGGGGACCACCATGTGGTTGATGCGCCAGTGCATCTCCGTCTCGACGAACCCGTACTCGCCGCTGTAAGGCAGCCCGGCAGCCTTGCTGCCGAGGCGGGCCGCCTTGTCCCAATCGAAATCGACCCAGTAGCCGCCGTCGTTGGCTACCTTGGCGGTGATCAGGTTCTTGAAGCGGGTGTCGTAGATCTGCTTGCCGCGCATGACCTTGAAGGGGTGGATCCGGGCCTCCTGGTCGCCCCGGTCTCCCAGGGGATAGGCCAGCCGCACCACCTGCTCCGGGTCGATCTGCTCGCCCCTCTGGTAGCCCTCGGCGGTACCATTATACCAGTGGTATTCGGGAACCACGTTCTTGGCGTACTTCATCTCGCCCTTCTTCTTCACGTAGGTATGATGCCCGTACTCGTCCTTTTCGTCGAACTGGCGCTCTTCGCCGGCCTTGGACCAGTCCCACCAGATCTTGGTGGCCAGGTTGGTGGCAAAGGTCGGAATGTGGCAGGTCTGGCAGGCGACGCTATCGAGATGGGCGTTGATGCGACTCTGGGAGTGGATCTCGCCCTCGTGGCAACCGGTGCAGGCGATGTGCAGGCGGCCTCCCGGTGAAACACCGAGGGAGTTGCCGGAAATCTGGTGATTATTCGTGGCGTGGCAATCGACGCAGGCGAAATCGTTGCCCTCGACGTTCATGTGGACGTCGGTGTTGCGGTCCGGATAGGCCATGGAGGAGTCGAGATCGCCGTGCTTGACGGCGTCGCCGCCGCCGCCGTAAAAGTGGCACTGGCCGCAGTTGTCGCGGTTGGGCCTGCCGACATTGGCCGCCACGTACAGCAGGTCCACCTTCTCGATCGGGTAGCCGGCCAGGTTGGTCCCCTTGACGTAGGTGCCCGTGGTGTCGTGGCAGACCAGGCAATCGACGTTCTCGGGGTTCTTGAAGTCGTAGCTGTCGACATCGGTCAGGCCGTAGCCGGCGTGGCACTTGGCGCAGAACTGCTCGTTGCCGGCCACCGAGGTGCAATAGTTGTTGAGGGCGTTCTTTTTGCCGCGCTCTACCTGCTTGCCGTCGACCTCCTGCACAAGGCCCCAGTTCCAGTGCGAGGTCTTCATGAAATCCCTGGCTTCCGACTCGTGGCACTGGAGGCATTGGCGGGTGACCTCCTGGGGCTCGGCAATCGGTCCCTTGATCCGGTCCTGGTGGCTGGCGGCCAGCGCCGGCCCGGCTATCAGGACTGCCAACAGCGAAACAATCTGCAGATACTTCATCTCCCTGGTCCTTTCTTTCATCTTAGGTTGCTGCCCGGAAGGGCAGCGGTGGCAGTTGGTGAAACATGATTTAACAATTTAAATATTCGGAATTCTACATATATAAAAATTTTCCGTCAAGGTAAAAACTTCTTATTAGGATATGTGGCTGGCCCCCGCGGGCTGCGGCGTCACCCTGCCGCCTGCCGCAACGGCACTTTAGGCGGCCTTTGCGGCAAGGGAATTAAAACCTAGCCATGAGCGGGTTGGTGCGTGGCGCCGAATCGACTGGCTGCGGAAACCGGGAAATCGAAAGTCCGGGTGAAGGGATGGAAGTAAATCGATGGTTGTGAATTTTCCTCCTTGATAGGTCGAACAATGTGAGTAGTATTTAATAATGTTCCCATCCAGGGGTTAGAGATGACCATACGCAAGGAGGAGACTGATGATGACATTCAGGGGAGGGCTGGCTGGTTTGCTGATCGTGGGTATAAGCGCAGCTCTGCTGCAGGCGGGCTGCGGGGGTGGAGGCGGCAGTGACGGCCCCGTCGGCGACCCGGGGGCCGATCCGCCGCCGGCCGAGGTGACCGAGGCGGGCAGGGTCGTGCAGGGACCGGTGGCCGGGGCCCTGGTGTTTGCGGACCTCAACGGCAACCTGGTTGCCGATGGCGATGAGCCGTCGGCCGAAACCGACGCTGACGGCGGTTTTGAACTTACGGTCCGGAACCAGTCCCGGCGGTTGGTCAGCCGGGGCGGGTACGACACCCTGAGGGGCAGGGCGGCCTACGAGGTGCTGGCCCCCGGAGGGGCGGCCAATATCACCCCCCTGACCACTCTGGTGGCCCTGGCCGATCACCCCGATGAGCTGAAGGCGCGCCTCGCCCTCCTGTTGCCCGGGGAAGACTACGATACCGACCTTTCGCAGCCGCAGGGAGCCTCCCGGGAGCTGTTCAAGCTCGCCAAGGGGGCCGAGTTGCTGATCGAACTGTTCGACGGGCTGGGGATCGTGCAGGATGCCCAGCATCGCCTGCTGTTTCGCCTGCTCGGCGGGCAGGTTGCGGGGCTCGACCCCGTGTTTCTGAATTTTGACCCGGCCCTGGTCGATGCCCTGGGTGAGGCTGCCGCCCTGGGTTGCCGGCAGGTCGCCGGGGTCGGCTTCACCTGTGAAGACCCTGCCGGCATGAAAACTGCCGTGGTGCAGGCGGCCCAGGCGCTGCTGGAGCGGATCGCCGCTCTCCCCTCGCCGGTCAGCGAGGAGGCGGTGGAGACGGCGCTGGTTGGGCTGGCCAGGGATCCGGCGCCTCTGCTGAACTGTGTACGCACCGGTTTCGTGGAATTGCAGCAGGTGCTGGTCGACGGCCAGGAGATTTCCAGCGGCGCTGCCGTCCCGGCCGATTTTGCGTCCATGGAAATCCTCTTCCGGGGGCATAACGACTTCGGCGTAGAGAAGTCTTACCCCGGCGCCACCGTGACCCTGATCATCGATGCCCGGCAGAGCAGACGCCAAGCGCTCATCGAGGCCAAGGGCGTCAAGTTGACCCTGAGCCCCGACGGGACGCCCAACATGGTGCTGGATGCCGGGGGCCAGGTCACCCTCAAGGGTCGCACCGCCGAGGGCATCACCATCAGCGGCGGCGGCGTGGCGGTACCGGGGACGCTGCTGCTGCAGGATGGCCGGATGCTGCTCGACCGGGAGCAGCTGGAAAAGGCCGTGAAGGCCAGGTTCGGAATCCTCCCCTCCAACCTGCTGGTCCCCGGTGAGTACGTGGTGCAGATGCGGGTCAAAGGGCTGCCGCTGGCCGACTGGGCCTTTACGATCAGGGTGATTTGAGCTTGGGGCTTGACCTGCGGCGGCCGGGCGGGTACCGTGCTCCATCCATAAAAGTACAGCCCCGGCCAGGGTCCATCGACGCTGCCGGGGGTGGATCATGGCCCGAGCAACCCTTTGCGGAGTCCTGTCGTGGAACTGATGGCCATCCTGCTGGCCGTTGCCGGCCTCTGGGCGGTGGCGGTGGTTACCCCCGGCCCCAACGCCCTGGTCGTGGCGCGCATCGCCATGGCCGAAACCTTCGCCGGCGCCTGGTTCGCCACCCTGGGGATCTGCAGCGGCACAATCTGCTGGGGGGCGGCCGGTTTTTTCGGCATCAGCCTGCTGTTCACCTGCGCTCCCTGGCTGTATCTGGGGCTGAAGGTCTGCGGCGGCGCCTATCTGGTTTTTCTCGGCATCAGATCCCTGGCCGCAGCCCGCCGCGGCTGCGCCCAACTGGATGGAGAGAGCCTCCGCCGGCGGACCGCCCCCGGCGACGCCTGGAGGCTCGGCCTGGTCACCAACCTCACCAACCCCAAGACGGCCGCCTTCGTCGGCAGCCTGTTCGCCGCCTCGCTGCCGCCCGACCCTCCGCTCTGGGTCGGCCTGCTCTGCATAGGCCTGATGGCGGCGATCTCCCTGGCCTGGTATTCTCTGCTCGCCTGGCTGCTCTCGGGCCGCCGCTGCGCTACCGCCTATGCCCGCGGCCGGCACTGGATCGAACGCTGCGCGGGGCTCATCTTCATCGCCTTCGGCCTGCGCCTGGCGAGCGGCCGCTGAAGCGGGTTACGCAACAGACCCACTTCCCGGCCGGGAGGCGGGGCTGATTTTTTTTGCAGGTGGATCTGATTTGCAGGTTTACCCCTGGGGGTCTGGTGAAAGACGCTGAATTCAATTTTCTTTTTTTCAGGTTTTAAGCACTTGCTTTTTAAAACGCACCCATGCTAGGATCATTTCACTTGAGTAAGTTTGTGCAGGTTTTCGCAACCTACCATTTTGGCAAAGTGTCAAAATGGACCTAAACACGCAGACCCACTTGGGCTGTGTGTTTTTCTTTTTTGGGGTTGAAATTTGCACAACAAAAAGGCCCCATGGGGGGCGATGGAGAAAAAGATGGCAGAAGGTACCGTAAAGTGGTTTAACGACGCAAAGGGTTTTGGTTTCATCGAGCAGGACAATGGGCCCGACGTTTTCGTTCATTTTTCCCAGATTCAGGGCGACGGCTTTAAATCTCTCGCCGAGGGCGACCGGGTGTCTTTTGATGTCACCCAGGGCCAGAAGGGCCCCCAGTCGTCCAATGTTCGCCGACTGAAGTAAGCTTTACCCCAGCCAATCCAAAGAGCCTCACGGATTTTCGTGGGGCTTTTTTTCTATCTGCAGTTTGCGGAAATACGCTCTCAGCCCGAGAGCTGGTGGAAAAAACACCTGAAAGGACAACCTTATGGCGAAAAAGCCAAACTACAGCTGGGAAAAGCGCCAGAAGGAACTTGCCAAAAAAGCTAAAAAGGAAGAGAAAATTAAACGCAAAGAGGCCGAGAAGGTCCAGGGCAGCTCCGAAGAGGAATAGCTACCCGGCCCCGCGGACGCTGGGAGGTGGGCCAGTTGTTTTTTCGATGAAAAAACATGGGCTGGGGCGGGAGTGTTTGAGCCTTGGGCCCCCTGCCCCTCATGTTAGTGCGCTAGAAATACTCCTCTTCGGAACCCCCTTTTTTTTTCAGGGGCCAATCTTACTTGAGGACATCGGCGAGAAACCGCTGGGTACGCTCCTCGCGGGGGTTGCGGAAAATCTCTTTCGGCGGCCCCTGCTCCATGATGTGGCCGTCGGCCATGAATACCACCCGGTTGGCCACCCGCTCGGCAAACCCCATCTCGTGGGTCACCACGATCATGGTCATCCCCTCGGCGGCCAGACCCTCCATGACCCGCAGCACCTCCCCCACCAGCTCGGGATCTAGGGCGCTGGTCACCTCGTCGAAAAGCATCACCGAGGGCTTCATCGCCAGCGCCCGGGCGATGGCCACCCGCTGCTGCTGCCCGCCGGATAGCTGCGCCGGGTAGCTGTCGCGCTTCTCCTTCAGTCCCACCTTGTCGAGCAGTTCCAAAGCCTCCACGGTAACCTCTTCGCGTCTTCTGCCCAGCACCTGGGTCGGGGCCTCGAGAATGTTCTCCAGCACCGTTTTGTGCGGGAAGAGGTTGAAGTGCTGAAAAACCATCCCCATGTGGGTCCGGACGCGGTTGAGGTGCTTCTGAAAGGCTCGCGGTGAGAGATCGGTGCGATTGACCCGTTCGCCGTCCACGATGACTTCCCCCCCCGTTGGGCTTTCCAGGTTATTGACGCAGCGCAGCAGGGTGCTCTTGCCCGACCCGCTCGGGCCGATCAGCACCAGGACCTCGCTGCGCGCCACGTCGAGATCGATCCCCTTGAGCACCTGGTTATCCCCGAAGCTCTTGCTCAGGTTGCGCAGGCGGATCATCGGTTCCTTGGTCATCTGCCTCTCCCCCGTATCACTCATGCATGCCCCCAGGTGGTGCGCCGCTCGACCTGACGCAACGCCAGGGAGGCGCAGGTGGTCAGAACTGCGTAAAGGAAAGCCGCCATCAGATACATCTCGAAGGGTTTGAAGGTGGAGCTGATCAGCCGCTGGGCGGTCAGGGTGAGTTCGACCAGGGTGATGGTGGAGACCAGCGACGTGTCCTTGATGAGGATGACGAAATTGTTCCCCAGCGGCGGAATGATCAGCCGCAGCGCCTGCGGCAGGATGATACGGCGCATGGTCAGGGCCTCGCTCATGCCAAGCGAGCGCGCGGCCTCACGCTGCCCTTTGGGCACGGCGAGAATCCCGCCGCGGATCGTCTCGGCATTGTAGGCACCGGTGTTCAGGGCCAGGCCCAGAACCCCGGCCCAGAAGGGACTGAGATCGACCATGAACTGGGGCAGGCCGAAGTAGATGATGAACAGCTGCACCAGCAAGGGGGTCGAACGGATGACCCAGACATAGAAGCGGCCCGGCCAGTGCAGCAGAGGGTTGGCGGAGAGGATGCACAGGGCGGCCACCAGGCCGAATATCAACCCGAGAACGAGGGAGATCACTGAAATCTCGAGGGTCAGCATCGCCCCTTTTACAAGGAAAGGGAAATAGTGGCTAATGACATCCCAGTCGAGCATCTTGAAGTACCCCCTGCGGTTGATTCATGCTTGCGATGACAATCGAGTCAGCCATGGCCGCCTTGGCTTCCGGCCGCGGCGAATCAGCGTGCGTCGATCTTCAGCCACTTCATGCTGATGTCATGGTAGGAGCCGTCGTTCTGCATGGAGGCGAGGGCCTCGTTGATGGCGCTGCGCAGGCCGGGATTGTCCTTGGCGAGCGCGATGCCCATCTTCTCTTCGTACAGCAGGGGACCGGCCAGTTTAATCGGGGCGTTTTTCTCGTCGATCGCCATGGCGCCGACGATGCGGTCGGTGATGAAGCCGTCAATGCGGCCGTTGGCTACTTCAAGGATCATGTCGGGGACACCTTTGTAGGTACGCACATCCACACCGGGCAGATTGGTCCGCACCCACTCTTCAAAAGTGGTACCCAGGGTCACGCCGACTTTTTTCCCGTTGAGCTGCTGCGCCGAATCCACCTCGGATTTTTTGGGCACGAACAGCTGGGCGCCGGAGCGATAGTAGGGGTCGGAAAAATCGATGGCCTTCAGGCGTTCCTCGGTGATCGCCATGCTGCCGCAGATCAGATCGTACTTGGCGGCCAGCAGACCGGCGATGATGCCGTCCCAGGCTGTGGTCAGAGGGGCGGGTTTAACGCCGATGCGGCGGGCGATCTCGCTGCAGAGCTCCACGTCGAAGCCTGCCAGCTCGTTGTTCTCATTGACGAAATTGAAAGGGGGGTATTGCCCGCTCATGGAAAAGCTGATTTCACCCGCCTTGCGGATCTGGTCAAGCTCATCGGCGGCACAGGGGGTGGCGATCATGAAAAACACGGCAACAAACAGGGTGGACACCGCAGCTCTGTACATACCTCGCTCCTTGGCAAAAGGTCACCCCGATCCGGGGTGAGGCGATTTAAAAACCGGGTCCATCGCAAAGCACGCTGAAACCCGATGGCGAACATTCATATTAAAGAGTTGTTTAATGATTTCCACCGGGGCTGCGGGAAAAAGACCTGTTGGCGATGCCCAACTCCCCTTGGAAAGCCTTTGCGGAAAACCCTCGATCAGTTCGTTCTTTCAATAATGGTCGCGATCCCCTGACCGCCGCCGATGCAGGCCGCGGCGCAGCCGAGGCGGGCCCCGTTGCGCTGGAGGGTGCGGGCCAGGGTGCCCACCAGGCGAATGCCGGTGGCCCCGAGGGGGTGGCCGATGGCGATAGCACCACCGTTGACGTTGACCCGCTCGGGGTCAATTTTCAGCTGCCGGATGGCGTTGAGCACGACGATGCTGAAGGCCTCGTTGATCTCCCAGTAATCGATGTCGGCGGCTTCCAGGCCGGCCTTCTTCAGCGCCATACGCACCGCAGGGATGGGGCCTGCTCCCATCAGGGTGGGGTCGACGCCAGCAAAGCCGATGGCGCGGATGGTGGCGAGAGGCTCGAGCTGCCTGCTCTCAGCGCGCGCCCGGGACATCAGCAGCAGGGCGCCGGCCCCGGCGTTCAGGGGCGAGGCATTGCCGGCGGTGATCAGGCCGTCGGGGCGAAAGACCGGGGCCAGTTTGGCCAGATCTTCCGGCTGGGCGTTCTCGCGAACCCCCTGGTCCCGGCAGACGGTCATCACCTCTCCGCTCGCCTGTCGGGCCTCGATCGGCAGAATCTCGTCGGCCAGAAACCCCTCCTGCTGTGCCTTTGCCGCCCGCTGGTGAGAACGGACGGCCCACCGGTCGAGAGCTTCACGACCGAAGCCGCTTTCGCTGCAGAGCTTTTCGGCGGTGAAGCCCATGTGCATGGTGGTTGACATGTCCCAATGGCCGAAGCGCTCCTCCCGGTACAGGCGTGGATTGACGGAAATCGTCCCTTGGTCGAACAGGGTCGGTCCGACGGGGACCCGCCCCATGTGTTCCATGCCGGCGGCCAAAACCAGGTCGGCATAGCCGGCGGCAATCTCCAGAAACCCGGTATGGATCGCCGCCATGCTGGAGCCGCACTGCTGATCGATGAACTTGGCCGGCACCTTGGCCGGCAGATTGGCGAGGAAAACTGGGGTGCGGCCGCCGAAGGTCCACTGCTCGCTCACTCCGAGCGCCGAACCGACGAGAAAGTCGTCCACCTCGCTCCCCTCGATCCCGTGTCGTTGCAGCAACTGCGGAACCACCTCGGCCAGCAGGTCATCGGCACGTAGCGCATGGAACCAGTCCTTGCCCGGGTCTCCGGGCTTGACCTTGGAGCAGGCGGTTCGCAGATACCCGGCAATTACCACATCCTGCATGAGTTATTTCTCCCTCGGTTTCCGTTCCGGTTCATTCCGCCAGGTGGCACCAACGGGCGAGAAACAGCGCATAGGCCCTGGCCACCTGCAGAATGCTGTCGATATTGACCCGCTCGTTGGCGCCATGGATGTTCTCCGCCACCGGTCCGTAGCAGGTCCCCACCCCTTTGCCGAAAAAGTGAAACGCCCGCAGGTCGGTGGTGCAGGTCGAAATGTAGGTCTCGGCATCCTGGCCGATCAGGGAGCGGTGACAGCCATTGAGGGTCGCCAACGCCGGCAGTTCCCGGCTGAGCGTATGCCCCTCGGAGCGGAAGCCGTAGAATTCCACCACGGGCGGATTGTCCGCCAGCCAGGGGTCGCTATGCGCCGCCTCGGCCACCGCGGCCCGGATGCGCTCGCAGACCTCCGGGTAGGGGGTGCCGGGAAAAAAGGAGAGCCGGCCGTGGAATTCGGCGGCGGCCGGGACGGTGGAGGGCCAGTCGCCCCCGTTGAAGATGCCGATGTTCAGGTTGAGCGGATGCTGGATGGCGCGGTAGGCGGCGGGGCGCTCCTCCGCGTTCATCGCCTCCTCCAGGCGGCGCAGGGAGGCAATGATGGGATAGCTCTTTTCAATGGCGTTGGCCCCCGCCGCGGTGGCCTGGACGTGGCAGGAGACCCCGCGCATGCGGACCTTGAACCAGAGTACTCCGACCTGGGCGGTGTAGAGGGTCGGCCCGAAGGGTTCGGGGATGAGGACCGCATCGGCGTCGTAGCCCGCTTCCCGGCAGGCCAGCGCCCCGTTGCCGCAGCACTCCTCCTCGATGACCGCCTCCAGGGTCACCGGCGCGCGCAGGCCGAAACCGGCTCTTTCCACGGCGTGCAGGGCGTAGCTCATGGCTGCCACCCCGCCCTTCATGTCTCCGGCTCCGCGCCCGTACAGCCAGCCGTCACGAATGACGGGCGTAAAGGGGTCGGTCTCCCAGAAGTCCACCGGCGCCGGGCTCACCACGTCCAGATGTCCGTTGAACAGGGCGCTGCGCCCACCCTGGCCATCCGCCGGCCGCGCCGCGACCAGATTGTAGCGTCCCTGGTAGCTCCAGGGGACCGGGGCGAAACCGGGATGCTCGGCGAGAACCGCCGGATCGATGGGCACCCGCTCCGGCGGCAGGCCGAGCCGGACCAGCTCATCTTCCATGACCCGCAGGGCGGACGCCTCGTTCCCCAGGGTGCTGGGTTCGCTCACCAGTCGGGCGGAAAAATCGATGATCTCATCGGCCAGGGCGTCGACGGTCGCCAGGATGCGTTGTTCCGCGGTGGTCATTGGCGTGGCTTGGGCTCCTTCAAAGGTTAAAACCGGGGGATCTCCCCTGCTGCGAAGAGCAGGGGCGCAGCGGTCTTCTCCTGCACTTCACGAAGGCTCGACTCGTGGGCGATCTCCCGCAGCATCAGCCCCTGGGGGGTCACGTCGATCACCGCCAGTTCGGTGATGATGGTTTTCACGCAGGCCCGCGCTGTCAGCGGCAGGGTGCAATGGGCCAGGATCTTGGGCTCCCCTTCCCGGGTGGTGTGAGAGGTGGTGACAATCACCCGCTGCGCCTTCTGGGCCAGTTCCATTCCGCCGCCGATGCCGGGCGCCATCTTCCCCGGGATGATCCAGTTGGCCAGATCGCCATTGGCCGAAACCTCCAGAGCGCCGAGAAAGCTGGTGGTGACCCGCCCCCCGCGGATCAAGGCGAAGGAGAGGGCGCTGTCGAAAAAGGAGGCTCCGGGGGTGAGGGTGACGTAGTTGGCGCCGGCATCGATCAGGTTGCGGTCCTCGGTCCCCCTGGGGCAGCGGGGGCCGATGCCGAGGATGCCGTTTTCCGACTGCACGAAGACCTCGACGCCGCCCGCAAGGTAGTCGAGGATCATGTTCGGGATGCCGATGCCGAGATTGATCACCTGACCCGAATGAATCTCCCGGGCCGCGCGTGCGGCTATCTTTTTTCTATAGGGCATGGTGTGGCAACACTCCATAGTCCGGGGTGAGTTCGTCAAGGGCCAGAATATGATCGACAAAGGCTCCCGGCAGATGGATCCGGTCCGGATCGAGGGTGCCGGTTTCCACCACCTTTTCGGCTTCCACGATAACCGTGGCGGCGGCGGTGGCCATCAGGGGACAGAAGTTTCGCGCGCTCTTGGCAAAAACCAGATTGCCGGCCCGATCGGCAACCGCCGCGTGAATCAGGGTGACGTCGGCGCGCAGAGCCTTCTCCAGAATCGCTTCGCGCCCGTCCAGGTTCACCACCTGGCGACTTTCGCGCAGAATGGTATCGACGCCGATATCGGTCAGAAAGCCGAGCAGGCCGGCTCCCCCGGCCCGGATCTTCTCGGCCAGAATCCCCTGCGGGTAGAGCAGGACCTCGATTTCCCGCCGGTTCATCATCGCCACTGCCGTCGAATTGAGCCCGATATGGGAGGCGATCAGGGTTTGCACCTGGCCGGCCTCGAGCAGTTTGGAGATCCCCATTCCCGGCTCGTTGGCGTCATTTTTGACCAGCGTGAGGTTTTTTGTCCCCTGGCGAAGCAGCAGCTCGATGAGGGTAAAGGGGGTGCCGGGTGCGCCGAATCCGCCGACCATGATGGTTTGGCCGTCGAGTACCCGCCTGAGTGCTTGATCTCCTGCGATGGTTTTGTCAATCATTTTCCCTGGTCCGTTCCGGGCTCGTTTTGCTCATGACCCAAGTGTCGTCGCCGGCAGTTTGGCCTCGGTGCGTTCCAGCGCGCGCTCGAGCAGGGCCAGCAGTTCCTTGATCTCTTTTCTGGTGGAAATCAATGGCGGCGCCACCAGCACGTGATCCCCTTTGAGGCCATTGATCGGTCGCCGCGGGTAGATGATCAGTCCTTCGTCGTAGGCCTCATCGGTCAGCAGAAAGTGAATATTTTGCTCGGCGGGAAACGGTTCGCGGGTTTTGCGCTCCTGAACCAGCTCGATGGCCGTGAGCAGACCCTGGCCGCGCACCTGCCCGATGAATTGAAACCGTTTTTTCAGGCGCTCCAGCCCCGCTTTCAGAAGTTTGCCCATCGCCGCCGCGTTTTCGCTCAACCGGTTTTCGGTGATCACATTGAGCACCTCGAGGCCGACGGCACAGCCCATCGGATTTCCCGCCAGGGTATGCCCGTGGGAAAAGCCGCCGTTGTCCATCATCTCGTCCACGTATTCGGTTCGGGCGGCGATGGCCCCCAGGGGGTAGTATCCCGCCGTGATGCCCTTGGACATCACGACAATATCGGCGTCCACATCCCAGTGCTCGTAGGCAAAGAGTTTTCCGGTGCGCCCGAAACCCGTCATCACCTCGTCGAGGATGAGAAAGATGCCGTATTTCTTGCAGATATGCTCGATCACCCCGAAATAATCCCGGGGCGGGACCACCGCCCCCGTGCTGGCGCCGCCGATTGGCTCGGCGATAAAGCCGGCGATGCTTTCCGGGCCCTGCTCGACGATGGCTCTTTCGAGCGCCCAGGCGCATTCCAGGTTGCACTTGGTTTTTTTGTGATATTGGCATCGGTAGCAATAGGGCGCCGGGATTTTGGGATAAGCCTTCATCATCGGCCGGAAGGGGATTTCGAGAGGGGAATAGGAGGTCAACGCCAGGGCCCCCAGAGTCGAACCATGATAGGAGGGGGTCCGGCTGATGAACTGGTGCCGGGACTTCTGCCCCCGGTTGAAGAAATACTGACGACACAGCTTTATTGCCGACTCCACCGCTTCCGAACCGCTGGAGACGAAAAAGACGCGCTGCAGGTGGGGCGCCAGATACGTTACCAGCTCAGCGGCGTAGCGATGGGCCGGCTCGTTTTCAAACTGCGTCCGGTAGGCGAAGACCGCTTTGCGGGCCTGCTCGGCGAGGCGGTTGGCCACCCGGTTGTTGCCGTGGCCGATATTGCAGTTGACCGCCCCGGAACTGCCGTCGAGATATTTTTTCCCGGTATGATCCCAGATGTAGACGCCCTGGGCCCTTTCGATGAAGGGCATTTGCTTGCGCGACTGGTAGAACAGATAGTCGGTGCTGAAGCTATCGAGGTTCTCCATTGGCAATGCATTTTCTGTCATTTTTTCTGCCCGCGATTGGATTCTCGGATCTGGTCTCCGAGATTTTTGTTGTGTTTTTTTATGGGCGGCCTATATTACGATAATCGTAAATGATTTACGTTTTTATAGGATATGCCCCATCCCTCAGACTGTCAACCAAATTGGCGAAGCCTTACTAAGTTATATTTATGGTAAAAAGAGAAGGTCTTTCCACCTCTTTGATGAATTTTCCCGGCAGCCCACGGGGCTGCTGCAAGGCACAGGACAATAATTAAATGGACGGGGGCCGATGTGGTTTGGTCTCTTGCAAAACCAACAAAAAGGAATTTTCTCCATGGCGAAACGACCGATGGACTATTTTGCGAAGACCCTGGAAAAAGGCATGAGGATTCTAAACCTTTTTGATGAAAAGAATTCAGCTTGGAGCCTGACGGCAGTGGCTGAAAAAATAGGGATGAATCTTACTTCTACGTATAGGTTGGTTAACACATTTATTGAATTGGGATATTTGAATAAAGATTCAAATTCGAAAATATTACGGCTTGGGCCAATGGCGGTTGCTATGGGAAATCGTATTATTCGTGGATTCGACATGCATAGATTGATAGACCCGTTGGTGAATGAAATACAATGTCAATATAATGTCAGTATTGACATTTCGCTATTTCAGTCACATTTTCTGGTTCAGGTGTATAACCGTGAAACACCAAACACATTGGTATATAACCAGGATGTGGTAAGTGATTTTTTATACTGCACAGCATCGGGTAAGGCTGTAATGGCAAGTTTGCCGGATGACGAACTTGAGGAATTGGTCCGCCGACAATCTTTCGAGGCGAGGACTGAAAAAACGATTTCGGGCAAGGAGGAATTATACGAGGACCTGGCTTCGGCCAGGAAAAGAGGCTATGCGACAAACAACGAGGAGTACATCAAGGGCCTGATTGCCATTGCGGCCCCCGTACTTAACCAGAGCACCAAGCGACCGATCGGCGCGGCCTGCTTCACCTCAACGACTCTGGACCAGTCTCTGGCGGAATTTGAAGATAAATATTCAACTGTTTTGCGGGAATTTGCCAATAGGCTCACCGGGGTGATCCCGAATTCGTGATTATCTAAACCCGATTCGCCCTTGAAGGGGGGCAACTGTCAAAGCCGCCAAGGTGTTCCGCTTCCCTGCACCCCGTCTTTGGAGTTCCCCTTTTGGGTGCGTCTTACGCAGCAGCCCCACTTCCCGGCCGGGAAGTGGGGCTGTTTAGTTTTTGTGATGGCGAAAGGTGCCGGGAGTAGCGGTTGGCTCATCAGCCCGGTTGCCTTGTGGCGCATCTACAGGGCTGCCTGGACCCCCTCCAGTGCCTGAATGCGTCTTTCCAGGGATGGGTGAGTTGAAAAAATATCCAGCATGGCCTCGGGTGAACAGATTTTGAAGGCGGCGTACTCGGCCTGGGCCTTGGGGAAGACGATGGGCGCCTGTTCCAGGGATTTGAGAGCGTGAACCATCGAATCCTTGTCCAACAGTTCAGATGCAAGTCGATCCGCCTCGAATTCGCGCTTGCGCGAAAAGGCCTTGACCACCAGGTTGCCCAGAAACATGAAGATGGTAACCACAACGAATTTGATGGCGGAAATGATCAGGAACGTGATCCAGTCCACATCATCGCTGAAAAAGGACAGCCATTTAAACGCTGTCAGGGGGATGGAAACCAACAGAACCAGGGCGTTGACCACCCCTTGAACGATCGACATGGTCAGCATGTCGCCATTAGCTATATGGGCAATCTCGTGGGCTGCCACTGCAGCAATCCCTTTTTCATCCATCTGGGCCAGAAGCGAAGAGCTGAATGCCACCAGGGAGTCGTCCCTCGAGCGTCCGGTCGCAAAGGCATTGAGGTCATCCGCGGCATAAATTCCTACCTCAGGCATCTGGTCGAGGCCTGCCCTCTTGCTCAGCTGGGCGACCAGGTTGTAAAGACTTTCTTCGGACGGGCTCTTGAAGGCTCCTTCTTGAATAATGACTAGTTTATGGGCTTTTTTTGCCAATGGTTTTGAAAAGTAGAGCGAAATGAACGGGACCAGGCAACCGACCGCCAAAAAGAAGGCGTAACCTCCCAACGAAACATCACCCTGAGTGATGACTGCCAGGGAAATGATCACCGCTTCATTGGCCAGGGCAAACCATTTCAAGGTTTTGGCGGTATTGCCGACAATTCCCAGAGACCCCTTGTCGCTAACCTGTTTGGTGTATTCGGAGAAGTTCTTTTCATCATATTGTTGTTGAGCCGAGGCCGGACAACCGCAGTGAGGACATTCACTTGCCTTGCTCGAAATTTCTCCCTCGCATTCTGCGCACATTACGATGGCCATAAAATCCTCCTGTTTTGAAAAAATAGAGCAAGACAGGGAAAGTCCGAGGCTATCCCGGAAAATCCCCCTGTAAAACCCAAGTAGTCAAAAATACAGCCGGTACATTTGGCGACTGCATCAAATGGGCCAAGCATTAGAAATATTTTTAAGCCACAAATTAATGAATTCGTCACCATTGAGGCGGTTTCGTATACAGCTTATTGGCATGGCGCCTGGCTTTTTGACGTAGGAGGGGATGGGGGGAAATTGGGACTAGCGAAGATTACTGGCGTTGCAGAGATAGTTATTGCCTGACACATTCACCCTCCCCGGAGCGTCGCCGGGGTCCCAATTGCCGTAGGGATTTCGTCCACGGACCGGAGCCCACAACGAAAAAGCCCCACCTTCCGTCCGGAGGGTGGGGCTATCTTCTTGATTTCTATCGGAAAAAAGTGGTGGGGCGAGAGGATTTGCCCACTACGGCCTGGACTTCCTGTCCATGCCTGCGTCGGCTCCCCTGCGCTCGCTGCCGCAGCCATCCTTGGCTGCTTTTCCGACATCAAGTCGGCGCTCGCTTCGCTTCAAATCCTCTCCTGGTTCAATAAATCAAAAAGGCACCTCCCCTTGTGGGGAAGTGCCTTTTATGATTATGGTCGGGGCGAGAGGATTTGAACCTCCGACCCCCTGCTCCCGAAGCAGGTGCGCTACCAGGCTGCGCTACGCCCCGACATCTTCTTAGTCTGTGAACAACAGGGGGAGTTTTTATCACTATCGCGGCAAAAAGGCAAGAGGTTTTGCCGGGCCTGGTTAAAAAAGCCCGAGACCGCGGTGAATTGCGGAGGATTGCAGCCGGCGCCCGTTGAACGGGCACCGGCTGCATTGGTGGCTCGGTTCAGGCGCGGATCTGGCCGTCCTGCACCTGGATGACCGCCTGCGCGCGGCGGGCGATGTCGGGGTTGTGGGTGACCACGATCACGGTTTTGCCCTGGCTGTGGAGGTCGAGCAGGATCTGCATGATCTCCTCCTCGGCGGCCGAGTCGAGGTTGCCGGTCGGCTCGTCCATCATCAGGATTTCCGGGTCGTTGGCCAGGGCGCGGGCGATGGCCACCCGCTGCTGCTGGCCCCCGGAGAGCTCGCCGGGGCGCGAGCCAGCCTTTTCCGCCAGCCCGACCAGGGCGAGCAGTTCGCGGGCCCGTTCGGCCTGGCGGCTGGGCGGGGCGCCGGAGAGCATCATCGCGGTCTCCACGTTCTCGGCGGCGCTCAGGCCGCGCAGCAGGTTGAAGAACTGGAAGACGAAGCCGATCTTGCGGCCGCGGAACCTGGCCAGGCCCGCCGAGTCGAGCTTGCCCAGATCGGTGCCGTCGAGGTGGACCGTGCCGCTTGAGGGGCGGTCGAGGGCGCCGAGCAGGTGCATCAGGGTGCTTTTGCCGTGCCCTGAGGGGCCGACGATGGCGGTGAAGGAGCCGCGGGGGATCTCCAGGTCTACCCCGCGCAGGGCGTGGGTGGCGGCGGCGCCGCGGCCGTAGCTCTTGGTCAGTTTTTCGGTGCGGATGATCGAATTACTCATAGCTGATGGCCTCCACCGGTGAGAGTTGCGCCGCCCGCCAGGCCGGGTAGAGCCCGGCGACGATGGCCACGACGGCCGAGAAGGCGATGGAGCCGAGGACGATACTCGGGCTCACCAGGCCGCTGCTCCCCGAGCCCTTGACGAAGGCGGTGAAGTGGTTGGAGCTGATCTGCGGCGCGGCCAGCACCGAGAAGAGCAGTCCGCCCACCACCCCGGCCACCCCGCCGAGCAGGCCGTAGAGCCCCGACTCGAGCAGGAAGATGGAGAAGATGGTGCGGCGCCTCGCCCCCAGGGCCTGGAGGATGCCGATCTCGCGCTTGCGCTCGTAGGTGGCGGTCATCATGGTGTTGATGATGCCGAAGGCCGCCGCCAGCACCGCCACCGCGGCGATCAGCTGCAGGGTGACGTTGACCGTGCCGACGATGGAGAGCACCGACTTGAGCATCTGCTTGTCGGTGATCACCCCGAGGCTGGTGGCCTCGTTGATCTGCTGGGCGTAGAGCTCGAGGCGGTCGAGGTCGGCGACCCGCACCGCCACGTAGGAGACGGTCCCCTTGGTGGCGTAGAGGCGCTGCGCCAGCGGCAGGGGCAGAAACAGGGTGACGTCGTCCTTGCCGCCGGTCTCCTTGAGCACGCCGCGCACGGTCTGCTCTTCGCCGCGCACCCGCACCTGCGAGCCGGGCTGGAGCTTGAACTGTTCGGCGGCCACCGCGCCGACCACCAGCCCGTCCTGGTCGCCATCGGCGAAGTAGCTCCCCTGGCCGATCTCCCAGCGCTTGAAGGCGAGGGTCTCGGCGGGCAGAATTCCCATGACCGACACCGGGCGGTTGTCGAGGGCGGTGCGCTCGCTCAGAAAGGGGATGGCGGTGACCCCCTCGATGGCGCGGATCTGTTCCACCTCTTCGCCGGTGATGGTGTTGGGCAGCTGCTCCCCGGTGAGGATGGAGACCTGCTCATAGGCGCAGGAGCCCTTGGGGGTGACCACCAGGTTGGCGCCGAGGGCGGCCGACTCCCGC
Source organism: Desulfuromonas versatilis (assembly GCF_019704135.1). Taxonomy (NCBI): domain Bacteria; kingdom Pseudomonadati; phylum Thermodesulfobacteriota; class Desulfuromonadia; order Desulfuromonadales; family Desulfuromonadaceae; genus Desulfuromonas; species Desulfuromonas versatilis. Next base: position 722,462 of record NZ_AP024355.1, read on the forward strand.
TGGATTTCGCTTTTCAGGCTGCCGCCCAGGGAGAGGAAGGTGACGAAGGAGGCGATGCCGATGCCGATGCCAAGCAGGGTGAAGACGAAGCGCCCCCGCCGGCTGGAGATGTTGCGCATGACGAGTTTGGAGAGGGTCATCGATTACCCTCCCAGGTTGTGGTTGCGCAGCACCTTGATGGTCTCGGCGGAAAACACGTAGCCGCCGGCGGCCTGGACGAAGGAGCCGGAAATCCGCACCTCGTCGCCGAGCTTCGGCAGCAGGCCCGCGGTGCGCACCGGGATCAGCAGCTTGTTGCAGTTGGGGGTGGTGCACTGCAGCTCCTTGATGTCCATTACCCCGAACAGGCTCGGGTCCTGGGGGGCGAAGCCGGCGGTGATGCCGGTCACCGTGATGGTCCCGGCAAAGGCGCCGGGATCCCCGGCGACATCGTTGACGTTGAGGGCGGTAGCTTCGCCGGGGCCTTTGAGGGCGAAGCCGATGGCGACACACAGAAGCAGAATTACCCCTACCAGAATGGGCTTTTTCATAGTGAACTCCCTTGCGGTTGGACAGGTGAAATTATCTCCTCACCGCGCGCTGAGCCAGGGCCGTAGGCATACGCCGCCCTGACTGGCTCTGCGGGCAAGAATCGCTGGATCCTGAGAATGTGAGGTGGAACTCAGATGGGTTCTGGTGGGTATTCGATGGCAGGGGAGAACTCGGCGCCGGCTAAAAACCGCGGCGCGGCGCTGAACGAGGGGACTTCGTCAAAGCTGGACGAAATCTGCAGCGCCGGGGGCTGGTCGAAGGGGAGGCAGCCAAAGCAGCTGCAGTCGGCGGCCGAACAAGGGGCTGGCTGGCTGCTCTCCTCCTCACCAGCCCGGTCGCAGCAGGCGTCGACGACCGGTTCGCTCAGCAACGCCGAGGCGGTGGTGGCGAGTCCGGTCAGGACTGTGAAGGTGCACAGCAGGATGAGGAGGGCCAAGGCCCTTGGCCAAATTGAAAGCATAGTATTAAAAATACGGGAAGCCGCCTAGTCGTGTCAAGGGGGACTGGGCGGGGACGCTGTTGGTGGCAGGCCGGTTGCCCGCTCTTGGGCCGCCACCCTCAAGGACGGACCTCGGCTCCAGCCTGGCACTGCTCGATCAGGCCCAGGACCTGCTGGAACGGGAACACCCCCAGGGCGCCGAAATCGGGGTGACGGCTGAGGCGGGCGCGGCTGGCGGCGGGGCTGGTGAGGCCGCAGAGAAACCGGGCCAGCTGGCGCGGGTGGGCCAGCGCTGCCTGGTTTTCGGCGCGCACCCGCCGAGCGATTGCGGCCTCGCTCGGCCCCGGTTCGAGGGGCGCGGTGCGCGGCAAGTCTCGCTTCTGCCCCCCGCGGCAGCGGCTGCAGTCGCCACAGTCGTCCTCCACCGCTTCGCCGAAATAACGCAGCAGCGTTCCGCTCAGGCAGCCGCGCTGCTCGGCGTAGGCGAGCACTCCGCGCAGTCGCTCGATGTCCTTGGTCTCCCGGCGGGCGAAGGTTTCCTGCAGTCCGGCGATCAAGCTGGCCGGGTCGGCCCCCGCTTCCCGTAGGCGGTAGCCGTGGCGCAGGCCTGTGGCCTGCACCGTCAGGTCCCCCCGCTCTTCGAGAAAGCCGATAGCGGCGGTCACCCGCTGGCGGCTCTGGCCCAGGGCGGCGGCGCTTTCGGCCGGGTTGAGCTGATGCCAGACGCGCCCCTTGCGGGCGGTGGCGAACAGCTCCTGCAGAAAGGCGCTGCGCTGCGGGTCGAAGTCGGCGCAGATCTGCTCCGCCGGGCGTTTGAACTGGACCTTGTAGCTGTCGTAGAAGGGGCCGGTGGCCTGGAGTATCCCCTTGAGCTCCAGGTAGGTAAAGACCGTGGCGATCACCAGGGGGCGGATGTCGAAAAGACCGGCCAGCTCGATATGCGAGACATCGAAGCTCGCCCCCTGGTCGAGCAGGTGCCGCACCAGCCTTTCGAGGGCTTCGGGGGTGGGGGTGTCGCCGTAACTGAAATTGGCCAGCACCGTCAGGTCGTCGGCGCAGGCCAGGATCTCGCAGTGGGCGTCGCCCCCGTCGCGGCCGGCGCGCCCGATCTCCTGCATGTAGTTCTCCAGCGTTTTTGGCAAGTTGTAGTGGTAGATGGCGCGAATGTCGGCCTTGTCGATCCCCATGCCGAAGGCGATGGTGGCGACCACCACGCCGGCGGCGCCGGCCATGAAGGCCTCCTGCACGGCGCTGCGCTCATCGTTCTGCATCCCGGCATGGTAGGCCCGAACCGGTATCCCCTGGGCATCCAGAAATGCAGCAACCTGTTCGGCGGTTTTCTGCAGGGTGACATAGACGATGGTCGGCCCGGCCGGCCGTTCGCGCAGCCGCTGCAATAGCAGCTCGCGGCGCTGCGGGGCCGGGCAGGGGGTGACGGCGAGGTGCAGGTTGGGTCGGTGGAAGCTGGCGCGGACCTGATCGGCCTCGGCGATACCGAAGGCGCGGCGGATATCGGCGGCGACCTCCGGGGTGGCCGTGGCGGTCAGGGCCAGCACCCGGCCGACCCGCAGCTGCTCGGCGAGCCGGGCGATCTTCAGGTACTCGGGGCGGAAATTGTGCCCCCATTCCGAGATACAATGGGCCTCGTCGATGGCCAGCAGATCAATGGGGCGGCCGCGCAGCCGCCCCAGAAACCGCTCGTTGGCCAGCCGTTCAGGCGCGATGTAGAGCAGTTTCAGGCTGCCGTCGGCCAGTTGCCGGTAGATGGCCTGGGCTTCGGCCGGGCCGATGCTGGAGTCGAGGCGGGCGGCCGGGAGGCCGCGCTGGCGCAGGGCGTCGACCTGGTCCTTCATCAGGGCGATCAGCGGCGAGATGACCAGGGTCAGCCCGTCGAGCAGCAGGGCGGGAAGCTGGTAGCAGAGGCTCTTGCCGCCGCCGGTGGGGAAGATCGCCAGCGCCGAGCGTCCGGCGAGCAGGCCGTTGATGACCGCCTCCTGCCCGGGGCGGAAGGCGGAAAAGTCGAAGTTCTCCTGCAGGCAGCGGTGGATGGCTGAATCAGGGGGCATCGGCACTCCCTCATGCATATCGATGGGTGTAGGGGGCCCCTTTTTAGGGTGTCCGGGGTTCATTGCGAGAAAGCAAGTTTCGCAAAATCGACCCAGGAGGGCAAGGGGCAATCCGTATTTTCTTGGGTTTTTCCAATCAAGGCTCTTGATTAGTATTTCCCGGGAGTTGCCTGGGGTTGCAAAAGAGTAATGACGAAATTGGCGGCATGGTGTAATTTAACCCCTCTTGGTAGCAGAGCCTGCAGCCCTTGCCGGGCGGCAGACCGACACGTTGGTTTTTTCTGAAAAGTATCTTTATTTCAATGGATAACGATTCCACCGAAACCCTGCTGAAGGATTTCTTCCGCCCTGGCGCGCTCATCGAAGACCTGCCGGCGCTGTTCCCGTTGCTGCGCGCCCGCGACGCCCTCTCGGCGTTCATCGCCCTGTTCCGCGGCGGCGACGAGGAGGTGCTGATCCGCCTGCTGGTGCTGCGCGAGATCGGCCACCGCGGCGAAAAACCGACCTGGAGCCCCCAGGAGCTGCGCAGCCACTTCGCCTACCTCGACGAGGTCAAGCTGCAGACCGTGCTGCACCGCCTGCGCGACAAGGACCTGCTGGTCTGGGACGCCGAGGCCTCCCACTACCAGATCAGCCCCCACGGGCGCATGGCCCTGTCGGCCCTGGCGATCCTGCTCAAGTTCGACGTCGACGAAGGGGGCGAGATCGGCTATATCACCTCGCAGTTGGCCGCCAGCCAGGCCCTCGGCCGGGTCGCCGACGAAGACCTGCAGCACCTGCTCTCGCGGCTTAACGAGTTGGAGGACGAGTTCAGCCGCGCGGTCCTCTCCGGCTCGGAACACCGCATCCGCGGCGCCGAGAAAAAGCTCAACTCGGTCCTGGCCTGGGTCGGGAAGGGGACCGAGATCCTGCGGGTGATCGCCGCCGACCCCGACCTCGACCCCGCCACCCACCGGGTGGCGCAGAAGATCGGCCAGGTGCAGAGCCGCATGCTGCGCATGAGCTCGGTCTTCCAGCGCACCCTCAACCAGCTCGAAAGCCAGAAGGTCCACCTCGGCCAGAGCGGCCTTTCCTCTTCGGACATCAACCGCTGGCTGCGCCTGCAGAACGTGGAGTCGCTCTGCGGCCTGCTCGGCGAGAGCCTCGCCGCCGCGCCGCGCAGCGGCTTTCTGCTCGGGGATATCGCCATGGACGTGGCCGAGTTCGAGCTGGTCGACCGGATCCGCGCCGCGGCCGCCGACGCCACCCTGCCACCGGCCCAGGAGGCCCCGGCCGCCGCGGCCATGCCCGTCGAGGAGATCGACCTGGTGGCCCTCGGCGCCTTCGTCCGCGACCTGACCAGCATCGCCGCCGCGGCGCCCCTCGATGAGGCGGTGCCGGCGGAGGATTTCGCCACCACCTCCTACCGGATGTCGCTGGTGGCGCTGCTCGGCGACCCCGAGTCCGAGGCCCTGGAGGGGGGCGTGGTCGACCTGGCCCGGCTGCCGCTGGCCCTGCGCCTGACCGGTGAGGAGGTCATGGTCGGCCGCTGCGAGGTCGAGCGGATGAGCGCCGGGCGCCTGGAACGCACCGATGAAAGTACGGAGGAATGATGGATAAGGAAGTACGCACCCTGGTGGCCCGCCTGCTGGCCCACCAGCACCTGCCGCGCCAGGACCGGCTGGTGAAAAAGGCGCTCACCGACGAGCTGTTCCGCAGCGAGCTCGAAGGGCGCCTGCAGGCCTGCGGCCTGCGCCTGCTCGACAACCCCTACGCCGAGCACGTCACCCTGGCCCTGGCCCGGGACATGGAGCAGCCGGTGATGGGCGAGCAGGAGAGCTGGGTCTCCAACACGATGAATCTGGACCGCAGCGCCCTGGCGCTGCTGGTGGTGCTCTGGGCCCTGATCATCCTGCCCAAGCGCCAGCGCCAGATCGAGCGCAAGGAGCTCGACGACCCCTCGCAGACCGAGATGTTCGCCGAAGAGAAGCGCCTGCCCACCGGGCGCAGCGTCTCGGCGCCGGTCAGCCGCAAGGCGCTGATCGCCGACTTCGGCGAGCGGCTCGGGCGGGCGACCAAGATCAAGATGAACCTCGGAACCCTGGCCCGCTACGGCTTCATCATCCAGCGCCAGGAGGAGATCTACGAGGGGCCCCTGCTCGATCTGCTCTTCGACTACAATCAGCTGGCCGGCCGGGTGCTCGACGGCGCGCTCAGCGATCTGCTCGGCAAGCACCTCGGCGAGGTTCTGGCCGCCCGCGAGGCGGAGGAGGAAGAGGATGTTTAGGTTCCAGAAGCTCGAGGTGGTGCACTGGGATTTCTGGGAACGCTTCTCGCTGCCGCTCGACGCCGACGTCATCACCATCGTCGGCCCCAACGGTTCGGGCAAGACCACCCTGCTCGACGCCCTGCGCACCCTGCTGTGTATCGACTGCTCCTCGGGGCGCGACTACAAGCGCTACCTGCGGCGCAACGAGCGCCCCTTCGCCTGGCTGCGCGCGGTGGTCGACAACCAGCGCCAGGACAGCGGCTACCGCCCCTTCTTCCCGCTGCTCAGCGAGACGGTGACCCTGGCCTGCCAGATCCGCAAGAAGGGCGGCGATTGGCAGCGCCAGTACGTGATCGCCGAGGGGGACACCCCCATCGAGGCGCTGGAGGAGCAGGGGAGCTGGCTGGGGGTGCGCGACTACCGCCAGCGCCTGCAGAACGCCGGGCTGACCCAGGCGATCCGCCACGTGCTGGCCCTGGAGCAGGGGGATACGGACAAGCTCTGCGAGTACAGCCCGCGCCAGCTGCTCGAGCTGGTGTTCAGCGTGTTCGGCGACCAGGAGGTGCTGGAGAACTACCAGCAGGCCAAGAACGAGCAGTTGGAGATCGCCCGCGAGTTGGAGAAGCTCGAGGAGGAGCTGACCCGGCTCGGCGCCCGCCAGCGCGAGGCCGAAGGGAACGTCAACTCCTTCCGCCAGTGGAAGCGCTTCAACGACGAGCTGCTGCGCCTGGGCAGCGAAACCCTGCCGCGCTGCCAGCTTGCCGACCTGCGCGAGCGGATCCGCACCGGCGAGGCGCAGATGCGCTCGCGGCGCCAGGAGGTCAACGAGCGCCAGCGGCGCCACTGGCAGCTGCTCGAGGAGAGCCGCCAGCTGAACAAGGTGCGCGAGGAAGCCGCCGCCGCGGAAAAAGAGGCCCGGCAGGCGGAGCAGGAGGCGGAGAAGGCCTTCATCGACGGGCGCGACAAGGCCCGCGACGCCGAGAAAGTGCTCGAGCAGAAGGCGCGCCTCGAGGAGCTTTGCCGCCAGCAGGAGGCGGGCGTCGACCTCGCCGCCCTGGCCGCCGAGCAGCGCGAGAAGCTCGGCCGCCGTGCCGAGAACGACCGCGAACTGGAGCAGGTGAAAAAAACCGCCCGCGACCTCAAGGCCCAACTCGCCGCCCTCAAGGCCGGCGAGAAACCCGAGCCGGGTTTCGTGCGCGAGTTCCGCCGCGCCCTGGGCGAGGCGGGCGTCCGCCACAATCTGCTCACCGAAATCGTCGAGGTCGCCGACCCGGGGTGGCAGGCGGCCGTTGAGGGGGTGCTGGCTCCATCGGCGCACATCGTGCTGCTCGAGCGCCCCGGCGACCGGCAGAAGGCCTGGGAGCTGGGCGAGAAGCTGCGCTACAAGCACTTCGTGGTGGCCGAGCGTCAGGCGCTGCCACAAGCGGCCAAGGGCTCGCTGCTCGAGGTGGTCAAGTTCACCGCCGATCCGCCGGGGTGGCTGGCCGAGCTGCTGAACCGCATTCAGCGGGTCGAGAGCGTCGCCGAGGGGAGCGCCTCGGGGGGCGATTCGTGGATCACCCGCCAGGGGTATCACCGCGAGCGCCGCGGCGGGCGCTACATCGGCGTCGAGGGGCGCTACCAGTTCGGCGAGGCCGCCCGGCGCAGCATGCTCGAGGAGAGCGAGCAGGAGCTTGGCCGGCTGGCCGAGCGCGAGCAGCAGCTGCAGGCGGACAGCGCCGGGCTCTCCCGGCGCCTCGAAGAGATCTCGGCCCTGCTCAGCGGCATGGACGCCGCCCGCCAACTCGCCGAGCGGGGGGCCGAGTTCGCCCGCGCCGAGGAGCAGTTCGCCGCGCTCTCGGCCCAGGCCCAGGAGGCCGGCGTCGCCCTGGCCGAGGCCAAGGGTAAAGCCGCCCAGGCGGTGGAGGCCCGCCACCAGCTGGAGAAGAAGCAGTCGGGCAACGCCGGCGAGATTCGCGTGCTGGAGCGCGACCTGGAAAAGCTCAGCGGCGAGTTCCGCCAGCTGCGCCGCCAGCAGGTCGAGCGCATCCTCCAGTACCGCGAAAAACGCCGCCCCATGCCCCAGCGCTGGTATTCCCGCGAGGCCATGGAAGAACTGCGCCTCGAGTACGACTCGGCCGAGGCGGTGCGCCGTGAAATGAAGCGTTTGCAGGACCACCTCGACGAGGGTGAGTGGGTCACCGACGAGCAGGTGGTGGTGATCCTCGAGAAGCTCAAGGGGGACTACGCGCAGATGGACGAGATCATCCGCGCCCGGCGCATCCACCACCACCGCCACCTGCAGGCCACCGAAGAGGCGCGGGAGAGCTACATCAACGTGCTCAAGGCCACGGTGCGCCGCTACTCGCGCAACGTGCGCGATCTCGGTGAGTTGGCCGGCATCGGCGTCGAGCTCGAGCCGCCGCACCTGGTCAACGAGGATGTCGCCCTGGCCCAGGCCGGGCTGCAGGTCAGCTTCAACTTCGACCAGAAGGGGCTGATCGGCCTCAACGACGGCGAGGCCTCCGGCGGGCAGCAGGTCATGAAGTCGCTGATTCTGCTCATCGGCCTGCTGATGGACGAGGCCCGTTCGGGCGGCTTCGTCTTTATCGACGAGCCCTTCGCCCACCTCGACGTGTTCAACATCGACAAGGTCGGCGCCTTTCTCGAGGCGACCCGCTCCCAGTACGTGCTGACCACGCCCAACACCCACAACGTCAACGTCTTCAAGACCTCGGATCTGACCCTGGTCACCCAGAAGATCCGCCGCCCCGAAAAGTGGGCGCCGCCGGTAGCCTTCGTGCGCCGCGAGCGCCGGGCGGAGAATGCGGCCTGAGCCTCACCCGCCCAGGCCCGATCCCTTCGATTGTCGCCGGAAATTGGAAAACCCCGCTGCAGACCGCAGCGGGGTTTTCTGTTATGGCTACGAATTCCGGAACTTCCCTCCGATCTCGGAGAGAAGGGGGAGTGGAGCCTAGGCCCCGATGATCCGCCGGCTGTAGCGGGGGACCAGGCGACGAATGGCCACCGCCAGGAGGATCGAACCGAGGGTCACCGCCAAAACGGTCAGCGGGAAGTTGAACTTGGGCCAAGGCTGCTGGCTCGCCTGGCGGGTCAGGATCAGGTCGATGATAAAGGGGTGGATGAAGAAAATGGGGAAGCTGGCCTTGGCCAGGAAGCCCAGGGGCTTGATGGTGCGGCCCTCGAAGCGCTTGAGAAAAACCAGGAAAAACAGGCAAAGCAGGATCTTCTGGAACAGGATGATGTCGATGCCGCCCCAGGCGAAGGGGGCCTTGTGGAAGTTGCCGTAGCTGGTGTGCAGCGCCGCCTGCAGGCAGGCCAGGGCGACGGCCCCTAACAGCAGCAGAAATTCCCGCCCCGCGAACAGCCGGTAGACCCGGGCCCGGTTGATGGAACACCAGATCCCCAGCAGGTAGGCCGGGGTGAAATAGAGCACCGACTGCAGGGTGTTGACGTCGTCGAGGGGCCGGTGCAGCAGCGCCGAGACGGCGAGGAACAGCAGGATGATCGGCAGCTGCCGGCGGCAGCGGATGAAGCGCAGGTGCAGCGGGCTGAGCAGGAAGGTGAGGATGATGAAGGGGATGTACCAGTAGGCGAAGATCACCCGCCCGGTGGCCAGGTAGAATATCACCGCCTGCCAGTCCTGGTCGACGTAGCCGTGATGGTACCCCGAGCCCCGCGAATAGACCACGTAAAAGATGTAGGGGGTGGAGAGGATCAGGTAGGGCAGGAGCACGTCCTTGAACTTCTTGCCAAGGAAGCGGCGGAGGTCGAAATCGGTGGCGAACAGGTGGTGGAAGAGAAACCCCGAGATGAACACGAACAGCGCGGTGCTGCCGGTGATGAGGTTGGCGCAGGCTCGTTCGCCGAAGGAGTCGATGTCCCAACCGGCGATTGCGTAGCAGTGGCCGGCAACGATCAGCACGATCGCGATGCCGCGAAAATAATTGAGGGAATTCAGAAAGGTCGACATGTTTCCAGGCCCCCCGCGACGCGCGGCAATAGAGATCGGTGCGACGGAATTTTCCGCCAATATTCGCTCATCTGCGCTGCTGCGGTCAATATCGATTTGCGGAGTGTTCTTTACTCGGGTTCCGGTGAATTGTCAATGAGAATCCGCAATGGCCCTGTGTACACACTTGTCTTTTTGGTGAGTAAAAGAACAACCAAATCAGCTTGCAGAAATTAGCTTAAAACAATATTTTTTCGTAAGCTATGAATAAAAAATATGCACAAAAATCAGCTGTTATAAGAAAATGTTTAAAAAATGATCACTGTGGCATGATTTGTGGATGTATCGGTCGCAGTTAATGGCATTTAGGAAGTTTGAGAATAGTGTGGTGGTTAAAAATTAGACATTCATTGGCATGCAAACAGGAGGCACGGCATGGCACCGAAAATCGATGAGAAGGTCGAACCCATTTTTCAGGAAGTTCTGGCCCGCAACCCCGGGGAGACGGAGTTTCACCAGGCGGTCCGCGAGGTGCTCGAGTCCCTCGGTCCGGTGCTGGTGAAGCACCCCGAGTTCTGCCATCACAAGATCATCGAGCGCATCTGCGAGCCGGAGCGGCAGATCATCTTCCGGGTGCCCTGGCAGGACGACCAGGGCAACGTGCAGATCAACCGCGGCTTCCGCGTCGAGTTCAACAGCGCCCTGGGCCCCTACAAGGGGGGGCTGCGCTTTCACCCCTCGGTCTACCTGGGGATCATCAAGTTTCTCGGCTTCGAGCAGATCTTCAAGAACGCCCTGACCGGCCTGCCCATCGGCGGCGGCAAGGGCGGCTCGGACTTCGACCCCAAGGGGCGCTCGGACGACGAGATCATGCGCTTCTGCCAGAGCTTCATGACCGAGCTGTACCGCCACCTGGGCGAGTACACCGATGTGCCCGCCGGCGACATCGGCGTCGGCGGCCGGGAGATCGGCTACATGTTCGGCCAGTACAAGCGCATCACCAACCGCTACGAGTCCGGGGTGCTGACCGGCAAGGGGCTCTCCTGGGGCGGTTCTCTGGTGCGCCCCGAGGCCACGGGCTATGGGGCCACCTTCTTCGTTGACGAGATGCTCAAGGTGCGCGGCGACTCCTTTGGCGGCAAGACCTGCACCGTCTCAGGCAGCGGCAACGTGGCCATCTACACCATCGAGAAGATCCATCAGCTCGGCGGCAAGGTCATCGCCTGCTCCGACTCCAACGGCTACATCGTCCACGAGCGGGGGATCGATCTGCAGCTGGTGCAGCAGCTCAAGGAGATCGAGCGCCGTCGCATCAAGGACTACCTCAACTATCACAAGGATGCCCGGTTCGTCGAAGGGGGCAATATCTGGGATGTACCCTGCCAGGTGGCGATGCCCTCGGCCACCCAGAACGAGATCAACGGCAAGGACGCCGCCAAGCTGGTGAAAAACGGCTGCATCGCCGTCGGCGAAGGGGCCAACATGCCCACCACTCCGGAGGGGGTCAAGGTGTTTCTCGAGTCGGGGATCGCCTACGGCCCTGGCAAGGCGGCCAACGCTGGCGGGGTGGCGACCAGCGCGCTGGAAATGCAGCAGAACGCCAGCCGCGATTCCTGGACCTTCGAGTACACCGAGCAGCGCCTGCAGCAGATCATGCAGAACATCCACCAGCTCTGTTACGAAACCGCCGAGGAGTACGGCACCCCGGGCAACTACGTCAACGGAGCCAACATCGCCGGCTTCATCAAGGTGGCCCATGCCATGGTGGCGCTGGGGTTGATCTAACCCTCTCTCCAACTCCAACAGCCAACAGAAAAGGCCCGGGTTTCGCCCGGGCCTTTTCCGTTGGCTGCGGCGATCTGCTACCTTTCGAGGAAGCAGACCAGTTGCTGGGAGACCACGTCCGCCATCAACCGCAGCCCCTCCTTCGGCGCCCGGTAGACCTTGACCACGTGCTTGAGACGACTGCTGGCCGGCATCAGCCCTTCCAGGGCGTTGGGCTGGGCCCTGCGCCAGGCGTCGTTGAGGAAGCATTTGTTGTTTTCGGGGAACAGGGCCAGGTAGAAGATGTCGGTCTCCACAAGGTCCTGGAAGAAGTGGGAGCCGTAGGAGAGCTCGGGCATAAGGTTCCCGCTGGAAAAGGCGACTTCGGCCAGCGCAGTGAAGTTGTTGATCTCCGAAAAGGAGATCGGCACCCCCAGCGATGGCGTGGAGGTGCCCCAGCGTCCCGGCCCGAGCAGCAGGGTGGGGTTGTCTTTGCGGTCGGCCAGGCGCTTGTTGAGGCGGCCGATAAGGCGGGCGATCTCGTACTTGTCCGACATGTGCAGCTGGACGTATTCCTCGGGCTCGACCCAGACCAGCCAGCGCAGCGGCTGGGAGATGTTGCCGCCCATGAAGTTCCCCTCGCTGCGGAAGAAGATCCTCTCCGGTTCGATTTTCTCGGGGATCTCTACCTGAACCTGCTCTCCCTTGGTCTGCAGCGGGCGGCACTGCACCACGTCGATGCGGGCCGTGCCCTGCGGAGTGAAATTGACCGTGAATTCGACATCCACCGGGTAGCGGTAGGTCCTTTCCAGGGTTTTCAGCAGCCGCTGCATCAGTGAGGCGAAGGGGGTGTCGGCGAGCAGGCGCTCGAAGGTCAGCAGCCAGACCTGCTCCCCCTTGCGGCCGCGATTCTCCAGCAGGCGCATGGTCTCCAGGTCTTTCACTCCGTAAAGCTGCCAGGGCAAATCCACCCCCTGCCGGGACAGGTCGAGCAGTGAGACCGTATGCAGGCGGTTGTCGACCACGTCGAGCAGATCGACGCTGCGCTGGGAGAACCTGCGGGTATCCGCCTGGTCCTTGTGGGGGCGCTTCAGGGGGGCATCGAGGGCGATCAGCCGCGGGTAGTCCCCCTCGACCCGGTCGACCGCCCGGGTGCCCAGCCCCAGCACCAGGCGCAGCATTCCGGCCTGGGGGTCCATCCCCCTGTCCCAGACAAAGGTATTGTAGGAAACGCCGACCCCGGCCAGTTCGGGAAAGAAGTAATGACCCCGGTAGGCGCCGGAGACCCGCTGGATGAGCAGCGCCATCTGCTCGTCCTGCTGGTCGAGCCCCCGCTGTTGCCGGTAGGTGAGGGCGTCTTCGCTCATGGTGCTGGCGAAGATCTTGCGCACCGCCTCCTCAAACTGGGCCAGGCGTTCTTCGGGGGTGCCCTGGTTGACGCAGAAGAAGCTGTCGTACTTGCCGGCGAAGGCGTTGCCGAAGCTGTCCTCGAGCAGCGAACTGGAGCGGACGATAATCGGATACTGCCCGTAGTATTCGAGCAGCTTGTGGAAGCCTTCGCGGATCGTTGCCGGGAAGCTCCCCTCGAGCATTTTCCCCCGCAGTTCGGCGGCGGCGCTGAAGTAGGTCTCTTTCTTCTTCTGGCGCATGAACAGCGGCCACCAGCCGTTGTGCACGATGTAGGAGTAGTAGACGTTGGAGCCGACGAAAAAGGAGTCGTGGGCCTCCAGGTGGTCCTCCCAGTGGTAGTCGGGGGCGCGCAGCAGGATCTGCCGGGCCAGCAGCATCCCCACCGCCTTGCCGCCAATAAAGCCGGTGCCGATCACCCGCGTCTTGATGTCGAGCAGATCCTGCAGGCAGAAGCACTCGGCGGCCAGCTCGAGGATACGGGCTTCGCGGCCGATCATGTGCCGGCAGATGTGGCTGACCATGTTTTGCTGCTCGGTTTGGGCGGCGGGGTCGCCGGCCAGTTCCTGAGCCTGAAGAAACAGCCGGTGCCAGTGGTCGAGGTGGCGCTGGGCGTTTTCCGTGTCGCGCCGGGCGATGCTGCTGAACAGGTCGGTGGCCTCGAAGCTGGCGGTCAGGGGCAGGAACTGCTCGCCCTCCTTGCGGTGCGGCAGGAACATGGTCGGTGAGCGGCGCTGCCAGACCTTGAGCGGGTGGATGTGGAAGCTCTGCTCGTGGTTGTAGACGTCGATCAGCACCTGGGTGGTGTCGCGGATGCGCTCGATGGTCTGGAACGAGTGGCGGCTGCGGATCAGGGCGAAATAGGCCACCGTGTCCAGCTCGAACAGGTAGGGGCAGGTGACGCGGAAGAAGTTGCCGACCATGTAGTCGGTGGCCCAGGCCGAAAGCAGGTCGGAGAGGCAGTCGAAAACGTAGAAGGCGCCGTGGCCTTCCTCGCTGAGGATGCTGTGGATGCGCGCCGCGAAGGATTCGAAGCCGCGGCGCGGGTCGAGCTGGTGCACGACGATGCTCGGCGAGGCTCCCAGCAGCGGCTCGTGGTCGCCGAAACGCATGTAGATGACCCGCTTGCCTTCGCGCAGGGCAGCATCGACGAAGGGGCCGACGAAGTAGCGGTAGTCGGCCATGGAGTCGACCTTCCACACCACGTTGTCGCCGATGCGCAGACCGTCGAGGATCTTGTCCAGGCCGGCATAGCCGGTAGTGACGCGGATTGCGGAATCCATGCGGGGAGCTCCTTGGCAGGGCCAGTGCCCTGGAGGGCTGGCGCATTGTTGGTTGGTGAAAATGCCTTATTTTATAGCATGGATGTCTGCAGTCTGCCAGCGGATTCTAATATTTGCCGTTGCGGTGAGGGGGTGGTGGCTAGTGTTGTATAAAAAATAGGCAGATTTCGGCCGTCCGGGAAATCAGGCAACTCCAGGGGGGGGGGCTGGTCATTCCGGGGTCTTGATAATTCGATTTATGGTGATAGGAGTACAGGCAGGGAAAGTGCTCTTCAGTATATTTGAGGTGAAAAATGCGCGCAATCTTCGTTTGGGGTCTGGGAGTTGCTCTGCTGGTTCTCGGGATGGGTCAGGTCGCCGCTCGCGCGGAGACCGGCGGGGTGAAATCCCCCGCGGAGATCTGTCCGCTGACCATCGGCAGCATGGTCCCGCCAGTCACGCTGAAAAACCTCGACGGCCAGCCCTTCGACCTGGCCTCGGCGGTACGCGAGAAACCGACTATTCTGATTTTTTATCGCGGCGGCTGGTGACCGTACTGCAATCTCCAGTTGGGAGAACTCGTCCGCATCGAACCGCAGCTGCTCGAGCTCGGCTACCAGATTCTCGCCGTCAGCGCCGACAAGCCAGAGTTTCTCAAGCAGAGCCAGCAGAAGCACAAGCCCAATTACCGCCTGCTCTCCGACAGCGACATGCAGGCGGCCCAGGCCTTCGGCATCGCCTTCCAGGTCGATACCGCGACCTATCGGAAATATCAGGAATTTGGCGTCGATCTCGAAGAGGCTTCCGGCCGGACGCACCACCTGCTGCCGGTGCCGACCGCCTTTGTCGTCGGCAGCGACGGCACCATCAGGTTCAGCTACGCCAACCCGGATTACAAGACCCGGGTCGATTCCGAGGTGCTGCTGGCGGCGGCGCGGGCTGCGCTGAAGTAGTAATGGCGAGTAGGGCTGTTGCGAAAAAAGGCCGCAACCCTTGCAAGGGTTGCGGCCTTTTGACCATTTGCTCCTCCCCCTCCAAGGGGGGCTCTAAAAAAACCTCAATCCTTCAGCTTGCGCCGGCGCTCCTCACGCCACAGGTCGAGCAGCATCAATCCCACCCCCACGCAGATGGCCGAATCGGCCACGTTGAAGGCGGGCCAGTGGTACTGGCGCCAGTAGACGTCGAGAAAATCGATGACTTCGCCGAGGCGGATGCGGTCGATGAGGTTGCCTACCGCTCCCGAGAACACCAGGGCCAGGGCGACGTGCAGCAGGCGCTGCTCCTCGCGGAGTTTCCCCAGGTACCAGAGGATGCCCAGGGCGGCGATCACCGCGACGCTGATGAAGAAGGGGATGCGCACGGAGCTGTCGGCGAGCATGCCGAAGGCCGCGCCCTTGTTGCGTACATAGGTGATGGCGAAAAAGCCGTCGATCACCGGCAGCGACTCGTAGAGAGCGAAGCGGCTGTCGATGAACAGCTTGGTGGCCTGGTCGAGGACCAGGACCACGGCGGAGATTATCAGCAGCAGGCGAAAGCGAACGGGCACAGGGGCTCCAGTGAGGAGTTGGGGGGTGAGGAGTGAGGAGTAAGGGCCTAGGGTGTTGCCCCTCACGCCTTACCCCTCGCCCTTCACGGTTTTTATCAGGAAAGCGCTTCCTCGCAGCGGTGGCACACGGTGGGGTGGGCATCGCTCCGGCCGACCGTCGGCAGGTAGTTCCAGCAGCGCTCGCACTTCTCGCCGGGCGCCTTTTCCACCTTGACCTTGAGTCCCGCCACCTCCTCGCCGGCCACGGCGTCGCTCAACCCCTCGGCCAGTTCGGCCTGGGAGACGATGCACAGGGTGGCCAGCTCCTCCCGATAGGCTTCGAGCAACTCGCGGACAGGGCCGGCCGGGGCCTCGATCAACACCCGGGCGTCGAGGGAGTGGCCGATCAGCTTTTCGTTGCGGGCCAGCTCCAGGGCCTTGGAAACGTCGGAGCGCACCTCAAGCAGGCGCTCATAGCGCTCCTCGAGTTGGGGGTCGACCAGGCTCGCCTCGAAGCGGGGGAAGCCGGCCAGGTGCACGCTCTCCTGGCGCTCGCCGGGCAGGTACTGCCAGATCTCGTCGGCGGTGAAGGAGAGCACCGGGGCGATCAGCCGGGTCAGGGCGTCGAGGATGCGGTACATGGCGGTCTGCGCACTGCGCCGCGCCAGGCTCTTTTTCGGCGCGGTGTAGAGACGGTCCTTGAGCACGTCGAGGTAGAAGGCGCTCATGTCGACGCTGCAGAAGTTGTGCACCGCGTGGTAGAGGATGTGGAATTCGTAGTCGTCGTAGGACTTCTCGACGCGCTTGACCAGCCCCTCGAGCCTCGAGAGGGCCCAGCGGTCGATCTCGAGCAGGTCGCCGTCGGGGACGCTGTCGGCCAGCGGGTCGAAGCCGTGCAGGTTGCCCAGGATGTAGCGGGCGGTGTTGCGGATGCGCCGGTAGGCGTCGGAGAGCCGCTGCAGGATCTCCTGGCTGATGCGGATGTCGTCGCGGTAGTCCTGGGCGGCGACCCACAGGCGCAGGATCTCGGCGCCGAATTTCTTGATGACCTCCTCGGGGGCGATGACGTTGCCCATCGACTTGGACATCTTCTTGCCGTTGCCGTCGACCACGAAGCCGTGGGTCAGCACCGCCTTGTAGGGGGCGGTGTCACGGGTGCCCACCGAGGCGAGCAGGCTCGAGTGGAACCAGCCGCGGTGCTGGTCCGAGCCTTCGAGGTAAAGGTCGGCGGGGGATTTGAGGTAGTCGCGCCGCTCAAGCACCGCGGCGTGGGAAACCCCCGAGTCGAACCAGACGTCGAGGATGTCCATCTCCTGGGTGAAGCCGTCGTGCTGGCACTTGGGGCAGACCGTCCCCTCGGGGAGCAGCTCCTTGGCGCTCTTCTGGTACCAGAGATCGCTGCCGCCCTCTTCGAAGAGATTGGCCACGTGATGCATGGTCTTGCCGTCGGCCAGCGACTCGCCGCACTTCTCGCAGTAGAAGACGGTAATCGGCACCCCCCAGCTGCGCTGGCGGCTGATGCACCAGTCGGGGCGGTTCTCGATCATGCCGTAGATGCGTTCGCGGCCCCAGCGGGGTATCCACTGCACCTCGCCGATGTGCTTGAGCGACTTCTGCCGCAGCTCGTTGGCGTCCATGGAGATGAACCACTGCTCGGTGGCGCGGAAGATGATCGGTTTCTTGCAGCGCCAGCAGTGGGGGTAGCTGTGAGAGAGCTTGGCCTGCTTGAGCAGGGCGCCAGCTTCCTCTAGCTTGGCGATCACCTCGGGGTTGACCTCGGGGACCTTCTTGCCGCCGAAGAATTCGAGATCCTCCAGGTAGCGGCCGTAGTTGTCCACCGGGTTGTAGATCTCCAGGCCGTACTGCAGGCCGACCATGTAGTCGTCCTGGCCGTGACCGGGGGCGGTGTGAACGCAGCCGGTGCCGGCCTCGAGGGTGACGTGGTCGCCGAGGATGATCAGCGAGTCGCGCTCGTAGAAGGGGTGGCGGGCGCTGCGTTTCTCGAACAGCGAGGCGGCGAAGGTCGCCGCCACCCGGTAGGATTCGCTGCCCAGCGTCTTCATCACCGGCTCGACCAGTCCCTCGGCCATCACCAGCAGCTCGCCGTCCACCTCCACCGCCACGTAGGGGAGCTCGGGGTTGAGGCAAATGCCGAGGTTGGCGGGGATGGTCCAGGGGGTGGTGGTCCAGATGACGAAGCTGAGCTTTTTGCCCTGCAGCGGCGCCAGCTGTTCGGGCAGCTCGCCGAGGTAGGGGAACTTGACGTAGATCGAGGGCGAGCTGTGGTCGGCGTATTCGACCTCGGCCTCGGCCAGGGCGGTGACGCAGGACGAGCACCAGTGGACCGGTTTCTTCCCCTTGAACAGGCCGCCGCGCTCGGCGAAGCGGGCCAGTTCCCGGGCGGTGGCCGCCTCGTAATGGGTGCTCATGGTCAGGTAGGGGTTGTCCCACTCGCCGAGCACGCCGAGGCGCTGGAACTCGGCGCTCTGGATGCCGACCCACTCGCTGGCGTATTCGCGGCACAGCTTGCGGAACTCGGCCTTGGAGAGTTCGCGTTTCTTGTTGCCGAGCTTCTTGTCGACCATCAGCTCGATGGGCAGGCCGTGGCAGTCCCAGCCCGGCACGTAGGGGGCGTAGTGCCCCTGCATGCGCCGACTCTTGATGACGATGTCCTTGAGAATCTTGTTCAGGGCGTGGCCGATATGGGTGTGACCGTTGGCGTAGGGGGGGCCGTCGTGCAGGGTGAAGTTGGGGCGGTCTTTTTTGGCCTGCTCAAGTTTGCCGTACAGGTCCATTTCCTGCCACTTCTTGAGGATCTCCGGCTCGCGCTGGGGCAGGTTGCCGCGCATGGGGAAATCGGTCACAGGCAGGTTGAGCGTGTCTTTATAGTCCATATCGGTCCTCCCGGATCGGCAAAAAATCAAGTCATGTAACTTATCAAAAGCGCTGGATAAGTCAAGGGAAAAGGGGGGGCCGGGAGGTCGGGGAGGTGGCTGGCCGGGGGTGTGGGGGGAGGCGAGCGGCGGGCGGGCGGGTGAGGTGCCCGGCCCGCCCGCCGCCGTCGCTGGCAGGTGGTTTGTGCGGGATCAGGCGTTGACGGCCTGGGAGGAGACAGTCCCGCTATCGAGCATGGTGAGGCTCTGGCGCAGCAGGTTGGAGATGCTGGTGTTGGCCTCCTTGGCCAGTTCCTGGAGCAGCTGCATTTCCTGGTCGTCGATGCGGCAGGAGATGATGAACTTCTTCGGATTCTCGACGGTCTTGCCCATGGTGATACTCCTTTTTTTCTCTGTGTCTCGTTGGTTATGGTTTCGGTACCCAGATGGCACAATGTGTCAAAACGTTGCGTATACACCTTTGCAAGGGGTTTGCCATTTTGACTTTAAAGGCATTAAAAAATGTGTTTTTTAGTAAAAGCAGTATGTTGCAGGGTTGGCCGTATTGCTGTGCCGATTTGTTGGTGTAAACGCTATGGGTCAAAAGGATGCATGAAGGGTCGGGGTGAGACAGGAGTGCTCAGCGGGTGTGCCGAAGGTGGCCCAGGTTGGCGACGGCGCTGGGAGAAGGCTCAGGGGAGTTTCTTCCGGCGTGGCCAGGCCGCGCGGTAGAGCAGCCCGTAGCCGACCAGACCGGCCAGCAGCGAGGCGGCGAAGATGCCGACCTTGGCATCGGTGATCAGGTCCGCCTGGTGGAACGCCAGGTTGGTGATGAACAGGCTCATGGTAAAGCCGATGCCGCCGAGCAGGCCGATTCCCAGCATCTGCAGCCAGGAAGCGCTGTTGGGCAGCTCGGCCAGGTTTAGACGCACCGCGAGCCAGGAGAACAGCACGATACCCAGGGGCTTGCCCACCAGCAGGCCGAGGGCCACCCCCAGAGTGACGGGTTGGGAGAGCGAGGCTGCCAGTCCGGCCGGATCGAGGGAGACCCCGGCATTGGCCAGGGCGAAGATGGGCATGACGCCGAAGATGACCCAGGCGTTCATCTCGTGCTCCATGCGCTGCAGCGGGCTCATGGCGTCATGGCAGATGTGTTCCAGGGCCAGCAGGGTGCCGAGCTTCTCCTCTTTCTGAAAGGGGCCGGGGTGTTCTTCGATGCTGCGCAGGCGGGTGATGAGCTGGGCTGCCCGGGAGAGAAACTCCTTTTCCCGGTGCCGGGGGTGGACCGGGATAGTGGCGCCGATCAGCACCCCGGCGATGGAAGCGTGAATCCCCGATTTGAGCATGGCGACCCACATGGCGAAGCCGACCAGGGCGTAGTAGTTGGGGCTCTGAATCCCCATGCGGTTGCCGGCCAGCAGCACCAGGAACAGAAAACCGGCGAGGGCCAGGGCCCCTTCGGAGATGTCGCCGGTATAAAACAGGGCGATTACCAGCACCGCGCCCAAGTCGTCGACGATGGCCAGGGCGGTGAGGAAAATCGCCAGGCTGCGGGGGATGCGGCTGCCGAGCAGGGCGATGATCCCCAGGGCGAAAGCGATGTCCGTGGCCATGGGGATCCCCCAGCCGTGGGACTCTGGCCCCTGGAGATTGAGCAGGTGGTAGAGCAGGGCCGGCACCAGCATGCCCCCCAGGGCCGCGGAGATGGGCAGGGCCGCCTTGCGCGCCGAGGCAAGTTCGCCGGCGAGAAACTCGCGTTTGATCTCCAGGCCGACGACGAAGAAAAAGACCGCCATCAGGCCGTCGTTGATCCAGTGGTGGAGGGTTTGGGTCAAGCCGAAACCGGCCGCCCCGAGGGTCAGTTCGATTTCCCAGAAATGGTGGTAGAAATCGCGGGCCGGGCTGTTGGCCAGCAGCAGCGCGAGCAGGGTCGCGCCCATCAGCACGATGCCGCCGGAGGCCTGGCGTTTGAAAAAATCCTCGAAGGGCTGCATCAGAACGGAAAGTTTGAAGAGCATGATTGGCTCGTTTTCTTGGGCCGCAGCGGCGGGCTGTAAAGCAGTGGGAGCGTTCTCCTTTTTTATATAGGCTACCACTTTTAAATTACAACTTATCCGGTATTTTTTTTATTAGCCCTCTCGAGCGGGCGGAGATCCCGGAGTGATTTAAAAAGCATAGCCCTGACCCGCCTGGGCGCTGGGCGTGCCCTGTCTCAACCCTTATGGCCAGAAAAATCTGTTTGAAAACGACTCTGTTCGCGGCGCTTTGGATAGTGTTGACGGGGAATTCTCCCGATTCCTGGACGGTCGGGGCCGTCACCGTGCTGGCCGCCGTTACGGCCAGTCTCGCCCTCGACCCGCGCAAAACCCGCCCCTGGCGCCCTTGGGCCCTGTGTCATTTTGTCGGGTTTTTTCTGTGGAACTCCCTGCGGGGCGGTCTGGATGTGGCCCGGCGGGCCGTCCATCCGGCGCTCCCCCTCGACCCGGTGCTGGTCGAGCACCCTTTGCTGCTCCCTGAGGGGAGCGGGCGGGTGTTTCTGGTCGGAACGGTGAACCTGCTGCCGGGAACCCTGAGCGCGGAAATCAGCGGGGACGTGGTGGTGATTCACATGCTCGACGGCTCCCTGCCGGCCATCCGCGAGCTCCAGAAGCTGGAGCAGCGGGTGGCCGCACTGTTCGGCATCGGCCTGGACCGAATTTGACAAGAGCACCTGTTGGAGAGCGACGATGGCTGTTCTGGCGGCTGCCCTGGGCCTTTTTCTGCTGGTGAATATCGTCGTGGGGCTGATCCGCGTCCTGCGCGGCCCCACCGAGGCCGACCGGATGCTGGCCGCCCAGTTGTTCGGCTCCACCGGGGTGGCGCTGCTGATGCTGCTGGCCGCGGCGCTGCAGCGCCCCGCCCTGCTGGATGTGGCGCTGGTCTTCGCCCTGCTCTCGGCCATCGCCGCGATCGCCTTCGTGCGCCGCTACTGGACCCGCCGCGAAATGACCGCTGGAGGAGACGATGGTGGTGCTTGAGTATCTGGGCTGGGGGCTGGTGCTGGCCGGGATGCCCTTTTTTGCCGCCGGGACGGTGGGGCTGCTGCGGTTTCCCGATTTTTTCTGCCGCCTGCACGCCCTGACCAAGGCCGATAACCTGGGGCTGGGGCTGGTGTCCCTGGGGCTGGGACTGCAATCGGGCTCCTGGTTGGTCGCGTTCAAGCTGCTGCTGATCTGGCTGCTGGTGCTGGTGAGCAGCGCCGCGGTGTCCCACCTGATGGCGCGCACGGCCCTGCGCAACGGCGTGCGCCCCTGGAGGCGGCCATGAGCGCTCTGCTCTGGTGTTTCGACCTGCTGCTGGCGGGGGTTTTGCTGGGGCTCGCCTGGCGCCTGCTCGCTACCGCCGACCTGTTCCAGGCGGTGGTGCTGTTCATCGCCTTCGGCCTGCTGATGGCCCTGGCCTGGGTGCGCCTGGAGGCTGCGGATGTCGCCCTGGCCGAGGCGGCGGTGGGCTCGGGCATCACCGGCGCGCTGCTGCTTTCGGCCCTGGGGCGCATGGGCGGCGGGCGCCGGAAAAAACAGAAGGATCCAGGAGGCGGCGGTGGGTTGGGCCAGCGATGATTTCGGCGGGCGGATTGTGCTTCCCCTGCTGGTTGCCGCCGTGGGCCTGGCGGTGGGGTGGGCGGTATGGGAGCTGCCGGCGCAGAGCGCTGGACTGCGCGAGCTGGTCTTGGCCCACCTGGAGCAAAGCGGGGTGAAGAGCCCGGTGACCGCCGTGCTGCTCAATTTCCGCGGCTACGACACCCTGCTCGAGGTTGCCGTGCTGCTGCTTGCCGTGCTGGGCAGCTGGGCGCTGGGCCGGGAGACCCTCGGCCTCGACCACCACAGCGCCGGGCCGGTGCTGCGGGCCCTGCTCCACGAACTGCTGCCGGTGATGGTGCTTGTGGCCGGCTACCTGCTCTGGCTCGGCGGGCACGCGCCCGGCGGCGCCTTCCAGGCCGCGGCGGTGCTGGCCGCGGGGGGAATCCTGCTGGTGCTGGCCGGCCGCCAGATTCCCGGGCCTTTGATCGGTTGGCCCTGGTGCGGCCTGCTCTGCCTGGGCTTTCTGGTGTTCATGGCCGTGGCCCTGGGGAGTATGGCCTCTGGGGGGCATTTCCTACAGTACCCGGCCGGCTGGGCCAAGCCCCTGATCCTGCTGATCGAGGCGACCCTCACCCTGTCCATCGCAGCCATCCTGCTGGCGCTGTTCTCCGGCGGCCGGCCCGCGGCCGAGGCCCCGGAACAAAGCGAAAATTCCTCATCCCGGGAGGATCGGTGAGTACCGCAACCTTCTATGCCCTGGTCGGCACGGGGCTGATCGCTCTGGGTCTGCACGCCCTGTTCCGGCACGCCCACCTGCTGCGCAAGATCCTCGCCCTGAACGTGCTCGGCTCGGGGATATTCATGATTTTCATTGCCCTGGCTTACCGCGGCGGGGAAGGGGGGCCCGATCCGGTACCCCATGCCATGGTGCTGACCGGCATCGTGGTGGCGGTCAGCGCCACCGGTCTGGCCCTGGCGCTGGCGGCTCGATTCCAGGCCGAAACCGGCCGGACATCCCTGGAAGAGGATGCCCGGCAGGGAGAGAACTCGTGACGCCGGCGGCCGGCGCACCCTTTCCCTGGGCGGTGATGCTGATCGCGGCTCCGCTGCTGACCGGCACCCTGGCCTTCTGCTGGCGTCGAGCCGGACCCGCCCTGGGCGGCGGCACGGCCCTGCTGATCCCTGCCCTGGCGGCCGGCCTGCTGCACCAGGTGCTTGCCGCTGGCCCCCAGCGCTACGCCCTGGGGGGCTGGACAGGGGAGCTGGGCCCCAATCTTTATGCGGATGGTTTGAGCGTGCTGATGCTGGCCATGACGGCCCTGGTGGGCGCGCTGGTCACCTTTTCCGCCCGGGGGTATTACCGTCAAGGCGAGTCCGGCACCCTGTTCTGGCCCCTGTGGTTGCTGCTCTGGGCGGCGCTCAACGCCCTGTTCCTGGCGGCCGACGCCTTCAATCTCTATGTGACCCTTGAGCTGCTGGCGCTCTCGGCGGTCCCCCTGGCGGCCCTGCCCGGCGGGCCGGCCCTGGGCGCCGCCCTGCGCTACCTCTTGACCAGCCTGCTCGGTTCGCTCTGCTATCTGCTCGGGGTGGGCCTGCTTTATGCGGCCTTTGCCACGGTGGATCTCGAACTGCTTGGCCGGGCCATGGTGCCAATCCCGGCGGCCAAGGTCGCTTTGGCCCTGATGACCGTTGGCCTGCTGCTCAAGACCGCCCTGTTTCCCCTGCATTTCTGGCTGCCACCGGCCCATGCCAACGCCCCGGCGCCGGTCAGCGCCGCCCTCTCGGCGCTGGTGGTCAAGGCCTCCTTCTACCTGCTGGTGCGCCTGTGGTTCCAGGTGTTTCCAGGGGTAGCGATCCCCGCTCTGGCCAATCTGTTGGGGGCCCTGGGGGCGGCGGCGGTGCTCTGGGGTTCGCTGCAGGCCTGCCGGCAGGAGCGGCTCAAGCTGCTGGTGGCCTATTCCACCGTGGCCCAGCTCGGGTATCTGTTTCTGCTCTTTCCCCTTGCCCAGGGGCCGACGGCCTACACCGCCTGGAGCGGGGCGATGCTTTTCGCCGTCTCCCACGCCTTCGGTAAGTCGGCCATGTTCCTCACCGCCGGCAGCGTCATGCACGCGGCGGGACACGACCGTCTGGCCGGCCTGGCGGGGCTGGGGCGGCAACTGACCATGCCCCTGGTGGTCTTCGCCCTGGCCGCCGTGGGGATCATCGGCCTGCCGCCCAGCGGCGGCTTCATGGCCAAGTGGCTGCTGCTCAATGCCGCGCTGGTGCAGGGGCAGTGGTGGTGGGTGGTGGTCATGGCTGCCGGCAGCCTGCTGGCCGCCACCTACGTTATCCGGGTGCTGGTGCTGGCCTTTCGCGATGAACCCAACCCCACCGTCTGCCACCCCGTCCCCGCCACCATGCAGTGGAGTGCGCTGACCCTCGCTCTGCTGGCCTTCGGGCTGGGGCTGCTGGCCGGCTACCCGGTGGGGCTGCTCGAAATCGGCGCTCCGGTGGGTGGCGCGGTTCTGAACTGGGGGCATCCATGACCTGGGAAACCTGGTTGCCGCTGTTGATTCTCTGCAGCTCTCTGGTCCCCGGCCTGATCATCTTCGGCCTCGGGGAAGAGCGTTACCGCCTGCGCACCAGCCTCAACATGCTGGGTGCGACCCTCAAGCTGGTACTGACCGGAGTGCTGGTCTGGAGGGTGTACCAGGGAGCGATCTATAAGGTCAGCTTCTCGATTTTGCCGGGACTGGAGCTGGTGCTGCACGCCGATGCCCTTTCGGTGCTTTTCGTCTCACTCTCTACCGTGCTCTGGTTCGTCACCACCCTCTATGCGGTGGGTTATCTCGAAGGCTCGCCCTTCCGCAGCCGGTTTTTCGGCTTTTTCAGCCTCTGCGTGAGCTCCACCATCGGCATCGCCCTGGCCGGCAACTTGATCACCTTCCTGATCTTCTACGAGATGCTCACCCTGGCTACCTATCCCCTGGTAGTCCACCGGGGAACCTCGGCGGCCGTGCGGGGTGGCCGGATTTATCTGCTCTATACCCTGGCCGGAGGTACGGTGCTGCTGATGGCGGTGGCCTGGCTGATGTCTCTGGTCGGACCGCTGGCTTTTGTCGCTACGGGTAGCCTTGATGCCTATGGAGCGACCCACGGCACCGAACTGCGGATCATCTTTTTCATGCTGATCGCCGGCCTGGGGGTCAAGGCGGCCCTGGTGCCGCTGCACGGCTGGCTGCCCAACGCCATGGTGGCTCCGGCCCCGGTCAGTGCTCTGCTCCACGCGGTCGCGGTAGTCAAGGCCGGGGCCTTCGGCATCGTCCGGGTGGTCTACGACCTGTACGGCATCGAGTTCGCCCGCGACCTGGGGCTTCTCTCGCCGCTGCTGGTCATGGCTTCGTTCACCATCGTCTACGGTTCTCTGCGGGCCCTCTATCAGGATGACCTGAAACGCCGGTTGGCCTTCTCCACGGTCAGCCAGGTTTCCTACATTGCCCTGGGGGTGGCGACCTTCGGACCGCTGGCCAGTATCGGCGGCATCGTGCACCTGGTGCACCAGGGACTGATGAAGATCACCCTGTTTTTCTGTGCCGGCAACCTGGCCGAAACCCTGGGCATCCACAAGGTCAGCGAGATGGACGGGGTGGGGCGGCGGATGCCCTGGACCATGGCGGCTTTTACCGTGGGAGCGCTGGGGATGATCGGCGTGCCGCCGGTTGCCGGGTTCTTCAGCAAATGGTACCTGGGATTGGGCGGACTGCTGGCCGGCGAGCCCTGGGTGATCCCGGTGCTGGTGGCCAGCACCCTGCTCAACGCCGCCTATTTCCTGCCGATTCTTTACGCTGCCTGGTTCAAACCCCAGCAGGGGGCCTGGCCGGAGGAGCACCCCCGGGGCCGGCTGGAGACCGGCTGGATGCTGCTGTTGCCGCCACTGGTCACGGCTGCGCTCGCGCTGCTCGCGGGACTGTTTGCCAACACCCCCTTCAGCGCCCTGGAATGGGCGAAGCTGATTGCCGCCCGGGAATATCTGTTATGAATGAGGCGACGGTGGGCCTGTACTCTCTGCAAGGGATGCTGCTGCTGGCCACCCCGCTGGCCCCGCTGCTGGCGGCTGCGGCCCTGCTGCGCCCTCTTTCCGAAAAAACGCTGCGCCTGCTTGCGGCCCTGAGCTCCCTGCCGGCGCTGGGGTGTGCTCTGGTCGGCGGGGTCGGCGACCTCCACCTCGACTGGCTGCTGCTCGGCAGCCGGTTGGGGCTCGATCCCACCGGACGGCTGTTTCTCCTCTTCACGGCGCTGGTCTGGCTGGCCTCGGGACTCTATGCAGGTATCTGGTTCAGGGGCCGTGCCTCGTTCCGCAACTTTCTGGGGTTTTTCCTCCCCGCCATGGCCGGCAATTTCGGCGCCGTGCTGGCCCATGACATGGTGGACTTTTTTACCTTTTATGCCCTGATGAGTTTTGCCGCCTATGGCCTGGTGGTGCATGATGGCTCGGGACCGGCCCGCCGGGCCGGACGGGTCTATATCGTCCTGGTGGTGCTCGGCGAGGTGCTGCTGTTCTCGGCCCTGCTGCTGCTCGCCGAGGGGGTCGGCAGCCCCGAGTTCTCGCGGGTGGTCGAGGTGGTGGAGCGCTCGCCGGAGCGCGACCTGATCCTGCTGCTGCTGGTCGCGGGTTTCGGCCTCAAGGCGGGGCTGGTGCCGCTGCACGTGGCGCTGCCTCTGACCTATGCGGCGGCACCCCTGCCGGCCGGCGCGGCGCTCAGCGTCATGACCAAGGTGGGGCTGCTGGGGCTGCTGCGGTTCCTCCCCCTGGGGGGGAGCACCCTGCCCGGTTGGGCGGGGACCCTGACCCTGGCCGGGCTGGTGATGGCCCTCTACGGGGTGGCGGCAGGGCTTGCCCAGCGGCAGGCCCGGGCTCTTCTCGCCTATTCCAGCATCAGCCAGCTCGGCTACCTGTTCATCGGCATCGGCATCGGCCTCTCCACGCCGGGGGCCTGGCCCGGACTGGGCGCCGCGCTTGCCCTCTATGCCCTGCACCACGGCCTGGCCAAGGGGGCACTGTTCCTGGGGGTCGGGATGGCCCCGGTCCTGGCCCTGGGCGGATTCCGCCGGGTCCTGCTGCTGGCCGGTCTGCTGCTGCCGGCCCTGGCCCTGTGCGGCGCCCCGCTGACCAGCGGCGCGCTGGTCAAGGCGTCCCTGAAGGGGTTCGCGGATCTGGCCGCGGAGCCCTGGCCGGGAGTGCTGGAGATAATGTTTCCGGTGGCGGCCGTGGGAACCACTGCGCTCATGGCGCGCTTCCTTTTCCTGCTCTGGCCGGGGCGGGCGGAGGTGCGGGAGAAACAGGAGGGGCTTGGGCCGATCTGGGCCGCTCTGCTCATCCTGGTGGGGATTGCCGCCTGGCTGGTCCCCGGCCAGGAGCAGGCCCTGGCCAAGGCGTTCTCCCTCGGCGGCCTGTGGGGAGCCCTGTGGCCGGTGGGGCTGGGCGCGCTGCTGGCCTGGATGGTAGGGCGATGGGCCAGGACCGGCAGGTTGCCCCTGCGCTGGGATCTGCCCCCGGGAGACGTACTGGTCATCTACGAAGGGCTGGCGGGGTGGCTGACTTGGATTTGGGCCAGGTTGGTAGCGCAACTCGAAAGAATGCAAATGGCTCTGCAGGGCGAGTCTGTCCGTTGCTTCCCGCAGAAACTGAGCAGCATACTCCCATCGGCGACATCCGAAGGGCGGCTGCGAAACCTGGCGGTGGCCGGAGCCTTGCTGCTGGTTCTGTTCCTTGCCAATCTCCTGTTCTTGATCTTCCGGGACTGACCTGAAGCTGGTCCGGAGCCCGCCGGCTGGCTTCCGCCCCCGTCGACTAACTGTTTGGCTCCTGCCATCGCGAGGTCTCTTCCCCCGTAAGCAGGTCCACGGCCTCCCGGGCGGCATCGCGAAACGGGAGCAGGACCAGATCGGCGCCGGCCTGCTGCAACCGCTCCGCCTCCCCCGACGCATGGGCGGTGAGGGCGACCCGACCGGTATACCCGTGCTGACGCAGGGCCTGCAGCAGCGCCTGGTTCACCCCCCGCCCGGCAATTGAGCAGACCACCCAGCGGGCTGCTGGCAAAGGGAGGCTGGAGGGGAATTCGGGATCCTCGGCGTCGCCGTAGCGTGTGGCCAGCCCTTTCCGGCCCCAGTCCTTGACCGTCTCCGGGTCGAAGTCCACCCCGAGAACCTGAACCCCGCGCTCGCTCAGGTCCCCGGCCATGCTGCTGCCGTAGCGTCCCAGGCCGAACAGGATGAGTTCAACGGGTTTCCCGGGGCCGGCTGATTCCCCGAGTTCCCGTTCCCGGTGGGGCGGGAGGCGTTCGAAAAATTTCAACCAGTTTTCCAACTTGCCGTACAGCCAGTGGGAATAGAGGATCATGTAGGTGGACAAGCCGATGGTGATCAGCCCCACCAGGGTCACCAGACCGAGGATTCCCCGTTCCAGGTGACCCAGGCTGACCCCGAGGGCGGCAAGGATCAGCGAAAACTCGCTGATCTGGGCCACGGTCAGCCCGGCGAGAAACCCGGTGCGTTTGCGGTAACCCATGGCCCCCATGATGACCATGACGATCAGGGGATTGCCGACCAGCACGAACAGGGAAAGAACCAGGGCCGGACCGAACTGGTTCCCGAGCAGGTCAAGTTCGAGCATGGCGCCCAGGTCAATGAAGAAAAACAGCAGCAGAAAATCGCGCAGGGTGACCAGGCGGGCGCCGACCGACTCGCGAAACGGGGTGGAGGCGAGAGAGACCCCGGCGAGAAAAGCGCCGACCTCCTTGCTGAAACCGAGGTCGTCTCCCAGCGCGGCGAGAGCCACCGCCCAGGCGATGGCAAACAGGATCAACAACTCCTGGGTGCGCGCTACCTGGGGGAGCAGGCGCGGGAAGACCCAGTGCGCGATGGCGCCGATCAGGGCCAGAAACAGAGCGCCTTTAAGCATGACCAGCATCAGTTCAAGGCCTGGGCGGCCGGTTCTGGCTCCGGCGCCGAAGGCGGTGAGGGCGATCATCACCAACACCACCACCAGATCCTGCACGATCAGAAAACCCACCGCGATGCGCCCGTGCAGGGAGTCTATCTCTTTCTTGTCCGAAAGCAGCTTGACGATGATGATGGTGCTCGAGAAGGTCAAGGCCACGGCCACGTAAATGGCGGCAACCGGGGAAAGGCCGAGGGCCAGGGCGATGAAAAAGCCCACCACCGAGGTGAACAGCACCTGGCCAAGGCCCGTGGCGAGCGCCACCGGGCCCATGGTGCGGATCAGGTGCAGGTCGAGCTTGAGGCCGACCACGAACAGCAGCAGGGCGATCCCCAGCTTGGCGAGCAGGTCGACCTGGTCGGCGGCACTGACCCAGCCCAGCCCCGCCGGGCCGACCAGGATGCCGACGGCGATGAAGGAGACGATCAGCGGCTGACGCAGGCGGATGCCTAGCGTCGCCACGGCCGCCGCCACCGCCAGCAGCGCGGCGATTTCATAAAATGTCTGGGCGAACACCGGCATGGGGTAGCCCCTTACTTAATTTAATTTGGTCAGGGCAGCTGGAATCGGAAATTCGAGGGTTTAACCGCCAGCACGTCGCATTCGGCATGGCGCATCACGTGTTCGGCCACGCTCCCCAGCAGCAGATAGGGCAGCCCGGAAAGCCCCTCGGTGCCCACGGCCACCAGATCCACTCCCAGTTCCGCAGCCTGGGCGGGGATCAGGGAGGGGGGATGGCCCTGGCGCAGGTGCCGCTTGAGCCGCCGGGTCCCCAGGTTCACGTCATGGAGATACTCCTTCATCTGGGTTTCGGCCTTTTCCAGGAGCTGCCGGTGGTACCTCTGGAGCCCCTCATCGCCGATGGTTGCCAGGGACAATCTTCCGGCTCCCCACAACCGGTAGACGTGCAGCAGGTCGAAGCTGGCGTCGGGAGCCAGGTCGAGGGCGGTAAAAAATGCCCGACGCGAAGCCTCGGAAAAATCGGTTGGGGCCAGCACCCTCCGGTAGGGGGTCTCCGCCGGCGTTTTCACTACCAGTACCGGGCGGTCGCCCTTTCTGGCGACTTTCTCCGCCGTGGTGCCCAGGAACAGGTCGCGCATCGACCGGCGACCGTGGGCACCCACCACGATCAGGTCGGCACCGATCTTCCGGGCCCGCCGGATAATCCCGACGAACCCCCTGCCGGCTTCGACCCGCAGGTCCAGGCGAAGCCCATCTCCTGCGGTGCGATCGGCCTGTTCCTGCAACATTTCCCTGGCCTCGTCCGTCAAGAGGCGCAGCAGGGGTTCCGGCGGCAGCTGCAGTGAATCAGGGGCTTCCCACGGCCAGTCTTCCAGAACATGCAGCAGTTCCAGCTTGGCCCCGCTCTGCTTCGCCAGCAGAGCCGCACGCCTGATGGCCGAGTCCGCGTTCACCGAGAGGTCGCTTGCGACAAGGATGGTTTTCAGTTTGGTCATGATTTGCACTCCTGTCGGTCTACCTTGAGCCGGCCCTGGCGGCCTGCTGATGCCCCGCCTGGATTTTGCCGGCCGGCTGGATGCCGGAGACCAGCCATCATGGCGGAATCCGATGCTGCCGGCGCTCGAACCAGCGCAGCAGCCACTTTTCGGCCTCGACCACGAACAGTACTGAAGATCCCACCAGCACGATGCGAACCCAGTCGCCGAAGCCGATGGCGGCGGTGGCGAAGAGATGCTGCAGGGGCGGCGCGTAGGTGAACAGCAGCTGGAACACCAGCACCAGGCCGATTGCCCCCAGTACGTAGCGGCTGCCGAAAAGTCCCTGGCGGTTGAGTACCGAAGCCTTCAGGTAGCGGCTGTTGAGCAGGTAGAAAATCTCGAACATGACCAGGCCGTTGACCGCCACGGTCCGCGAGGTTTCGATGGAGACCTCGTGCAGGCGCTCCCAGAGAAACAGGCCGAAGGTGCCGATCACCAGTACCAGCGAAACGAACAAGGTGCGCCAGATCAGGAACGGCGAGAGGATCGGCTCTTTGGGGTCGCGGGGGGGGCGCGCCATGACGTCCTCCTCGGGCGGCTCGAAGGCCAGCGAGAGGGCCAGGGTCACGGCGGTGATCATGTTCACCCAGAGGATCTGCACCGGGGTGATGGGGAGCATCCGCCCGGAGAGGATGGCGGCGATGATTACCCCTGCCTCGCCGCCGTTGGTGGGGAGGATGAAAATGATGGCTTTGCGGATGTTGTCGTACACGGTGCGGCCGAGCTTGACCGCCTGGGCGATGGTGGCGAAGTTGTCATCGGCCAGCACAATCTCGGCGGCCTCCTTGGCCACTTCGGTCCCCTTGACCCCCATGGCTACCCCGACCTCGGCGCGCTTCAGGGCTGGCGCGTCGTTGACCCCGTCACCGGTCATCGCCACCACCTGCCCGTCGGCCTGCAGCGCCTGCACCAGGCGCAGCTTGTGCTCGGGGCTGACCCGGGCGAAGACATCCACCTGCTGGGTGACCCGTCTCAGCTTCTCGTCGCTCATCCCTTCCAGTTCCCGGCCGTTGACCACCGAGCGGCCGTCGCCGATTCCCATCTGGGCGGCGATGGCCCGGGCGGTCAGGGCGTGGTCGCCGGTGATCATCTTCACCCGGATTCCCGCCGACTGGCAGCTTTTCACCGCATCGATGGCCTCGGCGCGCGGCGGGTCGATGAGCCCGGTCAGTCCCAGCAGGGTCAGGCCCCCCTCGACATCGGAAAAACGCAGCTCCCGCTGGTCAGGCCCGGCCGGTTTGAAGGCGAAGGCGATGAGGCGCTGGCCGCGGCCCGCCAGCTCGTCGATGCGGCGCTGCCAGAAGGGCAAATCGATGGGGACATCTTCGCCGGCCCGCCGCTGGCGATGGCACATCTCCAGCACCCGCTCCGGCGCCCCTTTGACGTAGATAAAGCCGTGGCCGGTGTGATCGTGGTGCAAGGTGGCCATGAAGCGGTGTTCGGACTCGAAAGGGATGACGTCGGTGCGGGGGAAAAGCTCCGCTTCCCGCGCCGGGTCGAAACCGGTCTTCATGGCCAGGGTCAGCAGGGCCCCCTCGGTGGGGTCGCCGGCCAGCTGCCACTGCCCCTGCCGCAGTTCGAGGGCGGCGTCGTTGCACAGCAGCCCGGCCCGGGCCAGTTCCACCAACCCCGGCAGCTGCTCCGGCGCCAGCTCGCTCCCCTGGCAGACGAAGCCCCCCCGGGGGGCGTAGCCGACCCCGCCGACCTTCACCAGGTACTCGGCCACCGCTACTTCCTGCACGGTCATCTCGTTGCGGGTCAGGGTGCCGGTCTTGTCCGAGCAGATCACCGTCACCGAGCCGAGGGTTTCCACGGCGGGCAGGCGGCGCACGATGGCGCTGCGCCTGGCCATGATCTGCACGCCGAGGGCCAACGTGATGGTGATGATCGCCGGCAGCCCCTCGGGAATGGCGGCCACCGCCAACCCGACGCAGGCCAGGAACATGTCGCCGAAGGAGTAGTCCCTGGCCAGCATGCCGAAGGCGAAAGTAAGCAGCGCCACAGCACCGATAGCAGCGGTGAGCCAGCGGCCGAATTCGGCGATCTGCTGCAGCAGGCGGGTGGTGAGGGGCTGCACCCGGGAAAGTAGGGCGCTGATCTGGCCGATTTCCGTCGTATCGCCGGTGGCGACCACCACGCCGCTCCCCTGGCCGTAGGTGACCAGGGTCCCCGAAAAGCCCAGGCAGCTGCGGTCCCCCAGGGGGGCGGCCGCGGTTACCGGTTCGGTCCTTTTTTCCACCGGCACCGATTCGCCGGTCAGCGCCGCCTCCTCGATGCGCAGTTCCTTGACCTTGAAAAGGCGCAGGTCGGCTGGGACCTTGTCCCCCGACTGCAGGAACACCACGTCCCCCGGCACCAGGTTTTCAGCCTGGATCTGCTGCCGGTGTCCGTCGCGGAGAACCGTAGCCTGTTGGGAGAGCATGGTGCGGATCGCCTCCATGGCCCTCTCCGCCTTCCCTTCCTGGATGTAGCCGATCAGGGCGTTGGCCAGCACCACCCCGAAGATGACCCAGGAATCGACCCAGTGGCCCAGGGCCGCGGTGACCAGCGCGGCGAACAGCAGCACGTAGATCAGCACGTTGTGAAACTGGACCAGAAAGCGCACCCAGGCGCTGCGCTGTTTGGGCGGCCGCAGGCGGTTGGGTCCGTAGCGGGCGAGCCGGCGCTCGGCCTCGGCCTGGGTGAGCCCCCCGGGGGAGCTTTCCAGGTGGCTGAAGGTTTTCTCCGTCGCCCACTCGTGCCAGGCACTGCCGGCTTCGGGGATCGGGGGCTGGCGGTTCATCGAAGGTGGCCTTTCGCAAGAATTCTTGTAATTTAGCAGGTATTCTTAGAAAATATTAGCTTGTGGAGACCGGTTTTCAATCTGGAGGCACCCATTCCCGCAGCGGAGGTCTTTATGCCCGTTTTTACTGAATTGACGGACTACATGAACTTTCAGGACTATCTTTCCGAAGAGGAGAAGCTGGTGCGGCAGACCGCCCGCCAGTTCGTCAATGAGCAGGTGCTGCCGATCATCGAGAAGCATGCCCAGGAGATGAGCTTCCCCCGCCAGTTGATCAAACCGATGGGAGAGCTCGGCTTTCTCGGCGCCAGCCTGCCGGAGAAGTACGGCTGCGCCGGCCTGGACGCCCTGGCCTACGGGCTGCTGATGTACGAGCTTGAGCGGGGCGATTCGGGGATCCGCAGCTTCGCCTCGGTGCAGGGGGCGCTGGTCATGTGGCCGATCTACAGCTACGGCAGCGAGGCGCAGAAGGAGCATTGGCTGCCGCGGCTGGCTCGGGGCGAGGCCATCGGCTGCTTCGGCCTGACCGAGCCCGATTTCGGCTCCAACCCCGGCGGCATGCGTACCCGCGCGGTGCGCGAGGGCCAGGGGAAATGGCGCCTGAACGGCACCAAGATGTGGATCACCAACGGCTCCATCGCCGATGTGGCGCTGGTCTGGGCCAAGACCGACGAGGGGGTGCGCGGCTTTCTGGTGGAAAAGGGGACCCCCGGTTTCTCGGCGCCGGAGATGAAGGGGAAGTGGTCGCTGCGCGCCTCGGTGACCAGCGAGCTGGTGCTGGAGGATGTGCTCCTCGACGAGGAGGAGAGCCTGCTGCCGGGCGTCACCGGGCTGAAAGGGCCGCTGAGCTGCCTCAACCAGGCCCGCTACGGCATCGCCTGGGGGGCGCTGGGGGCGGCCGACGCCTGCTACGAGTGCGCCCTCGACTACGCCAAGACCCGCATCCAGTTCGACAAGCCCATTGCCAGCTTCCAGCTGCAGCAGCAGAAGCTCGCCCGGATGGTCACCGAACTGACCAAGGGGCAGCTGCTCGCCCTGCAGCTGGCCCGGCTCAAGGATAAGAAAAAGGTCACCCCGGCGCAGATCTCCATGGCCAAGATGAACAACGTCCACGTCGCCCTCGAGATCTGCCGCAGCGCGCGCACCATCCTGGCCGCC
Organism: Desulfuromonas versatilis; assembly: GCF_019704135.1. NCBI lineage: Bacteria > Pseudomonadati > Thermodesulfobacteriota > Desulfuromonadia > Desulfuromonadales > Desulfuromonadaceae > Desulfuromonas > Desulfuromonas versatilis. Next base: position 756,510 of record NZ_AP024355.1, read on the forward strand.
AACGGCATCCTCGGAGAGTACCCGGTCATGCGCCACATGGCCAACCTCGAGTCGGTCTACACCTACGAGGGGACCCACGACATCCACACCCTGATCATCGGTCAGGAGGTGACGGGGATCGCCGCCTTCAGCTGAACCGGAGATGTAAAATAGTGTAAAGGATGAGTGTAATGATTTTTTACGGATCGCCTTCCATGGCTTGAGGATAGTCCCCCTCCCATGCGGGGTTTAAGCCGCGGCACGGTCTTTGAAATCAACCTCCCCGAGGCGGGTATTTTTAATGCCACATTGCAACCGTTTCCGGAGGTCAGGGGTGACCATGAGGCGAGCGCATATTCTTTGGGCGGGACTGTTGTTGTATGGATTGGGCTGGGGCGCCAACCCTGCGGACGCGGCCAACTATCCCCGCTCGGCGACCCTGTCGCCGTTTGTCGGCTACCAGGTGTTCGAGGGGAATCAAAACCTCGAAGATGACTTGCTGAAGGGGTTGTCGCTCGGCTGCAATTTCAATGAGCGCTGGAGCGCCGAGGTGACCGTCGGTCATGTGGACAGTGAGGCCCGCGGCGTCACGCGGCGGGACGCGGATCGCGACGTCTGGAATTTTTTCCTGAGCGGGATTTACCACTTCCGCCCGGACCAGCGCTTCGTCCCCTACCTGCTGGTCGGCGCCGGCGGGTATATCGTGGAGGGGGAAACCGGCGGAAGCGGCGGGGATGATGAGGATGAGGACCTGCTGGCCACCTACGGTCTCGGAGTGAAGATCGGCTTGTCGGAATTCGTGGGGTTGCGTGGCGAGGTGCGGCATGTCATTGATTTCAACATCAACGATGAGCGCCGCCGCCACGATCTGTTTCACGGTTTCGCGGCGACCCTCGGCTTGCATTTCCAACTGGTTCCCGATGACGTGCAGGCGGATTCCGCCAGGCAGCCGGCGGCCGAGTCCACTACCGGGCCGGCGATATTTTCCCGCCTGCGCAGCCGCTCGAGAGAAGAGCCGCCACTGGTCATCCCCGATGAGGCCGGAGAATCGGCTCTGGCCCGGGTGGCGGTGCCTCTGCGTCTGGAGTCTAACCCCCTGCCCCCCACGAGCCAGGCGGGACTGGCCATGGAGCCTGGCCTTAATCCCGGCGCCGGTCCGCTTTCCCTGACCTATGCATTGGACCCCAAGGGTGAGGGGAGCGGCCTTTCGCCCCAGGCGCAGATGGAGATTGGCAAGGCTCTCAGGCCCGCCGGCCACCGGCAGGTGGTTGTGGAGGTCCATTCCAGCCAGGGCAAGACTCCCCTGGACTGCTTCAAGACCGCCCAGGAGAGGGCCGATAAAATAAGGCTGTTCCTGGTGGAATCCTTCGAGCTCGAGCCGACGGTCATCGAGGCCCGCGGCTACGCCGGAATGGGTCATGGTTCGCCGGACAGCCCCCAGACCACCCTGGTGCTGAAATTGTTCCCGCGGGTGCCAGGCGCGGCCTCGGCGCCGGAGAAGCCGATCTGACGGCCTCATGGGGCCTGAGCGCAGCCGCTGCCCGTCCCTTGCAGAAGGCACAGGCCCTGGCAAAGGGATCGTTCAGGGTGAATGGGCTTCGGCCAGCGATTGTTGCCCGAAGGGGCAGACTTCCAGCAGCGGGCAGGGACGGCAGCGGGGGGCTCGTTTCCGGCAGAGGGTTTTGCACTGCTCGACGATCAGCGCATGGTATTCGTTGAACAGGTCGGAGTCATGGGGGAGGCGGGTCATGAACCGGGAGCGGATCGCCTCGTAGCTCTCCGCTCCGCTGAGAACGCCGAGGCGTTCGAACAGGCGCCGGGTGTAGGCGTCGACCACGAAGGAGGGGTGGCTGCCGGCGTAGAGCAGAATCGAATCGGCGGTTTCGGGGCCGATCCCCTTGAGGGAGAGCAACTCGCGGCGGGCGGTCTCCAGGGGCTGGGCAAGCAGCCGCTCAAGCGAGCCCCGGTGGTACTCGAACAGGTGCTCCAGCGCCAGCTGCAGGCGCTCGGCCTTCTGGCGGAAGAACCCGGCGGGGCGGATCAGCTCCTCCAGCTGGGCCCGCGCAAAGCCGCGAAGCTCGGCGGGTCCCAGGGCTCCGGCCTGCTTGAGGTTGGCGATGGCCTTCTCCACGTTGGTCCAGGCGGTGTTCTGGGTGAGAACCGCCCCCACCAGCACCTCGAAAGGGGTCTCCGCCGGCCACCAGTGCAAGGGGCCGAAGTGGGCAGCGAGCCGCTCGAAGACCTCGCGAAAAATATCCGGCGATTCAGAAAATTCAGGCGTTTTTTTCACCACAACCTGCTGGCTCATTTATAATTTCGCCTCACGCCTCACGCCTCACGCCTCACGCCTCACGCCTCACGCCTCACGCCTCACGCCTCACGCCTCACGCCTCACGCCTCACGCCTCACGCCTCACGCCTCACGCCTCACGCCTCACGCCTCATCCACCAGTTGCGCCAAGCGGTCGGCCGCCACCAGGTGGCCGTCGCTGCGCAAGGTTTCCGCGGGCCAGGGCTGGCGCATCAGCTCTTCGAGAGCCTCTCCCCAGAGCCCCGCACGCAGCGCCTGGTTGTCGATGAAGCGGCAGCGGGCGTAACGGCGCATGCCCGCCACCAGCAGGGCCTGTTCCCGAAAATCCCCCCGCGAGGTGTACAGCACCGCCGTGTCGTTGGCGATCGCCTCGGAGACGATGCCGTAGCCCGGCTTGGTGATGACCGCGTCGGCGGCCCGCACCAGGTCGGGGTAGGGAAACATGCCGGCGGGGAGCGACCGCAGGTTGTCCGCTTTCCAGTTCTTCTCCCCCTCGGTGACGAAGACCCAGTTTTTCAGCCGGGCAAGGGGCCTGAAATCATACCCCTGCAGGCCGAAGCCGCCGAAGGACACCAGGCCGAAACGGCAGCCCTCGGGGATGTCGATGGCCATGCGGACCTCCCGAGGCTCGCGGGTTCCCCGGCGGGCCACCAGGGGCAGATCCTCCAGAGTGTCGATAGCCGGAATATCCCCGTGGAAGGGGAGCCGCAGCAGGCGGGAAGCCTTGCCGTAGTCCGCCTCCAGCGCTTCCAGCACATCCTGGTAGTCGGGGAACTTTTCCGCGAGCCCCTGGTAGATCCAATCCCAGGTGAAGTTGGAAATGCCGACGCCGGGAATGCCCGCCATGGCTGCCGCGGCGAAGGCCGTTGCCGGGATATCCGCGGCCACCAGGGAGACGCCCCCCTGGCGAAGGTCCTTCGCCTCCTCGCAGACCAGTGTCTCCCTGCACCTCAGAAACTCCCGGTAGCGCTGCAGGGTCTGCTCTTCCTGCATGACCAGGCTGTCGCGCTGCAGCACCCCCAGGTCCATGGTCCGGCGCCGCACCGGGACCGAGCTGTCCAGAAAACCCTTGAAAAACCAGTCGTGGGCGTCGGAAACGACCTCGACGGCCAGCTGCGGGTGGCGTTGCCGCAGGGTGTTGATGATATGGCAGGAGCGGCTGGCATGGCCCAGGCCGTGGCCGCTGATGTAGTAGCACAGTTTTTTCATGGAAGTATTAATAGCATGGCCGCAGGAGGCGAACAAGAGCCTCGAATGCTTGGGAAAGGGCGATTTCGATTGACATACTCCGGGGGATGGGCTAGTTGTATTGAAAATCATTTTCAAATAAGCGGCCAATGACGGCAAGGGGGCGGATATGAGTATCGTCGTGGTCGGCGGGATGGACCGGTTGGAGCGCCATTACCGCCGTGAAGCAGAAAAATTGGGACATCAGCTCCAGGTCTTCAATTCAGCCTCGGCCCGGATGAGCGCCCGGATCCAGGGATCGGACGCCCTGGTGCTGTTCACCAACAAGATCTCCCACAAGGCTCGCAATGAAGCGGTAGCCACCGCGCGCAAATCGGGCATCCCGGTCTACATGTACCACTCCTGCGGACTCTGCACCCTGCGCGACTGCCTGCAATGCCTGGGCTGCGGGGAACACTCCCCGGGATGAGGCGCCGAACGCAGGCGGTTTAAGCGCCGCGCTGATCATCCAGAGTTCGCAGCCCGCCTTCAACTCCTTTTAGACCCGCCCAAGCCTGTAAGTTTCCCAGGCTCCTGCCCCAGGCCTTTGCAGGCTCTCCGTATTCCGCCGGGAACTCTTCAAACGCTCTGGACATCCAGGATTCTTCTGCTACCCTTTCTAATTCCAGGGTTTTTCGCCCTTTGCCGGACTCTCGGGTGGGTTGCGGGGTTCGGTTTCCAACACTAACCAACGGAGGTAAGGGTATGGAAGAGATGTTCTGTTTTCAGTGCGAACAGGCGGCCGGCGGTACCGGCTGCACCAAGATCGGCGTCTGCGGCAAGCAGCCCGACGTCGCCGCGCTGCAGGACCTGATCGTGTTCGGCCTCAAGGGGGTGGCCTTCTGGGCCCACAAGGCCCGTGAAAAAGGGGCCATCGACCGCGATATCGACGTGCACATGATCGAGGCGCTGTTCACCACCGTGACCAACGTCGACTTCGATCCGGCCAGTTGCGCCAAGGTGGCGCAGAAGACCGTGCAGATGCGTGACAAGGCCAGGGCCCTGTTCGAAAAGGCCAACGGCGGCCCCTTCAAGGGCGATGTCCCCGCAGCGGCCGGCGACTGGAAGCTTCCCGCCGGCCAGGCGGAGATGGTCGCGCTGGGGCGCAAGCACGGCGTCAAAGCCTTCCACAGCGACCCCGACGTCAACTCGGTGCAGAACATCCTGCTCTACGGCTGCAAGGGGATGGCCGCCTACGCGGACCATGCCCACATCCTCGGCAAGGACGACCCCAAGATCTACGGCTTCATCCACAAGGCCCTGGCCTCCATGCTCGACGCCAAGCTCGGGTTGATGGATTTCGTCGGCTTGTGCATGGAGTGCGGCAAGACCAACATCGACTGCATGGGGCTGCTCAACAAGGCCCACATCGAAAAATACCAGGCCCCCACACCGACCCCGGTGTCGATCGGCGCCAAGGCCGGCAAGGCGATCCTGGTTTCGGGCCATGACCTGAAGATGCTCGAAGAGCTGCTCAAGCAGACCGAGGGCAAGGGGGTCAACGTCTATACTCACGTCGAGATGCTCCCCGCTCACGGCTACCCCGGGCTCAAGAAGTACAAGCACCTGGTGGGCAACTTTGGCAGCGCCTGGCAGAACCAGCACAAGGAGTTCGCCGATTTCCCCGGCGCCATCATCTTCAACACCAACTGCATCCAGCGCCCCGGCGACCAGTACAAGGACCGCCTGTTCACCTGGGGGCGGGTGCAGTGGCCGGGCGTGAAGCATATTGACGGCTGGGACTTCTCCGAGGTCATCGCCGCAGCGCAGAAAGCCGAGGGGTTCAAGGAGATGCCGGCCAAGAACATCCTCACCGGCTGCGGCCACGACGCGGTGCTGGGGCTGGCCGACAAGGTTATCGCCGCCGTCAAGTCCGGGGCGATCAAACGTTTCTTCGTCATCGGCGGTTGCGACGGCGCCAAGCCGGGGCGCAACTACTACACCCAGTTCGCCGAGAAACTGCCCAAGGACACGGTCATCCTGACCCTGGCCTGCGGCAAGTACCGCTTCAACAAACTCGATCTCGGCGATATCGGCGGCATTCCGCGTCTGCTCGACGTCGGTCAGTGCAACGACGCCTACTCGGCGGTGCAGATCGCCCTGGCCCTGGCGGGGGCCTTCAACTGCGGGGTCAACGACCTGCCGCTCTCCATCGTCCTTTCCTGGTACGAGCAGAAGGCGGTGGTGGTGCTGCTCTCGTTGCTCTCGCTCGATATCAAGAACATGAAGCTCGGTCCCACACTGCCGGCTTTCGTCACCCCCAACGTGCTTAATTTCCTGGTCGAGAACTTCAACATCGGCCCCATCGGCAGCGTGGAAGAGGACATGAAGCAGATGCTTGGCGCATAATCAAAAGAAGGGAAACCTTCTGAACAAAGGGCGCGGGGGGAATTCCCCTCGCGCCTGTTTTATTCGAAGGGAAAAGAAGATAAACCACGAAGGACACGAAGGGAAAAACGGATTGTTGGTCTTCTTCGTGTCCTTCGTGCTCTTCGTGGTGAAAACCATTTTGGGGGAGTCATTATGGCTGTAAATAAAAAAGCCCGGATGGTGGGCATCAATCACGTCGCCCTCGAGGTGGACGACATCGACGCGGCGCTCGAGTTTTACGGAAAGATTTTCGATTTCACCCTGCGCGGGCGCCACGACCGGATGGCCTTTATCGACCTGGGCGACCAGTTCATCAACCTCTCGGAGAAGCGCAGCCAGGTGCCCGACACCCTGCGGCATTTCGGGTTGGTGGTGGATGACCGCGAAAAGGTCCGCAGTGCCGTGGCGGCGCTCGGGGCGAAGATCCTGCCGGGCCGGGGCCTGGACTTCCTCGACCCCTGGGGGAACCACGTGCAGGTGGTGCAGTACCGGGATATCCAGTTCAGCAAGACCGCCGAGGTGCTGAGGGCGATGGGGCTGGCGGGGCTGGAAAAAACCGAAGCGGCGCTGGAAGAGTTGCGGGAAAAAGGGATGGCGCCGGACTAAGTGCCCCGTGCGGTTAATCCTGCCTTCTAATTCCGGCCCTTTTCGGCGCTGCCTGCGTTGCGCCACCTTGACTTAGCGCACGGCTAGGCCTGCGTTGGCGACGCCTTGGCAGCACCAAAAATGTCTCAGAAATATTTGCCACGACTAACCGCACGGGACACTAACCGGCCGGCGACTCGGCGAGCTCGGCCGGGAATTCCACCCAGAAGGTACAGCCCCCTCCTGGGGTCTCGTCCACCCAGATGCGCCCCTGGTAGAGGCGGACGATCTTGCGCACCGTGGCCAGGCCGATTCCGGTGCCCTTGGTACCTGAGGCGCTGGCGCCGCGTTTGAACAGGTCGAAGATGGTGCCTCTTTCCGCCTCGGGGATTCCAGGCCCGTGGTCCAGGACGTAGAGCAGCAGCCGGCCGCCGATCAGGCGGCTGCCGATTTCGATCGGTTTCCCCGGTCCGGCGGCATAGCGCAGGGCATTGCCGAGCAGATTGCCGTAAAGCTGGCTGAGAAAGGTGCGGGGAATGCGCAAGTGCGGCAGGCTGCCGATTCTGATCTCCGCCTGACGTTCGCCGATCTGGTCCTGCAGCTCCTCGATGGTATTGCGCAACACCCTGGCCAGTTCCACCGGTCGCTCCACCGGCTCGGGCATGCCGACCCGCGCCAGTTCCAGCAGGTCTTCGAGCAGGGCGAGCATGCGGTGCCCCTGTCCCTCAATTTCTTGGAGCATTTCCCGGGCGTGATCGTCCATGCAGTGGGCGTATTCAGTCTGCAACATTTCGGCGTAGGCAATGATCGGGGTCAGCGGCGTACGCAGGTCGTGAGAGACGGTATAGACGAAGGCGTCCAGCTCCCGGTTCGCCTCGAGGAGATTTTCCTCGGCCTCTTTGCGCGCAGTGATATCCCGGTAGACGGCGAGCTTCTGGATCTTTCCGTTGGGGGCCTCCAGAGGGGTGTCAATGATTTCGTAGGTGCAGCGGTTGAATGGAGTCGTTCGTTCGGACCGCACGGTCTGCCCTTCGAGCACCGCCGCCATCGGACATTCGCCACAGGGCGCGTCCAGGTTGTAAAAAGCCTTGTGGCAGGCCTTCCCGTGATGGTCGCCGAAGGTCTTGACCATTGCCCGGTTCATGAACTGGATGCGGTGATCCGCCGAGGCGATGTAGGCAAAATCGCTCATGGCATCCAGCACGTTGCGCAGCTGGGTCCGCTCCTTCTCCAACTCCCCGGTGCGGCGCTGCACCGCGTGCTCCAGATCATAGGTCTGCTTGCGCAGCTTTTTCTCCAGTTTCTTGTAGGCGGTTACGTCGATGAAGGATTCTACTCCGCCTATGATCTGCCCCCCTTCGTCCCGAAGATAATCCATGTTCTTCAGAATGGTGATGCGGCCCCCGGTGGCTCGCTGTAATGAACAGGTTACGCCGAGCACCGGTTTGGGGACCTTTTTTGAAAAAAGCCCACAGAATTCCCCACAGGGAACCCCGTCCAAAAACGAACAATGCTGACCGATTACCTGGTCGGCACGGTAGCCGGTGATGCGCTCGGCCTCGCGGTTCCAGTAGAAGATGCGCTGGTCGCGGTCGACCAGGAACAGCCCGCTGGGAATGTTGGCGAGAATGTGCTGCAGCAGTTTTTCGTGTTTCAGATCCGGCCCCATGTATTTCCCCGTTCGAAGGGTCTCTTTTGGCAAAAACAATATACATTAGCACGGAGTTATTTACCATTATACCGGCAAATCTACGGACGGGGAGTGCGCGCAAGCACAGTCACCGCCACGGCGGAAGCTCCGCCGGTCAGTAGGACCCGGCTGCATTCACGGGCGGTGGCGCCGGTGGTCATCACGTCGTCCACCAGAATGACTCGCTCCCCAGCGAGGGGGCCAAGCAGGCGGAAGGCCCCTTGCAGATTGCGTTGTCGGATGTCGGCCTTAAGCGCCTGCTGGGGCGGGGTATCCCGGGTGCGTACCAGGGACCGGCAGGCCACCGGCACGCCCCAGCGGCGCCCCAGGACTCTGGCGATCAGCAGCGACTGGTTGTAGCTGCGCCGGCGCAAACGGTCCCGGTGGAGGGGAACCGGCAGCAGCAGGTCAGGCTCGAACTCCCGCACCTGGTCGGTAAACCGATCGGCCAGCAGCGAGGCGAGCGGCCGGTCCAGGCCGATGGCGCCGGAGAATTTCAAGCGCTGCACCGCGCTCTGCAGGGTGCCCATGTACAGCCCCAAGGCTGCGACCCAGGCAAAAGGCGGGGGCCGCCGCAGGCAGGGTTCGCAGAGGTGGTCGGTACCCTCTTCGGCCGGGTAGGGGAGGGCGCAGCGGGGGCAGCAGGGGGACTCCAGGGGACGGATGCCGGCCAGGCAGGCGGGGCAGAGTGGCGGCTGGTCAGGTCCCTGGGGGAGGTTGGCGCCGCACAGGGGGCAGGCGGGGGGAAGCAGCAGGTCGAGCAGGGCTTGGAGTTGGGGGAGAAGGCGGGAGCGGAGAAGAGGCAAGGGGGGCTCCTTGGATGGAAATTCTCTCTAGGTATCCTTTTGGCTTGGCCCCAAAGAAGGCCGCCAGGGCTCCTTGCCCGCCATAGCCCTTCAAGCAATGGCGGGTCCACTTCACTCCGCCTGCGTCACACGGGAGGTAATTCGGAGCGGGCAAAGCGGTCAAACAAAGAAGCCTGGGAGGCGTGAGCTTCCCAGGCTTCTTTGTTCAGGTATGCAGCAGGCTGCGGCCGGTCATTTCGGGGGGGATCTCCAGGCCCATCAACTCGAGGATGGTCGGGGCGATGTCGGCGAGGATGCCCGGGCGCAGGGGCTGGTTCTTCCTTTCGGGGTCGACCAGGATCAGCGGCACCAGGTTGGAGGTGTGGGCGGTGTGCGGTTGGCCCTTTTCGTCAACCATCTGCTCGCAGTTGCCGTGGTCGGCGGTGATCAGCAGCGAGCCGTCGGCGGCCAGCACCGCATCGACCACCCGGCCGATGCAGGCGTCCACCGTCTCCATGGCCTGCACCGCCGCCGGCAGGATCCCGGTGTGGCCGACCATGTCGGGGTTGGCGTAGTTGAGCACGATCAGGTCGTAGGCCCCCGAGGCGACCCGGGCGACCACCTCGTCGGTGACCGCCGGCGCGCTCATGGCCGGTTTCAGGTCATAGGTGGCCACGTCCTTGGGCGAAGGGATCAGCACCCGGTCTTCGCCCTCGGAGGGAACCTCGCTGCCGCCGTTGAAGAAGAAGGTGACGTGGGCGTACTTCTCGGTTTCGGCGATGCGCAGCTGGGTCCTGCCCGCCCGGGCGACCAGTTCGCCGAGCAGGTTGGGGCAGGTCTCGGCGGGAAAGGCGACCGGCAGGCCGAAAGTCTCGTCGTACTCGGTCATGCAGACATAGGCGGCAAGCTCGGGGAGCTTGCCGCGCTTGAATCCCTGGAACTCCTGGTCGGTGAAGGCTCGGGTGATCTCCCGGGCCCGATCGGAGCGGAAGTTGAAAAAAATGATCGCGTCACCGTCGTCGACGGTGCCTGCCGGGCGGCCCGCGCTGCAGATCACCCGCGGTTCGACGAATTCGTCGGTCTGGCCTGCGGCATAGGCGCCGCGAATCGCCTCGGCGCTGGTGGCGACGGCGACCCCCTGCCCCTCGCTCAGCGCGCGGTAGGCCCGTTCCACCCGCTCCCAGCGGTTGTCGCGGTCCATGGCATAGTAGCGGCCGGTGACCGTGGCGATGCGGCCCAGGCCGGTTTTATTCAGCTTGTCTTCGAGTTGGGCGAGGTAGTCGATGGCGCTCTGCGGTGGCGTGTCGCGCCCGTCCAGGAACGGGTGGATGCAGACATCGCTGATGCCGGCCCGTTTGGCAAGCTCGACCAGGGCGTAAAGATGGGTGTTGTGCGAATGAACCCCGCCGTCGGAAAGCAGCCCCAGCAGGTGCAGTTTGCCCCCGGTCTTTTTCAGGCTCTCGAGTGCCTGGGCGAACACCTGGTTGCTGAAAAAGTCGCCGTCGGCGATGCTTTGGCTGATGCGGGTCAGATCCTGGTAGACAATGCGCCCGGCGCCCAGATTCAGGTGCCCGACCTCCGAGTTGCCCATCTGCCCATCGGGCAGCCCGACGTCGAGCCCCGAGGCACCGATGCGGGTGTTCGGGTATTCCTCCAGCAGGGCCTTGAGGCGGGGGGTGCTGGCCTGGCAGACCGCGTTGTTGTCGCAGGTCTCGCGGATCCCCCAGCCGTCGAGGATGACCAGGGCAATGGGACGTCGGGCAGACTTGGTCATTCGGCTCTTTCTCCGTGGTGGATCTCCCTGGCCTCGGCCGCCTTCGCCGTGGCCTGCTGGATGATCTGCCGTCCCTCCAGGGAGAAACTGCCCCAGGAGCCGCAGGCCCCGCAACGGCTCTGCCATTCGGCCGCAGTCGCGCCGCAGGACTCGCAGGCATAGCCGAGGTGCAGGCGCTTGTCGACGCCGAGGGCTTTTTTGTATTCCTGCATGGCGTCTTCGGGGCGGTTGCGGCGGCGGTGGGCCTCGGCGAGCAACAGGTGCAGTTTGGGTGATTGGACCCCGGCATTCTCCACGGCGGAGAGCTGTTCGAGGGCTTCGTCAACCATTTCCAGGCGCAGGCAGAGCTTGCCGTAGAAGAGGCGGAACATCAGGTCATCCCCCCGGTCGGCGAGCATTCCGCGGTAAATGGCCAGCAGCGAGGAGGGGTCCTCGGCATCCAGGAAGAGGTCCTCGAGCCGGGAGAGGAACACCGCCTTGCCGGTGGCCCGGTATCCCTGTTGCCAGGCCTTGGAAGCCTCCTCGCGGCGGCCGGCGACCTTGTAGGCGTCGCCAAGGGTAACCCGGGCCGGGACGAACTGGGGATCCTGGCGGATGATGTCGTTGAGTTCCTTCAGCTCGGCCTTGCACTGATCGGGGGCGCATTCCGCGATGGTCTTGCGCACCACCTCGTAACGGAGCGAGACCAGGCGTTTCTGCTCCTCGCCGTTGCCCTGGCTGGCCTTGGCCAGCTTTTTCTGCAGGTCGAGCGCTTCGCTCCACTGGTCAAGGCGAATCCGCAGATCCCGCAGGCCAGCCAGTGCTTTGCGGTTGGCAGGTTCGCCGGCAAGAATCTGTTCGAAGGTTTTGACGGCTTCCTGGGGCTGGCCGGTGGCTTCGTAGGCGGTGGCCAGTTTGAAGAGAACTTCGAGGTTGGCGGGCTCCATGTCCCTGGCCTTGAGCAGCTGTTTCAGCCCCTGCTGGGCATCGCCGGCCTGGGCATGGACATCGGCCAGGGCGATGTGGGCATCGATCCGCTTCGGATCGCGATCCAGGGCTTTCTGCAGCAACGACTGCGCTTTGCGGGTATCCCCCGAAACCAGCCGGGACATCCCCTCCTGGTAGGCGTTGGTGATTTCTCTGGCCTTTTTGTCCCGGCGGGTGCTTTTCCAGTGCCGCACCTGGGAGGCGAAGACGGTGAAGACCGTGACCACGAAGCCGAGAGCCAGGCCGACCAGGATGCAGGCCACCACCATGACGGCGACGGAGCTGGTCAGGGAAAAATCATTGTAGAAGAAGATGGTGACTTCCTGGGGGTTGAGACCAAGAAAGTAGATGAACGCGGCAAGAAAAACAATAACGACTAATAACATGGCCAGGATTATCATCATGATCTCCTCCTGCGGGCTGACGCCCGGATATTATCCCTCCGAAAAGCTGTCGCTCTCCTTGCCCCTGGGCCGACCGAACCCGGTTTATCCTCCGGCGGGGAGAAGCCGTTGCATTTCAGGCAACCGATCACTCACCGAATTTTTCGACTTCGGTCTTGCAATCGATGCAGTAGCGCGAAAAAGGGCGCACTTCCATGCGCTTGGGGGCGATCTCCTCCTCGCAGCGCAGACAGATGCCGTATTCGCCGTGCTCGATCCGCTCGAGGGCGGCGTCGATGTCCTTGATTTTCTGACGCTGGGTTTCACTCAGGTTCAGCAGCACGTCGCGGTTGTAGGTGTTGGAGGACATGTCGCCGATGTCGGGAACGTCGCCCTGGGCAAGTTCGCGTGCGGCAGCGGAGCAGTCCTGGACTTCCTTCATGACTTCGCGTCGCATTTTCAGCAACCGTTCGCGGGCCTGTTCCATTTCTGATTTTTCCATCGTTAACTATACCACTCCTTTGGATTCGGTCATCCTCAGCGATTGTGATAGGGTTCGTTGCGCAAGATGGTCAAACCCCGGTAAATTTGCTCAAAAAGAAAAAGCCTGGCCATCTGGTGGGTGAAGGTCATGGCCGAAAGGGACAGCACCAGATCCCCCCGCTGTTTGACGCGCTCCCCGAGCCCGTAGGCGCCACCGATGACCGCGACCAGTTCAGGGGTGCCCTGCACCATATGACGGCCGAGCAACTCGGAGAAGCCCTCGCTGCTCAGGGAACGACCGTTTTCATCGAGGACCAGGACGAAGGCCCCGTCCGGGATCCTCGCCAGGATCCGCTCGGCCTCCAGGTCGCGAATCCGGCGCGGATCGGGTTTTTTGCCGCCTTGCTTTTCCTCTTTCAGTTCGATGATTTCCAGGGGGAGGTAGCGTTGAATCCGGCCGGCATATTCCTCGGCGCCTTCCCGCAGAAAGGCTTCGGAGAGCTTGCCGACGCAGACCAGGCGCAGTTTCAACTGGCCCCGGCCTTTTTCTCCCAATGGAACTTTTCGGGGATGGAGACCTCGGGAGCCTCGCTCCAGAGCCCGTCGAGATCGTAAAAATGGCGGACCGGCTCCTGGAAGATGTGGACCATGACGTCGCCGTAATCCAGCAGAACCCAGCGCCCCTCGTTTTCCCCCTCAACGGCCAGGGGCTGGACTTCGTGGTCTTTTTTCAATCCGAGACGCACCGATTCGGCCACCGCCTGAACGTGGCGGTCCGAGCTGCCGGTGGCGATGAGCAGGAAGTCGGTCAGGGTGGAAATGCCGGCTACTTTGAGCAGCCTGACGTCGAGTGCTTTTTTTTCAAGGGCGTAAGCTGCACAGAGAATCGCCCGATCCTGGGACTGCAAAATGTTCTTACCTTTCCATGTCGCGATAGAGGCCGTGGTTGGCGATGTACCGGTCAACCGCCTCGGGGACCAGGTATCTGACGGAACGATTTCGGGAAACCAGGGTCCGGATGTGGGTGGAGGAGATGTCCAGAAAGGTTTCCTCTAGGAAAATCACCGACCTGCCGCTGCGATGCGTCAGCGCTTGGGCCGAGCAATCATAACAGAACTCATCCTGAATGGCAACGGGAAGCAGCTCCCGGGGATCCCCCCTGTGGACCCCGGGGCGAGCGGCCACCACAAGGTTGGTCAGCTCGAAGAGTCGGCGGTATTCCTTCCAGGAGGCCAGGTCCCGAAAGGAATCCATGCCGATGATGAAATGGAGCTCGTCACCTGGCCTTTGCCGGCGCAGAATTTCCAGGGTGTGCACCGAGTAGCTCTTGCCGCCGCGTCGCGCCTCGAGATCCGAGGCCTCGAAGTGCGGGTTGTCGGCGATGGCCGCCTGGACCATGGCGAGCCGCTGGGCGAAGGGGACGTTGCCGGCTGTCGACTTGTGCGGCGGCGTTGCGGCGGGGATGAACAGGATCCGCTCCAGTCCACAGGCTTCACGCACCTCTTCGGCGATGCGCAGGTGCGCGAGGTGGATGGGATTGAAGGTGCCGCCGAGGATGCCGAGTTTCATAAGCAGTGAGGAGTGAGGAGTGAGGAGTGAGGAGTTAAAGGCTTTTTCGCCTCACCCCTCACGCCCTACGCCTCAGGATCTTATTTGCCCATCCCCCAGAACCACGAACTTGCGGGTGGTCAGATCCTCCAGCCCCATGGGACCGAAGGAGTGGAGCTTGGTGGTGGAGATACCGATTTCGGCGCCGAGGCCGAGCTGGTTGCCGTCGGAGAAGCGCGAGGAGGCGTTGACCATGACCACGCTCGAGTTGACCTCGCGCAGAAAGCGCTGCGAGTTCCCGTAATCGCGGGTGACGATGGTTTCGGTGTGCAGCGAGCCGTAGCGCTGGATGTGCTCAATGGCCTCGTCGATGTCGTCGACGACCTTCACCGCCAGGATCAGCTCGAGAAACTCGGTCCCCCAGTCGTTTTCGGTGGCGGCCTTGACTTCGGGAGCGAACTCCCTGGTTACCGGGCAGCCGCGCACTTCGACCCGCTTGGCGCGCAGGGTGGCGACGATGCGCGGCACGAAGGTCTCGGCGATGTCCTTGTGGATCAGCAGCGTCTCCATGGCGTTGCAGACCCCGGGGCGCTGAACCTTGGCGTTGACGCAGATCTTCTCGGCCATGTCGTAGTCGGCGCTGGCGTCGACGAAGGTGTGGCAGACCCCCTTGTAGTGCTTGATGACCGGGATGCGCGAATGCTCGCTGACGAAGCGGATCAGCCCCTCGCCGCCGCGGGGAATGATCAGGTCGATCTGCTCCTCGAGCTTGAGCAGTTCGAGCACGGCGCTGCGCTCGGTGGTGGTGACCACCTGCAGGGCGGCCGCGGGCAGGCCCATGGCCGCCATCTCGGCCTTGAGCAGGTCGCCGATGGCGCGGTTGGAGTGGAAGGCCTCGGAGCCGCCACGCAGGATCACCGCGTTGCCGCTTTTCAGGCACAGCCCGGCGGCATCGGCGGTGACGTTGGGGCGCGACTCGTAGATGATGCCGATCACCCCGAGGGGGATGCGCATGCGGCCGACCTGGATGCCGTTGGGGCGGCGCCACATGCCGGTGATTTCGCCTACCGGGTCGGGCAGGTCGGCGACCTCGCGCAGCCCGTCGGCCATCGCCTTGATACGACCCTCGTCCAGGGCCAGCCGATCGACCATGGCCGGGGCCAGGCCCTTGTCGCGGGCCGCGCCAAGGTCGAGCTCGTTGGCGGCGAGCAGATCGTTGGCCCCTTTCTCCAGGGCATCGGCCATGCGCCGCAGCATCTCGTCCTTGACCGCGGAGGACAGGTTGGCCATGGCACGCCCGGCCTTGCGGGCATCCTGGGCCAGCTTCAGCATCTCTTCGCGAATTGTCATGATCTTTGTCCTTTGGGAGGAACTCCGGCCGATCGGACTGATCGGTCGGAGCAGCATTGCATGATCTGATTACTTATTTAACACAAGATTGTCCCGGTGGACTACCTCGTCGCCGTACTTGTAGCCGAGAATGGCGGCGATCTCCGAGGTTTTCTTGCCGAGGATGGGGAGCAGTTCGGGGAGCGAGTAGTTGATCACCCCCTTGGCGAACTCGACCCCGTCGAGGTCGCAAAGGCGCACCGCGTCGCCCCGCTCAAAACCGCCCTCGACCCCCTTGATGCCCGAGGGGAGCAGGCTTTTGCCATTCTCCATCAGGGCGCGCCGGGCCCCTTCGTCGACAAACAGCTTGCCCCGGGGCTTTTTGGTAAAAGCGATCCAGTGCTTCTTGGCCGCCATCCGGTCGCGGGCCGGGAGGAAGTAGGTGCCGAGTTCCTCGCCGTCGAACAGCCGCGGGAGAATTCCCGGGATCCGGCCGTTGACGATGATGGTGCCGGCGCCGTAGAGGGCCGCGCGCTTGGCCGCCCGGACCTTGGTGAACATCCCGCCGGTCCCCACCAGGCTGCCGGCGCCGCCGGCCATCGCCTCGATCTCCTCGGTCACCCGCTCGACTTCGGAGATGCGCCGGGCGTCCGGGTGCTTGCGGGGGTCCTTGTCGTAGAGCCCGTCGACGTCGGAGAGGATGGTCAGCAGGCTCGACTCGGTGAGATTGGTCACCATGGCCGAGAGGTTGTCGTTGTCGCCGAAGCGGATCTCGTCCACCACCACCGTGTCGTTCTCGTTGATGATCGGCACGATGTCGTACTCGAGCAGGGTCATCAGGGTATTGCGGGCATTGAGGTAGCGGCGGCGGTTGGCCAGGTCGTCCCGGGTCAGAAGAACCTGGGCCACCTTGGTCCCCTGGCTGTTGAAGGCTTCCTTGTAGGCGCGCATCAGCCGGCTCTGGCCGATCGCGGCCGCGGCCTGCTTGAGGGGGATGGACTGGGGCCGGCCGGTGATGCCCAGGTCGCCCCGGCCGGCGGCCACCGCCCCGGAGGAGACCAGCACGACCTCCAGACCCCTGGCGCGCAGGGCGCAGACATCCCGGCTGATGGAGGCGATCTGTCCCTCCTCCAGCCCCTTCTGGTCGGAGATGACCCCGCTGCCGATCTTTATGACTACGCGTTTGACGTGGCCGAGCAAGTTCTTTCGCATGGCTTGCCGTATGATGGAAGGTACCGGATTTTAACGGGAAATAGGCGGTATCTTAACTGCGCACAGCGCTGCTGTCAAGGTGTGTCCGGGTCCAGGGGATCGAAAGTGGTCTTGGGTGGGGCGGCCCGCAACCTGTTCAGCTGGCCGCCGATCGCCTCCACGAGCTCCCGGAGGCCCTCGCCGGTAACCGCCGAAATGGCGAATACCCGGTAGCCCTGCTGCTCGAACCAGGGGCGGGTCTGCTCGGCCAACTGCCGGGCTTCGGGGATGTCCATTTTGGTCATGACCACGAATTGGGTCTTTTCCAGCATTTCGGGGTTGTGGTGTTCCAACTCCCGGTTGATCACCTCGAACTGCTCGATGGGCTCCTGCTGCTGCATGCCCGAGGCGTCGACCAGGTGCAGGAACAGGTCGGTGCGCTCGACATGGCGCAGAAACCGGGTGCCGAGCCCGTGCCCTTCGCTGGCCCCCTCGATGAGCCCGGGAATATCGGCCATGACGAAGGTCTTGTGGCCGCCATAGCGCACCACCCCGAGATTGGGGACCAGGGTGGTGAAGGGGTAGTCGGCGATCTTCGGACGCGCGGCGGAAACCGAGGAAATCAGCGTCGATTTACCGGCGTTGGGCATGCCCACCAGGCCGACGTCGGCAAGCAGCTTAAGTTCCAGGCGCAGCCAGCGCTCTTCGCCGGGAGTGCCGGGCTGGACGTGGCGAGGGGCGCGATTGGTGGAGGTGGCGAAGCGGGCGTTGCCGCGCCCGCCCATGCCCCCCTTGAGCAGCAGCAGCTCCTGGCCGGGCTCGACCAGGTCGGCGAGCAGCTCGCCGGTCTCCTCGTCGTAGACCAGGGTACCCGGAGGGACCGTGATATACAGCGGGGCGCCGCTCTTGCCGTGCATGTTCTTGCCCATGCCGTGCCCGCCGCGCTCGGCCTTGTAGTGGACCCGGTAGCGGAAGTCGAGCAGGGTGGAAAGGCCCGAGTCGACCCGCAGCCAGACGTCGCCGCCGTGGCCGCCGTCGCCGCCGTCGGGGCCGCCCAGGGGGATGAACTTCTCGCGGCGGAAGGAGAGGCAGCCGCGCCCGCCGTCGCCGGCCTTGGCGTGGATTTTTACTTCATCGACGAAATTCATTGCTCGAAAGAATCCAGAATCCAGAATCCAGGAGCCCGAAGAAAGCCGGATGCTGACTTCTGACTCCCTGGATTCTTCTTTTTACCATAAAAAAGCCCGAAGTTCCTGCAGAACTCCGGGCTTTTTGCCTTGTCGATAGCTGGCGCGAAGCGAATCAGTCGGCGTAGACGCTGACCTTTTTCTTGTCGCGACCCTTGCGCTCGAAGGTGACGACGCCGTCGACCAGAGCGTACAGGGTGTAATCCTTGCCGCAGCCGACGTTGCTGCCGGGGTGAATGGTGGTACCCCGCTGACGGACCAGGATCGAACCGGCGGTGACTTTCTGCCCGCCGAAACGCTTGACGCCAAGGCGCTTGCCAACGCTGTCGCGACCGTTTCGGGTGCTACCGACGCCTTTTTTGTGTGCCATGGTAAGCCTCCTTAAGCCTCAATGCCCTGAATTTTCAGGCGGGTGATGGGCTGACGGTGTCCGTACATCTTGCGATAGCCTTTGCGCCGCTTGGAGTGGAACACCAGGATCTTGGTATCCTTGGCCTGCTCCACGATCTGCGCCTTGACTTTCGCGCCTGGCAATAGAGGTGTTCCGATCTTAACCTCTTCTCCGCCGACCATAAGGACCTCGTTCAGCTCGATGGAATCGCCCACCGCGCCTTCGATCTTCTCGATTTTCAAAAAATCGCCTTCGGAAACTTTGTACTGCTTCCCTCCGGTCTTGATCACCGCGTACATGTAACTCACCTCGCTCTCGTTTCGGTTTTTTCTGAATCCAGTAACGGGGCACTATAACTGCGGCTCCGGGGCCTGTCAAGGATAAAGTTGCCCCGGCTTCCGTGCCGGGTGGGGCAACCTCAGGGGCTGCTCGTCAGGGCTTCGGCGATGGCCTGGATTTCCGCGGCGCTCAGCCTGATATGCTGCATGGTCGGGTTGTTGGCCAGTTGGAAGGCGATCTGCGGCGCGCTCCGGTTGGTTATGTCGGGGCCGACATTGCCTTGGCCGAGGCCGTTGCCGACATGGCAGACGCCGCAGTTGGCCTGGAAGAGCGCGGCGCCGTCGAGGGCGATGGCGCAGGCCCCCTGGGGGACGTCGCTGAGCGCGGCGCCAAGCCGGGTGGCCGGGGCATCGTTGCCGGTTTCGAACAGTTGGAAGCTGCCTTCGGCAGCGCCGTTGTTCACCACGAAGCTCGAGTTGGCGGCGGCGTTGGCGTTGTCGATCAACTCCAGGCAGGCGGTTGCCGTGGCGCCGCCGGCGATGGCGGCGCGCAGATCGCTCGCGGCGGCGCTGGTGGACAGGTCGTTGTTGGCGACGAAGCCCTTGAATGCCGAGCTGCCCTGGGCCTCGAGGTCGACGGCCTCGCCGGCACTGCCGGAGATGACATTTCCGGAGAGCACGGCCGTGACCAGCGCCGCTCCGCGGCTGGTGATGTTGATCCCCTCGTTGCCGTCGGCGCCGGCACCGGCATCGGTAAGGGTGTTGGTCAGGATATTCACCGCCAGTGCCGCGCCGGCGCCCTCCAGGTCGATGTTGATCCCGTCCTGGCCGGGATTGCCGATCGTGTTGCGGCTGAGGCTCAGGGTGGCCGCAACGGGCGTCGCGGGAGCCGGGTCGCCCGCCTGGTCCTCGTTGTTGGCCAGCTTGACCCCGTCGCGGGGAGAGCCGGTGATGGTGTTGCCGGCCACCCGGTTGCTGCCGGTGAGGTTGAGCAGGCGAATCCCTTCACGGCCGGTGAGCGGAGCGAAGGTGATGCTGTTGTCGTGCAGATGAAAACCGCCGCCGCCCAGGGCGAGAATCCCCTCGTTGAAGGTCGCCTGGATGCTGAAGCCGGCCACCTCGTTGCCAGTGGCGAGCAGGATCACCGGGGTGTTGCCGGGCAGGCCCAGGGCGGCGTTGGAGATGAGCGCGTTGGGGAAGGGGTCGACAATCGGCACGCCGTTGATTTTCAGCCCCACCCCTTCGCCGAGCAGTTTCTGGTCCTCCTGCAGGGCGATGCCCTGGTCCTGGCCGGCGGCGGTGCCGTTGCCGGCGAAGACGAAGATGGTGTCGCCGGCGTCCGAGGCCGCCTGGGCCTGGGCCAGGCTCAGGAACGGATTCTGGTCGCTCCCCTGATCGGCCCCCGGGTGGTTGTTGCGCACGAACCAGATGCGTTCGGCCAGGTTGATGGTGACCTGGGTCGGCAGGGAACCGGCCACCGTGTACCTGAAACTGTCGGCGAGGTTCTGCGCACCCGTGGGGGGATCGTAAACGAAGGCCCCGGTGGCGGTGTTGACCGCAAGGCTTCCGCCGAAGGCCGATGTACTGTCGGCCGCGGCAATGACCGAGCCGGGCGGATCATTGGCCAGCAGGCCATTGGCGGCGCTTACCGAGAGCCGGGTGTTGCCCATCCAATTGAACACATCGGCCTGGGGGGTGGGGTCGCACAGGTCGCCGATGCCGTCGCCGTCAATGTCGGCCTGGTCGGGGTTGGCGCTGTTCGGGCAATTGTCCGAGGCGTCAACGATGCCGTCGCCGTCGCTGTCGGTGGCGGTATTCCCGGGGGGCGGGGTGGCCCCGCTGTTGCTGCTGCCGCCTCCGCCGCAGCCCGCCAGGGCAAGCGCGAGGATTGCCAGGAGTGCCGCGAGTTTGACCGTTGAGAGCATCTATTTTCCCCCTTGCAGAAAAAAAATCGGCCCAGGGAGGCTGTTTCAGCCATCCTGGGCCGCGAAGATAAATGGAATATCAGCTGATAACGATGGGGATCCGTGCCGTCACCAGCAGTGGTTCGGGATCCAGGACCTTCTGCCCGTTGGTGTCGAAGAATTTCACCTCGGCGAAGGCGTTGACCGGGTTGGAGGAGCGGATCAGGGCGTCGAAGCGCCGGGCGGTGCTCATCCGGTAGGCAGTGCCGGCCTTAAGCTCGAAGGCGTGGTTGTAGCGCCCGTAGGGGGGGACCCCCAGGGCCCGGCCGTCGAAGGCGATAATGGTCACGTCCACCGGAAAGGTCACCTCGATGGTGTTGTAGGCGGCGTTGAGCACCCGCACCAGCACCACCTGATCGACCTCGGCGTTGACATCCACCTGCATGCCGGCTACGCCACTGTTCAGGGCGGCGGGGACGATGTTGCCCGAGGTGATGGTGCCGGTTTCGCCTCGGTGGGCCGGCACGGGCACGCCGGTGACGAACCAGTAGTCGGCGTTGTAGTCATGGAAGAAGCCGCGGGGGAACTGGTCGTCGAACCCCGGCCGCTGCACATCGGTCCCCGGGGCCGGCGTCACCGCCTCCCCTGAGAGTTGGCCGTCCTGGGTCAGGGCCCCGCCGGGATAAAATGCCTTGCCGTTGGAGGCCAGATCGCTCCAGACCGAGTCGCGGTCGTCGAGAACCCAGAGGGCTTCCACGTCGTATTCCACGGTGAAGGCATGGGGATCCGGGTCTTCCAAGGCGCCGTCAAACGGCCCGGCCACCCCCCAGACGGGGTCTCCGCCGACGAACTTGTCGCTGAATTGGGAGAAATCCTCCAGGTTGGCCGCGGTGCGGCGCGGATAGCCTCCGGCGAAATTGGGCAGGTTCGGATCCTGCTGGTCGAAGGCGTCGGGCGGCTCGACCAGGAACATCCCGTAGAGGCCGAACTCGAAGTGCTGCACCGTGTTGCGATGGCAGTGATAGAAGTAAGTGCCGATGAAATTCGGCTGCAGCTGGTAGGTATAGTGGCCGATCTCCACCGAGCAATGTCCCACCCCGTCGTTCATCGGGGTCGGCTCCAGGCCATGCCAGTGAATGGTGTGCGGCTTGGGCCCGTGCCCCTGGGCAAGGCAGTGGAAGATGACCCCCCGCGGCACACGGATGGTCGGTGCGGGCCAGATTCCGTCGTTGAGGGGGCTTTGCAGGCCATTGTCACGAAAAGCGAAGAAAACAAGTTCCTTCTGGTTGTCCCAGGTCGGCATAACCACCTTGTTCATCAGGTCGCGCTCGACCGTGCCGGGGACGTTCATCCGAAAATCGTCCGGCAGCTGGGCCTGCATGAAGGCCGGCACCGGGTTGTTGGGAGTCAGGAGCTCCGGGGTCGGCGGGTTGCTTTCCGCGGGCGGGTCCCACATCTTGGTCCAGGCGCCCTGCATCCCGGCGAGACGTTTACGGGGTATTCTGAAAGCCGGATTGGATCTTGACATACGCTATCTCCTCTGCGCGTGACGGGGGGCTCTTTACTCAGGATCCGGATTCGGAGCCGTCGGGCCATCCCCCGCTCGGCTTGCCGGTCACACCGATCTGGCGCCCGTGCATCAGCATCATCTCGAATTCTTCCTCCATGGGAAAGTTCATCTGCCCCGGAGTGTTGCGGTCGCCGAGGAAATAGATGCCGGCGATCATGCCGGAGTTATAGTTTCCTCCCTGGGCGACCTGCGACATTTCGGTGTGGTCGTGCATCGGGTAGCACAGGGGCGACTGGCGCACGGCGAGGTCGACCAACTGGTTGGGGTTTTCAAAGCTCTGCGCCGTTGTCCCCTGTGGAGGGAAAAACAGGTTCAGTTCCTGGGTGGGGGGCCAGGTGGTTGCCCCGCCGGGAACCGTCCGTCCGGCATCCTGCCGACCGATCCCGCGCAGGTTGGGAATATCCGGCGGCCGCATGAAGGGGATCGTGTAGTCGACCTGGTCCATCGGGTAGACGTTGTAGACATCGACCCACAGGGGATTTTCCGACGGTTCATTGTTGACTGCGGTCACGTAAAAATGGTTGGCGTGCAGGTGCAGCGAATGGACCTGCAGGCCGGCATTGAGAATGCGGATCACGCAGGGTTCGCCGACCCGGTGAAAGGGGGTGATCGCCGGGTTGTGGTGGGCGAAGAACCCCGACTGTCCGTTGATGGTGAAGAAGTGGGGCTTGCGATTGAATTCCGAAGTCTTCTCGGGGAACTCCGCACTGACGTCCGAGCGTGGGTCGTTGCTGGTGTTGCGGAACGGATCGGTCAGGAAATGCCTCACAAAATCCTCGGCCGGATAGGGCACTCCGGGGTTGTTCTCGTGATGCAGGCCGACCTCGTTGAACAGCACCGGGCTGACCTCGTGGCAAAGCCAGACGTACTGGCGGTAAGGGTCGGCCAAGGAGTTTGCCCGGGCGTCGCCCTCCTCCCAGGACAGGCCGGGCCACCAAGGCGCGGAGCCGAAGTCGTCGAACAGCTGCTGCACGCCGTTCGTGGGGTTCTTGTAGGGGGTCCACTTGTCGCCCGAGGCCTCCTTGGGCATAACCACGAAGGCGCCGTGCAGCCCCATGACCCTGTTGACCGGGGCGTTGAGGTTGTCGTGGTAGAGAAAGACGCCGGGGTCCTTGGCCTCGAATTCGCCGGAAAAGGTCTCGCCCGGCGCAATCGGCCCCGAATCGAGCAGGCCGGGAATGACGAAGGAGTGGTCGACGTCCAGAGTGTTGGTCACGTTGATGGCGATCCGGTCCCCTTCGAAGGCGAAGATCTGCGGTCCCGGGCAGTCAGAGGGAAAGCGGTCCTCCTTGTAGACCCAGAAATAGCACTCGGCCGCGCCGGCGCCGGGACTGTTCGGTTCGTGGGTGACCATCTCCTTGACGGCGTCGGTGATGGTGAAGTTGAGGGTCTCCACGATCTCGCCGGGCGGAGGGGTGCCATTGCCGCCAGTGTCGCCACCTCCCCCAGTGCCAGTGCCCCCGCCGGTGCCCGTTGCTCCGCTGCCGCCGCTGCCGCCCCCACCGCCGCATCCTACGACAATGGTGGCCAGGCCATAGCTGGCAAATCGGATGAAATCTCGCCTTCTCATGTTTTTCATGCCTCGCTCCTTCCCTCGGGAGAGGTGGATTTCCTGATATCGGTCACGCCGGTACAGTCTGCGCCGTCAGTGGCTGCTGGGGTGTTTGCGGTGTGAATGCAACTGGAATATGCGACAGGGTCACGGCGGGAGTGGGACATTGGCCGGCTGTCGGGTCGCGGCAGGTGCAGGGTGCAGGAAGACCGGGACTGCCGTTCGCAGATTAAGTATTCCGGTTTTCACCCTTGAAGTATATTGGGGTTATCCCTACTTTTCGGGTAGGGATGCCCCCCATTTTGCATGGGATTCCATTAAAATGCGTTTGGGGAGAGTGAGCCCGGCCTGCCGCCGGGGCGCGGCGGCAGGCCGGGTGAAGGGGCCGGATACGGGGGGGCTTTCAGCCCACCACGATCTCGAACTGCTCCTGGTGGAAGTTGGGGCGGGTGGCGATGGTGATCTGCTTCTCGTAGCGGGCTTCGATCTCCTCGATGCCGTGGCGCTCCTCGTCGTAGAGCAGCGCGGCGACATCGGGATGCACCAGCAGGGTCAGCCGGTAGCCCGGCATGTCGCGGATCTCGCGGCGCAACTCGCGGAAGATCTCGTAGACCATGGTGGTGCGGCTCTTGATGTAGCCTTTGCCCTCGCAGTAGGGGCACCCCTCGCAGAGGGTGCGGCCGATGCTCTCGCGCACCCGCTTGCGGGTCATCTCCACCAGGCCGAGCTCGGAGATCTTGAGGATGTTGGTCTTGGCCTTGTCGTTCTTCAGGGTCTCCTCGAGGGCCGAGTGGACCTTGTCCCGGTGGGCCTCCTTCTCCATGTCGATGAAGTCGATGATGATCAGCCCGCCGATGTTGCGCAGGCGCAGCTGGAAGGCGATCTCCTTGACCGCCTCGAGGTTGGTCTTGAGGATGGTGTCCTCGAGGTTGTGCTTGCCGACGTAGCGGCCGGTATTGACGTCGATGGCGGTGAGCGCCTCGGTCTGCTCGATGATGATGTAGCCGCCACTCTTGAGCCAGACCTTGCGCCCCAGGGCCCGGGCGATCTCCACCTCCAGGCCGAAGGCGTCGAAGATCGGCTCGTCGTCCTGGTAGAGCTCGATGGAGTACTTGAGCTTGGGCATGAAGGTGCCGATGAAGCGCACGATCTTGTCGTGCTCCTCCTGGCTGTCGACGACGATCCGGTCAACGTCTTCGGTGAGGATGTCGCGCAGCACCTTGCTGGTGACGTCCAGGTCCGAATGGATCAGGCAGGTGGCGCGCTTGTTCTCCTTGCGCCGGGTGATGTCCTGCCAGAGCCCGACCAGAAAGTCCATGTCCGACTTGAGGTCTTCCTCGGTCTTTCCCTCGGCGGCGGTGCGCACGATGAAGCCGGTGCCGCGGGGCTTCATCTGCTCCACGGCCTCGCGCAGGCGGTTTTTCTCCTCCTCGTTCTCGATGCGCCGCGAGATGCCGACATGGTCGACGGTCGGCATGAACACCAGGTGGCGTCCGGGCAGCGAGACGTGCGAGGTGATGCGTGCCCCCTTGGTGCCGATCGGTTCCTTGGCGATCTGCACCAGGATCTCCTGGCCCTCTTGCAGCAGGTCCTCGATGGGGGGCATGGGCGGGTGTTCGTCCCCGGCCTCCTCGCTGGGGGCGGGCCGGTGGGGGCTGCCCTCGATGAACTGCTCGACCGCCTCCATTTCGTCAAGCACGTCGGCCACGTAGAGAAAGGCGGCCTTCTCCAGGCCGATATCGACGAACGCCGCCTGCATGCCGGGCAGGACGCGGATCACCTTGCCCAGGTAGATGTTTCCCACGATGCCGCGTTCCCGGTTGCGCTCGATGTAGAGTTCGGCGATGTGCCCGTTTTCCAGCAGCGCCACCCGGGTTTCGTGGGAGGTCTTGTTGATGACCAGTTCCTTGGCCATGTCGCCTCCAGTTCGATTCTAAAAGGTTTAAAGCGTTAAATATGTAAAAGCGTAAATAGTCTATTCGAGGACCGTCGCGACCTTGCGGATGCGCAGGTGGCGCGCCTCTTCCTGGGTGCATCCCAACAGGTGCGCGGCGAGCAGGGTCGGGCTCCCCTTGGTCATTTTCAGCAGCAGGGCGCCGTCGACCAGCTCCAGATCCAGCACCCCCGGGCGCAAATCGACGCTCACCTGCCGGTGGCCCTTGTCGCGCAGGGCAGGTACGGCTTCGGCGCTCAGGAACTCCACAAGCCGGCCGGCCAGGTCGGCGGGCGCGGCGGGAGGCAGCTTTACCTGGTAAATGACCTCCCTAATGCTACCAGAGGGGGAGGGGCTTTTCCAGGGGAGGCCGGCTCCCTCAAGGATGCGGAACCCCTCTGGGAGCTGGGCATTGAGGGCGGTCACCACCTGCTCGGCGCTTAACGCGCGGAACAGCTCGATGTCGATGATCTCCGCATCACTCTCCACCCCGGTGGGCAGCGCGTCGGGGAAGGAGATGCGCGGCTGGGGATGGAAGCCGCCGGAAAAGCGCACCGGCAGTTGGGCCCGGCGGGCCGCCCGGTGGAACACGGTCATGAACTCCAGGTGGCCGACAAAACGCGCCTTGCCATCCTTGCGCAGGCGCAGACGGACCTTGTAGCGGTCCTCCTCGCCCGGCGGCGCCTCGGCTGGGCGCTCAGGCAGGGGGACTTCGCCATGCTGCACCTGGCGCATGCGCAGCTCTTCGAAGTCGCAGACCCCGCAGGCGCTGCAGGCTCCGTCCCGGCAGTCGGGGGTCGGGGCGCAGGCGAGGGCTTTGCGCCGCTCGCTCTCGAGGTAGCTTTTCGGCAGCCCGCAGTCGATGTGGTCCCAGGGGAGCACTTCGTCGCGCCCCCGCTCGCGCAGGTACCAGGCCGGATCGATGCCGCAGTCGGCGAAGGCCTGCTGCCAGAGGTCGAAGCGGAAATGGTCGCGCCAGCCGTCGAAGCGGCAGCCCAGGTCCACGGCCCGCTCGATGGCGGCGCCCAGTCGCCGGTCGCCGCGGGCAAAGACCCCTTCCATGAAGGATAGCTGGGCCTCGTGCCACTTGAGGCGGACCTTTTTCTTCTGCAGTCCCTCGCGCAGCAGCTTCTGGCGGCGCAGGGTCTCCTCGACGCCGATCTGCGGCTCCCACTGGAAGGGAGTGTGGGGCTTGGGGACGAAGGTCGAGACCGAAGCGTTGACGTCGGCGCCCCCTTCGGTGCCTCTGCCGCTGCGCTTGGCCTTGGCCGCGAGTTCGATGATCCCCTGCAGGTCTTCGTCGGTTTCCGTGGGCAGGCCCATCATGAAGTAGAGCTTGACCAGCCGCCAGCCCAGGGCGAAGGCGCTGCGGGTGGTCTCGAGCAGGTCCTCCTCGGTGATCCCCTTGTTGATCACCTGGCGCATCCGTTCGGTGCCGGCCTCGGGGGCCAGCGTAAAGCCGGTTTTGCGCACCTTCTTGATCTCCTCCATCAGTTCGGCGGTCAGCGAGCCGACCCGCAGGCTGGGGAAGGAGACCGCCACCTTCTGCTCGGCGTAGCGGTCCATCAGCCCCTTGAGCAGGGGCTCGATGCAGCTGTAGTCGCCGGTGGAGAGCGAGAGCAGGGAAACCTCCTCGTAGCCCGAGTTGGCCAGCGACTGCTCGATGATTTCGGCGATGCGTGCGGGGCTGCGCTCGCGCACCGGGCGGTAGATGTAGCCAGCCTGGCAGAAGCGGCAGCCGCGGGTGCAGCCGCGGGCGATCTCCACCGCCACCCGGTTGTGGATGGTGTTCATGAAGGGGAGAATCGGCGAGGTCGGGTAGGGAGCCGTCTCCAGGTCCGCCAGAAAGCGCCGGCGCACCCGCTCATAGCCCTGCTGCAGGGGGCGGATGGCGGCCAGGGCGCCGTCCGCGCGGTAGTCGACGTCGAACAGGGCGGGGACGTAGACCCCCTCGATGGCGGCCAGGCGCCGCAGCAGCTGGTCGCGGCTCTCCCCGGCGGCGCGGGAGACGCGCAGCGCCTCGCAGAGATCGACCACCGCCTCCTCGCCGTCGCCGATCACCGCGCAGTCGATGAAGTCGGCAAGCGGTTCGGGGTTGAAGGCGCAGGGGCCGCCGACCACGATCAGCGGCGCCTGGTCGTCCCGCTGGACGCGGCGGCGGGGGATGCCGGCCAGATCCAGCATGTTGAGCAGGTTGCTGTAGGAGAGCTCGTACTGCAGGGTGAAGCCGACGATATCGAATGCCCCCAGCGGCCGCTCCGACTCCAGGGAGCAGAGGGCCGTGGAGGTGTCGCGCAGATGCGCTTCGAGGTCGGGCCAGGGGGCGTAGGCCCGCTCGGCGGCGGCCCAGTCCAGGCCGTTGAGGATATGATAGAGGATGGGAAAGCCGAGGTGGCTCATCCCCACTTCGTAAACGTCGGGGAAAGCGAGGGCGAAAGTCACTTCGACTTTGCCGAGGTCTTTTTTAATGCTTCCCGGCTCGCCGCCGAGGTACCTGGAAGGGCGGCTTATGCTGGGCAGAACGTCGTCAAGATTCATGCTCGGTCATTCGCGCGGATCCGCCAGGGCGGTCCGCATTAGGGAGATGTTTTTCTTTTGTCCGCAAACCAATTACACTAACACGGGGCTGGAAGTCGGCACAACCCGAATTTGCCTCCCGCCCAGGCCGGGGCCCTGTTGAGGGCGTCTGCTGTATTTTGCGGGTCGGCTGTGTTATTTTCGGCTGGCGGTTTTACTTTTTCCTGGAGAGAAGATTCCCATGACCTATCCCGGCCTGCCGGAAGCCGACCTGCACGTGCATACCCTGGCCTCGGGCCACGCCTACAGCACCATCGGCGAGATTGCCGCCGAAGCGGCCCGCAAGGGGCTCAAGGGCATCGGCATGACCGACCACGGGCCGGCGCTGCCCGGCGGGCCCCACCCCTATCACTTCGCCGCCCTGCGCTTCGTGCCGACGCATCTTTTCGGGGTGCGGATTTTCCGGGGCGTAGAGGCGAACATCATCGGCGAGGGGGTGCTCGACCTCGAAGAGGAGCTGCTGGAAAAGCTCGATCTGGTCATGGCCGGTTTTCACGAAGGGTGCGGCTTCGACGACCTGGGGCGCGAGGCCAATACCCGAGCGGTGCTGGCGCTGATGGCGCAGCCGCGGGTCAAGGTCATCGTGCACCCGGGCAATCCCAATTTTCCTCTCGATTACGAAGCCGTCGCCCGTCGCGGCTTGGAAACCGGCACCGCCCTGGAGATCAACAACTCGTCCTTTTCCGTCAGCCGCAAGGGAAGTATGGAGAACTGCCGGCGGATCATCGAGCTCTGCGCCCGCCTCGGGACGCCGATCTCCCTGGCCAGCGACGCCCACATCGCCCAGAGGGTGGGAGAGTTCGCCGATGCGCTGCAGGAGCTTGCCAACGCCGGGGTAAAATGGGAGCAGGTGGTCAATCGCACCCTGGTCTCCACTCTGGCCTTCCTCGGGCTGCCGGAGTGAGCCTGCTTGTCGCCAGGCCCGACCAGGTGCGACGTTCAAGGGGCGGGTTGGCGGATCGATTCGGCTTGACAAGGGTGGCATCCTGCGGCTACTTTCCATTTTTATTGAAAATGAAAAGAGGTTTTGGTCGCCTTCGGCCGAGAACCCAAGGCGTTGATCGGGTGGCTGGTTTCAGTCTGGCTTGGGTCGTTTTTTACTCAGGGTAAAATTTGAGGAGCGGATCGAAATGGAAAAGCTGTTTACCGGGATCATGCAGTTCCGCCGCGAGGATTTCGAGAGCCACCGGGAGCTGTTCCAGGAGTTGGGCCGGCAGCAGAAGCCCCATACCCTGTTCATCGGCTGCTCCGACTCGCGGGTGGTGCCCAACCTGATCACCCGGACCCATCCCGGCGAGTTGTTCATCGTCCGCAACGTGGCCAATATCGTCCCGCCCTACCGCAAGACCGAGGAGTACGTGGCCACCACCTCGGCCATCGAGTATGCCGTGCAGGCCCTCGAAGTCGATTCCATCGTGGTCTGCGGCCATTCCAACTGCGGAGGTTGCGCCGCGCTGAACAAGTCGCCGGAGGAGCTCTCCCACCTGCCCCATGTGCGCAAGTGGCTGGAAGTATCCAAGGAGGTGCCGGGCCGGGTCGACCGGCTGATGACCGGCGACAGCCCGGAGGAGCGTGAATGGCTCACCGAGCAGATCAATGTGCTGGTGCAGATGAAAAACCTCCTTACCTATCCTTACATTCGTGAAAAATACGACGCCGGCAAACTCAACATCTACGGCTGGCATTACCTGATCGAAACCGGCGAGATCTTCAACTTCAACGACGAGAAGGGGGTTTTCGAGCCGGTCGCCTGACCGGCCGGACCCGGCTTCCGTGGATTTGAAAGATCTTTTTCCACCACGAAGGACACGAAGGGCACGAAGAAAAACCAGAATAATACAAAGCCTTTAACTTCGTGTCCTTCGTGGTGGATCCGCCTTCTCCCCCGCTGATTTGCACGGATTTCAGCCCACTGCCTTTTCCACCATTCCCTCCATCGCGATCTGTTTCAATCGGCCCAGGTCGAGCTTGCCGCTGCCCAGAAGGGGCAACTCGGCAACTTCGATGTAGGCACCTCGTCCCGGCCTCCAGAGATTGGGCAGGGCGCTCCCCTCCATGATTTTCCTCAACTTCTCGACCCCGCCTGCCCCAGGGGTGTGAATCACAACCAGTTTTTCCCCGCGCTGATTGTCGGGAACCGCGGTGACCGCCACGGCCGGTTCGGCGGTGTTCAATCCCCCCTGCAGGGCTTCCTCCACGGCAAGGTGAGGCACCATCTCGCCGCCAATCTTGCTGAAGCGTGCCAAGCGGTCGGTGATGTGCAGAAACCCCTCGGCATCCAGGTGGCCGATGTCGCCGGTGACGTACCAGCCCTCACGCAGGGCTTCGGCGGTTTTCTCAGGCCGCCCCAGGTAGCCGCGCATGACGTTGGCGCCGCGGACCAGGATCAGGCCGTTTTCGCCAGGCGGCAGCGCTCGGCCGGTTTCCGGGTCGACGGTGCGCACCGCCACGCCGGGCAGGGGACGGCCGACGCTGCCGGGTTTGCCTCCGTTCTGGGCGACTCCGCCGATGCAGACGTCGGGCAGGTTGACCGCGGTAACCGGGGCGAGCTCCGTGGCTCCGTAGCCTTCGAGGGGGCGAATGCCGAACTTGCGTTCGAAGGAATCGGCGAGCTTGGCCTTGAGCTTTTCCGCGCCGGTGATCACCAGGCGCAGCGAGGCGAAGTCCTCCCGGGAAGCCTTGCGCAGGTAGGCGCCGAGGAAGGTCGGGGTGGCCATCAGTAGGGTGGAGCGGTGTTCGCGTACCGCCGCGGCGATGCTCGCCCCCTCCAGGGGATTGCTGTGGTAGACAGCTGAGAAGCCGCACAGCAGCGGCAGCCAGAGGGTGCCGGTGAAGCCGAAAGAGTGGAAGAGGGGGAGCGCCGCGCAGATGTTGTCGGAGCTCTCCGGACTCAGCAGCAGGCGCAGGGACTCGATGTTGGCGAGGAGGTTGCGGTGGCTGAGCATCACCCCCTTGGGGTCGCCGGTGCTCCCCGAAGAGAAGATGACCGTCGCCAGTTCGTCCCGGCGGGGCGAGCCGATGATCTGGCTTTGCGGGGCGCAGCGGGCGGCCAGCAGGGCGCGGAATTTCCGGGCGGGGCTGAGCCGCGCCGCCAGGTCTTCGATGAACAGGGCCCGCTCGCCCACCGGCAGTTGGGGAAAGCGCTCCATGACCGCCCGTGAGGTGATGACTGTGCGTAGCTCGCACTGCTCCATGGCCGAGCGGAACGCCTCCACCGAGGCGGTGTAATTGAGGTTGACCGGCACCTGACCGCGCAGGGTAACCGCCAGGTTGGCCAGGGCGCCGCCGGCCGAAGGGGGCAGGAGAATGCCGATCATCGGTTGGTTGGCGCCGGCACGTTCGAGTTCCCGTCCCAGGGCGATGGCCCCCGCCAGGGCGCGCCCGTAGCTGAGCTGCTTGCCGCTGGTGTCGGCCAGGGCCTTGCGGCTCCAGTGGCGTCGGGCGCTGCGGATGAAGGCCGCGCCCAGGGATGGGGCGCTCGGGAGCTGCTCCAGCCAGGCGCAGGAGAGTTCCACCACCGCCTGGCGCACTGCCGCAGCCTGGGAGCCCGGGGGGAGGGGCGAACCGAAATGGATGGCGACGGGGCCCGGGCGCAGGGAGCATTTGCGGTGACGGGCGTAGCTGAACAGGCTTCCCCAGAGGCCGCCGATGTGGATCGGGATGATCGGGTGGCCGCTGCCGCGCACGATGCGCTCCAGGCCCGGCTTGAAGGGGCCGAGCTGGCCGGTGCGGGTCAGGGCCCCCTCGGCGAAGATGCAGACCAGGTAGCCATCGTCGAGGGCGGAGCGGGCCTGGCGCAGGGAAGTCGCGATCTGCCGGGGGGCATCCTTGGAGGAGACGGGGATCACGCCCATCAGGCGGAACAACGGTCCCAGCAGACGCCAGTGGTAGATTTCCCGCTCCATCATGAAGCGGATGCGGCGCTGGGTGGTGGCCGAAAGCAGCAGGGCATCGATCCAGGAGACATGGTTGGCGACCAGCAGGGCGCCCCCTTCGCTGGGAACGTTTTCCGCCCCGTGGCTTTTGACCCGGTAGGCCAGGCGCATGATCAGCAGGTTGACGAAGCGCAGGAAGAAGTCGGGCAAGGCAGCGAAGGCGGCCAGGGTAAGGGCGGCAGTCAGCAGGCCGATGGCCGCAAAGCCCCGGCTTGCCGACCAGCCGAGGACCTCGGCGAACAGGTAGACGGCGCCGGAGGCGGCCAGCACGCCGAACCAGCCCAGCACGTTGCTTGCCGCCAGGATGCGGCCGAGTTCGGCCCGGGGGCTGCGCCACTGGATGAAGGCGTGCAGGGGGACGATGAACAGCCCCGCTCCCAGGCCGGCGAGAAGGATCGCCGGGACCGCGGAACCCAGGCTGGCGCTGCCGGCGAGCGCCCAGGCGGCCAGGGTCAAGCCCAAAGCGCCCACCGGGACGACGCCGAACTCGATGTTGCGGCCCGAGAGGCGCCCGGCCAGAAAGGCCCCGCTGCCGATGCCCAGGGCGGCGGCTAGAAACAGGGCGCCGCCCTGCTGCTGACTGAGGCCCAGGGTGTCGATGCCAAAGGGGATCAGGTTGAGCTGGAAAAAGGCGCCGATGAACATGAACCAGGCGCTGCCGGCCACCGCCAGCAGCAGGTAGCCGTCGCCGCGCAGGCGCTTGATTACCGCCAGGGACTCGGTGATGGGGCGCAGGGAGCCGCCTTCCGCGCTGCCGGCGGGCCGGGTTCGCCGGATCGGCAGGCTGCAGGCCAGGCCGGCGGCCGCAATCGCCAGGCAGGAGGCAGCCGCCAGGGGGTAGCTACCGCCGGTCAGCAGCGGCAGCGCCGAGGCCAGGCCGGTGCCGAGGATGACCGCCAGCCAGGTCAGCGATTCCAGTTGCCCGTTGGCCCGGCTCAGGCTCTCGCGGCTGACCAGTTCCGGCACGATGCCGTACTTGGCCGGGCTGAACAGGGCGCTCTGGGCCGCCATCAGGAAGAGGGCGGCATACAGCCCGAGGGGGGATTGCAGGATGAACGCCAGGGCGCCGCAGGCCATGACCGCGACTTCGCCGGCCTTGGCGGCGACGATGATGCTGCGCTTGCCGAGGCGATCGGCCAGCCGCCCTGCCAGCGGCGACAGCGCCAGGAAGGGGACCACGAAGACCGCCCCGGCGATGGCGGTCACCCGGCTGGCGGCCTCGGCGCCGAAATGGTCGATCAGGAAAAAGACGATGAACAGTTTGAAGATGTTGTCGTTGAGCACCCCCAGGAACTGGGTGGCGTTGAGCCAGGCAAAGCTGGAACGGATTTTTTCTTTGTGGTCAAGCATCGGGCGGCCCTCCGTTGGGTTGTGGTGATTCGATGGCTTTTGCTTGAGCAGAGGGCGTGCCAGGGGTGGATTGTGGTTGTAAGTGCTTGAAGTGTAATTGTTTCCTTGCTGCTGGTTGTCGATATGGAAAGGGCTGGTTGGTTCTCTGTGTGCATTGAATGCCTGTCGCTTGTTCTTTTTTTGCCTGTTCGGCTTGGGCGAGAATATCGCCTTCAGGCGGGAAGGCCCCGGCCGCGTCGGATTCGACCGATCAGTCCGATCCGCCCGATCCGACGGATCAGAAGCGGCCGGGGCCTGCGTGCCATGGTTCCCCAGTTCGGTGAATTTTCAGCAACGAGGCAGGCCGGGTGAAGATCCCCGGCCCGAAGCCAAGCGCCTGCTTGAGCGCCACATCCCGGTCCCAGGGATTTTCGATGCCGGAGATGCCGCGCATCTGCCCCCATCCCAACCGAAACGGGAAATACCAGGGGGATACCAGCTTCACTCCCAGCAGCCCGGTTTCGATCAGCGGGAAGTCGGTGCCGTAGAGCAGCCGGTCGTGGATTTCGGGATGCTCGAGCACCTTGGGCAGGTACCAGAGCTTGTTGAGCTGGGTCAGGCTGGAGATGTCGGCGTAGAGGCTGGGGTACTTGGGAAACAGCCTCAGCAGCCGGTCGAAGTCGGTCTCGCCGTCGGTTCTGCCCGTGGTGGCGACATGGGCGGCGATCACCGTGACGCCCAGCTCCAGGGGCTGGCGCAGCAGTTGCGGGTCGCCGAGGCGGTGATCGGCCCGGGAGAAGGAGCGCTCGGCGCCGGTGTGCACCAGCAGGGGCAGGTCCAACTCCTTGAGCTTGAGGTAAAAGGGGGCGAGCCTGGGGTCGGAGGGGTCGATGCGCTGGATCGCCGGCAGCCACTTGACCAGTACCGCCCCGTCGGCCTTGGCCTGCTCGAGCCGCGCCAGGGCGTCGCGGCGGTAGGGGTTGACGCTGGCGCCGAAGTGCAGGTTGGCGTAGCGGGCCGTCTCCCGGGCGACGAACTCGTTGGGGATGTAGACCTCGGTGCGCTCCAGGTCGAGTTCGCCCGCCTCGTTGACCACCCCGTCCAGAGCGAGGATGACCGCGCCGTCCACTTCCCGGGAGGCTTCAAGGGCGCCGGAGACTTTTTCGAAGGTGATGCGGTCGCCCTCGCGCTCCAGTTCCTCCCGGGTGACGCCGAAGGCCTTGAGGTAGATGGCGTAGCGCCAGTTGTCGCGCAGGCCGGGAGAAACGTAGCAGCCGCTGCCCCCGGCGCCGATGCCGGCGATGTGGGCGTGCATGTCGATCACCGGCAGGGGGCGGGTCTCCTTGCCGAGCTCCTCCGCTTTCGCCGGCCTGGCGATGGCGGCGCCGAGGGTGAGAAGGCAGAGCAGAAACAGCGACAGCAGATAGCTCATGGTTCGGGTCTCCTGATTGTATTCTAAAAAAAGCGGTTCATTACCGCAAAGACGCAAAGTTGGCAAAGCGATCACAGAGTCATTCCACCATTCAGTGCTCACCCGCCGGGTGAGCAGAGTATATATTCAACTGGTTGATATCCTTTGCGTTCTTGGCGCCTCTGCGGTGCAAATTCCGGTTATGCGTTCATTGTATCGGATCGGAGGCCCTTCAGGGCCGCCGGCAAGCCATGGCCGACCAGTCCCCCCAGCAGCCCCCCGGCGTGGGTCGCGACCAGCGGAGTCCCCACCGTCCCGAAGTGCAGGCCGGCGAAGAGCACTTCACCGGTGATCATCTCCAGGAGGCACTTCGCGGTCAGCCCGACCAGCAGCAGGGCCCCGCCGCGATGCAGCGTGGACCTGCGCGGCTGGCCGGCCAGCAGCTCCAGCGCGGTGATGCCCAGCAGGCCATGGGCGATGCCGCTGAGGCCGCACAGGCCGATGCGGTAAATCTCGG
This sequence comes from Desulfuromonas versatilis, assembly GCF_019704135.1. NCBI lineage: Bacteria > Pseudomonadati > Thermodesulfobacteriota > Desulfuromonadia > Desulfuromonadales > Desulfuromonadaceae > Desulfuromonas > Desulfuromonas versatilis. The sequence goes on from NZ_AP024355.1 coordinate 791,714, forward strand.
TTGATACCGCCAGGGGCAGCAGCAGGCTCCCCAGGCCGGTTGCCGCCAGGTAGAACAGGCGCCTGGCGCCGCGGGGCTGATCCAGACCGCGGTAAAGCAGCAGGAAGGCGCTGCCGTCGAGAAGCAGGTGGTAGAGGCTGACATGGACCAAGGGCCAGCTGAACAGCCGCCACCACTGGCCGTCTGCGACAGCTTCTGGAAGAAAGATGAGGTCGATTGCCGGGGCGCCTTTCAGAAGGCCTAAATTGCATAGTGCCAGGATGAAGATGAGCACCCAGGCTTCCATCCTCCGGGAAATGGCAGTTGGCCCTGCTTTTGCCTTGCCCCCACCCCCTTCGACCCCGCCGGAGCGCAGTGGACGTTTTGCGAAACAGACGGGCAAATGTCTGAGCGAAGCGAGTTTTTGCCCATCCGCAAAATGTCTGCGGAGCGGAGGGGACCCGCCGCAGGCGGGCGGGGACGACGGGGAGCCCTTTCTCTGCTTACTCTCTTTGGGCGAGCAAAGAGAGTAAGGCGTCGCCCGGGGGCGCAACCCCGGGGTTTTAAGGTTTTTCGGTCCGTGAGCTTCCATGGGGCCATCCCTTTCAGGAGAAGGCGAGGCGGGTTCGCTCCGCCTCGCCCACAAAAGGCTATTTCAAATTTCTCTTTCGTCTGTTCAACCAGGCAAGTACGCCGATGAACAGCGGCCCGACCGGTCCGGACCCGATCCCGGGGGAGGGCAGACCCTTGAACATCCCGCCGCTGCCCGAGGAACGATCCACCTGGTAATTTTTCACCGGGGCATTTTCCCGTTGCTGCTGGGCGGCCCGCTCGCGCTGCACGCGGTCGGCGTTGCGCTTGGCAATCCCTTCGTTTTCCAGCACCACGTCCTGCACCACCAGCATCGAGGTGTAGTCGGTGACCAGCGAATACTCGGTGCCCAGTTCGACGATCTGCCTGCGCAGCGGTTCGGTTTCGCCGGTTTCGCGGATCTGCTCCATGGCGCCTTCGATCTTGGAGAGGGCCCAGAGCCGCTCGATCTCGGGGTTGTCCCGGTCGATCTCGGGGAGCAGGGCGGTGGTGGACCAGGTTCTCTCCTGCCCGGAGATCTTCGCCTGCAGTTCGATCCCCACCTCGCCGCTGCCGCTGTAGCGGCCGAACATGACCAGCTGCTGGCCCAGGTAGAGGTTGCCGATGGTCGCCTGGGTCAGGTCGCGGACCTTTTCGCCCTTGAATTTGAGATCCACATCGTGCAGGGCCTGGTGCAGCACCTTGGCTTTGGCCTGGATCAGTCGGCCGGTGATGTCGTCGCTGTCCGAGAGGTTCATGGCAAAGCCTCCCGAATCCCTGGCCAGCCGGTCGAGCAGGGGCTGGTTGGCGCCGTTGCCGATGACGAAGGTGAACAGGCGCAGGTCGTAGGTCTTGAGCAGCTTGAGGAATTCGCGGTGCTCGGTGTGACCGATGTTGGCGACCCCGTCGGTGACGAGGATGACCCCCGAGGTGCGGTCGTCGTCGAGGCCGTGGTAGGCCCGTTCCAGGCCGGCGAACAGGTTGGTGCCTCCGTTCGCCTGCAGGCTCTTGACCGCGGCGATCCACTGCTGCACCTGGTCCGGGGTGGCCTGGACATAGCCGGGGGTGAGCTCCAGGGCGCGGTCGTTGAAGGTGACGATGCGGAAGCGGTCGTTGGGGCTCATCTTGCCGAGTACGCGGGCGACGCCGTCGGCCAGGGTGGCGATCTTGTGGCCGCCCATGCTCCCCGAGACGTCGAGCACGAAGATCCAGTCGCTCCCCTCGCTGATGCGCTGCAGGTCGGCGGCCGGGGTGACCACCAGCATGAAGGTGCCGTCCTGTTGCGGGTCGTCACGGTAGGGGATCAGCTCCACCCGGGCCGGGGCGCTGTCGTCGAGGCGGTAGTAGAAGGCTAGGTCGCGGGAGAGGTCGCCGCCGGCTTCCTTGTTCAGGGTCACCTCGTAGATGTCCCCCGCGGAGCCGTCCGCGCCCATCCCCGAGGTCTGCTGGATCAAGGCCTCGTTCTGATAGCCGGCCAGGCGCACGTCTTTGACCGGGAAGGCCGATTTGAGGGTGAGGTGGAAGGAGAAGGGGCCGTCAACCCGATCGTCCTCCGACCAGAAGGCGATGCGCTCCTCGTCCACGTTCCCCTCGGCCAGCGGGTAGAGATAGCGGCCGACATTCAGGTCGATCTCCAATGGCTGGTAATAGACCAGCCGCACCCTGGCCTCGCCGCCCGCGGGCACCCGGCCGATGCGCACATCGAAGCTCTTGAAATCGTCCTTTTCCGCCAGGGCGGTGTCGTTGCCCTGGGCCTGCTGCTCCTGGTAGATCTTTTTCGCCCGCTCTTTCTCCACGACCTCGCCGAGCCACTCCTGGCCGTTGACCCACAGCGAGAGCTCCGAGAGGCTCGCCTGCTTGGGCAGCGGAAAGGTGTAGAGTGCCTCGAGGTCGCGGTCGGCGCTGTTGGCGAAGGTCTGGTCGACCTCGGTGCGAGCGTAGCCGTTGTTGATGACCACGTCGACCCGGTGGCTGCTGATGCTCAGGCTGGCGGCATCGCCGCCGCCGAGGGGTTTGAGCAAGCCTGCGGCCTGGGCGGGGATGGTGCTGACGCAGAGCAGAATGGTGAAGAGAGCGGCGGCGACGGAAATCCATAATCGCCGGTGCCAGGTTGTTCGGGATTGGGCGGATGTGAGTGTCATGGCTGGTCCTCCTTGTCTGTGATGGTTTTGCTCACAGGTAAGGCAGGGGCTGTGCCATGCTGGTTCTATCCGTTTAACTGGTTGAATTTGTTGGATTGCCTGGGATGGCGTGGAGCGGGGGTGGGGCGGGCGAGGTTTGTCGGTTGACAGTCAGTGCAGGGTGCATGTACATTTCGTGCATGGCCAGAAAAGACCAGTTGAGCGCCGCCGAGCGCGAATTCTTCGGCCGGGTCGCCCGGGCCGCCTTCAGCAATCCCTTCGGGGCCGAACGGTTGCAGCTCGACCGGGAGATCGCCGGGGTCGGCGGCCGCCTGGCCCAGCCCGAGCTGATCCGGCGCACCATGGCCCGGATCCGCGAGGCCGTAGGCGCCCTCGAGGAGCAGGGGCGGGCCGACCTGCGCCGCTTTTCCGGCGATGACCGGGAGCTGCTGCGCTCGGCACTGCTGTTCGAGGCCTTTCACCGCCATGCCGCCGAGTTCGACCAGTTGATCCGGCAGCAGGTTGCCGACGGCGAGGAGCCCTGCGCCGTCCCCTTCGCCAAAGAGGTGCTGGCGCTGCTGGCCCGTCGGGGGCTTTCGGCCGAGGAGGCGCGCCGCACCTTCGCCTTCTTCTTTCAGATGCGGAGGGCCTTTTACTTCATCGCCCACGGCCTGGTGGGGACCAGCCCCTGCATGGGCGAATTCCGCCGGCACCTGTGGAACAACGTCTTCACCCACGACATCCGCTGGTACGAGCGCCATCTCTGGAATCGGATGGAGGACTTCTCCACCCTGCTGCTCGGCGAAACCGGCACCGGCAAGGGGGCGGCGGCCGCCGCCATCGGCCGCTCGGGGTTCATCCCCTTCGATGAAGCGCGCGGCCGCTTCGCCGAAAGCTTCACCCGCAACTTCGTCAGCATCAACCTCTCCCAGTATCCCGAGGCGCTCATCGAATCGGAGCTTTTCGGCCACAAGAAAGGCGCCTTCACCGGCGCCATCGACCACCATCGGGGCATCTTCGCCCGCTGCTCCGCCCACGGGGCGATCTTTCTAGACGAGATCGGCGACGTCAGCGTGCCGGTGCAGATCAAGCTGCTGCAGATCCTCCAGGAGCGGACCTTCTCGCCGGTGGGCAGCCATGAAAAACAGCGCTTTTCCGGGCGGGTGATCGCCGCCACCAACCGTCCCCTGGAAAAGCTGCGCGAGCAGGGGGAGTTTCGCGACGACTTCTTCTACCGCCTCAGCTCGGACGTCATCGCCGTCCCCAGCCTGCTCCAGCGCCTGCAGGAGGACCCGCGCGAACTGGAGGTGCTGCTCGAGCTGGTGGTGGAGCGCACCATCGGCGAGGGGTCGGCGGAGCTGGTGAGCCTGGTCAAGGAGTCGCTGGCCGCCGAGCCGGGGCCCGGTTACGGTTGGCCGGGCAACGTGCGGGAGCTGGAGCAGGCGGTGCGGCGCATCCTGCTGACCCGCAGCTACCGCGGGGAGCTGCCCGTGGCGCCGGGCGATCTGCGCGGCCGGCTGCTGGCGGCGGTGGACGGCGGCACGCTGGATGCCCAGGGGCTGCTGGCCGGGTATTGCGCCCTGCTCTATCGCCGGCTGGGGACCTACGAGCAGGTGGCGAAGGTTACGGGGCTGGATCGGCGCACGGTGAAGAAATACGTGCTGGCGGGGGATGCGGGGTAGGCGGGATCAGGGGGCGGAGATGACCAGGAAGCGGTCGTCGAAGTGCTTTTCCAGCAGCGGTCTGACCTGGGCCCAGTCCAGTCCGCCCCCACCGCAGCCGGGGCGGGGCACGACGATCTCCCGCCAGCCCTTGGCGTCGGCCAGCTCCCGCAGTTCCCGGGCCGAGCGCTCGATCAGGCGCAGGTCGGGATTTTCCAGCCAGTGGTGCTCCACCGGGAAGTTGACGATGCCCTCGCCCAGGTCGTACACGTGATTGCCCGTCTCCCCGATCCGCCGGCCCAGGCGCAGCGGCAGGTCGGGAAACCGCTCCCGAGCCTGCCGGGCGCAGCCGCGCGGCATGGGGCACTCCCCCTTGCGGTTGACGTGGCCGTTGGTGGTGACCGTCACCACCGCCTCCCCCAGGTAGTCCCACAAATCTCCGGTAGTTTCCCGCATTTGTCCATTGATTCCAGGTTTCACAACCCATCCAGTTTTTCACGGCCCACGGTCCACGGCCCACGGTCCACGGCCCACGGCCCACGGCCCACGGCCCACGGTTTACTCCTTCTCCGGCCCCCTGCCGCCCCACAGCGGATCGTAACCGAACTGGGCCCGCAGGCGCTCGACGGGGTATTGTTCATAGAATTCCTCCCGGGAGAAGCAGTACCGGTACTGCCCGCAGTATTTCCGCAGGGTGCGGTAGGCGGCGGTGATTGCCCGGATCCTTTCCGAGTCCTCACCGGTTTCCCTGTCGGGGTGGTGGCGCTTCACCAGCTCCCGGTAGCGGTCCTTGATCTCCTCCAGGCTGGCCCGCTCGGAAAGGTTGAAAATGATTAGCGCCTGCCTCAGTTCCTCGAAATCCATGCTGGCTCCACCTGAGAGAATGCTCTTGCCTTACCAGGGCCGTTGCGTATTTTTATCACGTTTAGGCCATGCCAACAATAAAACGCCGCGATGGAGGGCCAAAGTTGCGGGGATTCTGGGCTCGCGGGGCGTTGTCACGCGTATACGCCGGGAAGGTTCATAACGCCGTTATCACGATAATGGTAAAAATTACCTTGACTATCATGGCGGTGCTGTTAGGATCTTGTCCGTGGCCCGCTGACCCGGGCTGCCAACCACCTGCTCAGGAGGGCGCCATGGAAGATCTCTGGAAACTGCGCGACATGAACTACCGGCTCAAGGATCTGGCCAACCGTGCTGAATATGACCGGCTGGTGAAGCGTTTCCATCAGGACGAAGAACGCGACAATATGAAGAATCTGCTCTACGGTCCCTGCAGTATCAAAAAAAGCGGGCCCGAGCCTCCCAAATAACCGGGTGCGGGGAGCGTTTCTCCTCTTCCGCGCCTGACGATTGAAAATGGCCCGACCATGGTTCCTGCCCATGGCCGGGCCGTGCTGTTTACGGGGCTTGGAATCCCCTTGCCTGTCCGTTTCTTCTGTGCTACAAATTCGGTTCAATGCTTAAAAAGTCCGTAATTGCCGGAGGTTGAATGTCCATGGAGATCCAGGTCCTGCCCCTCGCCGCAAAAAAGCCCGGAATCGTTGACGAATCGAAGCTCGCCTTCGGCACCCAGTTCACCGACCGGATGTTCCTCATGGAGTTTGAGGCCGGCCGCGGCTGGCACTCGGCACGGATCCTCCCCTACGGCCCGTTCACCCTCGACCCGGCCTGCGCCGTGCTGCACTACGCCCAGGAGATCTTCGAAGGGCTCAAGGCCTTCCGGCGCCCCGACGGTTCGGTGGCCCTGTTCCGCCCCATGGACAACGTCAGGCGCTTCAACCGCAGCGCCAGTCGCATGTGCATGCCCGAGGTGGACGAGGAGTTTTTCCTGGGGGCGCTCAAGCAGTTGGTCAAGCTCGAGGCCGATTGGGTTCCTCGCAGCGAAGGGACCAGCTTGTATGTCCGGCCGACGATGATCGCCACCGACCCCTTTCTCGGGGTGCGGCCCTCCAAGACCTACTACTGCTATATCATCCTTTCCCCCGTCGGCGCCTACTACAAGGGGGGCTTCAGCCCGGTCAAGATCTGGATCGCCGACGAGTTCGTGCGCTCGGCGCCCGGCGGGACCGGCGAGGCCAAGACCGGCGGCAACTATGCCGCCAGCCTGCGCGCCTCCATGGAGGCCACCGAGAAGGGCTTCGACCAGGTTCTCTGGCTCGACGCGGTGCATCGCAAGTACGTCGAGGAGGTCGGCAGCATGAACATCTGCTTCCTCTACGACGGCAAGATCGTGACCTCGCCCCTCAAGGGGACCATCCTCGACGGCATCACCCGCCGCTCGATCCTGGACCTGGCGCGCGATTTGGGCTACCAGATCGAGGAGCGGGCCCTGTCGGTGGACGAGATCATCGACGGTGCCCAGAGCGGCCGGCTCAAGGAGGCCTTTGGCACCGGTACCGCGGTGGTCGTTTCGGCGGTGGGCCAGTTCACCTACCGGGATCGCACCGTGGTGCTGGGCGACGGCAAGCCCGGCGAGCTGACCCAGAAGCTCTACGATACCCTCACCGGCATCCAGTACGGGCGGATCCCCGACAAGCACGGCTGGGTGCAGACGATCTGATTCCTCTTGCAGGCCAGTAGCTCTAATGGCTAGAGCGCCGGTCTCCAAAACCGGATGTTGGGGGTTCGAGTCCCTCCTGGCCTGCCAGATTCACTAAAAAGCCCCCGCGGGTTGATCCCGCGGGGGCTTTTTTTCGCCTCAACTTCCATCAGGCCTGCCAAATTAATGGGCAGTTGTTCCGCAGAAAATTCTCGCCTCGGCTTTAAGTTGTTGAAAATACGTGGAACAGTCCTTGGTACGCCTCTTGCCATGTACAGCTCGTTGGATAATGAATCCTTCCATTCGAGATAACCAACGAAGCTTATGCATGGAGGTGCAACGATGCACGGCGTCTTTCGGACTATTCTGCCTGCGGTTTTTCTTCTGCTGATCTCTGCCCCGGTTCTGGCCCAGGAGGGCCCCGATACCGGCGACACCGCCTGGATGCTGGTCTCCTCGGCCCTGGTGCTGGTCATGCTGCCTGGCCTGGCCCTGTTCTACGGGGGGATGGTCCGTTCGAAAAACGTCCTCTCCACCACCATGCACACCTTCGCCGCCATGGCGATCATGGGGGTGCAGTGGGTTGTCCTCGGTTATTCGCTGACCTTCGGCGGGGAGGGCGCGTTTATCGGCGGGTTCTCCAACCTGCTGCTTAACGGCATCACCCCCGAGTCCCTTACGGGGACCATTCCCACCTACGTGTTCGTCATGTTCCAGGGGATGTTCGCCATCATCACCCCCGCGCTGATTTCGGGGGCCATCGCCGAGCGCATGAAGTTTTCCACCTACTGCGTGTTCATCCTGCTCTGGGGCACCCTGGTCTACGATCCCATCGCCCACTGGGTGTGGGGGCCCGGCGGCTGGCTGCTCAAGGACGGCGCCCTCGATTTCGCCGGGGGGACCGTGGTTCACTTCTCCTCCGGTATTACCGCCCTGGTGCTGGCCCTGGTGATCGGCAAGCGCAAGGGGTATCCCACCGAGAGAATGCTCCCCCACAACCTGCCGATGACCCTGCTCGGCGCGGGCCTGCTCTGGTTCGGCTGGTTCGGTTTCAACGCCGGCAGCGCCCTGTCGGCCGGCGGCAGCGCCGCCCTGGCCTTTACCACCACCCAGACCGCCGCCGCCGCGGGGGCGCTCTCCTGGCTCGCCGCCGAGTGGCTGCATGCCGGCAAGCCGAGCGCCCTGGGCGCCGCCTCGGGGGTGGTGGCCGGCCTGGTGGTGATCACCCCCGCCGCGGGCTTCGTGACCCCGGCCTGGGCCCTGGTCATGGGCCTGACCGCCGGTTTCGTCTGCTACGGCGGGGTGCTGCTCAAGCACAAGCTGCGCTACGACGATTCCCTCGACGCCTTCGGGGTGCACGGTATCGGCGGCGCCTGGGGGGCGGTGGCCACCGGCATTTTTGCCACGGTGGGGGCGAGCGGCCTGATCGCCGGCAATTTCCATCAGCTCTGGGTGCAGGTGGTCGGTTTGATCGCGGCCGGAGCCTACGCGGTGGTGGTCACCCTGGGGTTGCTGTTCGTGCTCAAGGTGACCATGGGCTTACGGGTGGAGCTGGAAGACGAGGTGAAGGGTCTGGACCAGACGGCCCACTCGGAGACCGGCTACACCTTTTGATCGTTGAATTCCGGTGCGATCGGGCGGCGCCCAGCTGGGCGCCGCCTTTTTTGTGTAGGTAAAGTACTTCAGCTGAGTAGACTCGTTGCATGGATGAGGTCGTGGGCAGGTTGTCCGGCCCTCGGCCTTGGGGCGAGGTGGCGCTGACCAATTATTTTAAAATACTGAATTGATTGATCAATTTCTTGTTGCTTTGAGTTGTGGAATGCAGCCCTGTGGATGTGGCCCGGGTGTTGCATATGAGTTTTGGCTGGTCCAATTTTGAGAAACTCGAAGGTACCTTGAACACTCTGCTTCCCGGGAGGTAAATGGCCATGTGTCGTATCGGAGCCATCAAGAGTCTGAATTATGTTCACCCGAGTCAGGCCCTGCTGCTGATGCAGTCGCAGCAGAAGGGGCATGACAACTCGGGTTTCGCCATGGTCATGCACGACCTGGGCGGAATATTCGAAAGCTACAAGCATCTGCCGACCCTTTCGCTGGCCTGCACCGACGAGGGGCTGAAGGTCGCCGAGGACATCCTGCATGCCGCCGGCTTCTCCCGCGTGCTGCAGTGGGTTCCCGAGACCAACGATCAGCCGGGGCTGGACATCAACGCCATGCCCAACTACGTGTTCGAGACCTTCGACTACCCCAAGCACTACCGCAAGGCCGAGCAGAAGGAGAAGGAAGAGCTGCTGCTCGACATGCGCCTGAAGCTGCGCCGGGCCCTGGAGAAGGACGAAATGGGCTTCGTCTATTCCTTCTGGCCCGACGTGGTCACCCTCAAGGAGATCGGCGACCCGCGGGACATCGGCACCTACTTCAACCTCTGGGAGCCGGACAACAAGTTCACCGCGCGGGTGATCACCGCCCAGTGCCGGCAGAACACCAACTACGACATCGTCCGCTACGCAGCCCACCCCTTCTTCCTGCAGGGGTACACGGCGCTGGCCAACGGCGAGAACACCTTCTACCTGAAAAACGTCGAGGCCCAGCGCAAGATGCACCGCGGCTACATCGGCTTCGAGTCCGACTCCCAGTGCTTTCTCTACACCCTGCACTACGTCCACCGCGAGCTGGGCTGGCCGCTGCGCTACTACAAGCACGTGATCACCCCGCTGCCCTTCGAGGACATCGAGCGGCGCGAGGACAAGGACCAGCTGCTGGCGATCCGCCAGTCTCTGGCCCACCTGGAAATCAACGGTCCCAACACCATCATCGGGGTGCTGCCCGACAACACCCTGTTCACCTGCTGCGACGCCAAGAAGCTGCGGCCGGTGGTGGTGGGGCGCTCGGCGGACACCGTGGTCATCTCCTCGGAGGTCTGCGGCATCAACGAAGTGCTCCCCGACCGTGACTGGGAGACGGACATCTATCCCCACGAGCGGGAGATCGTGGCGGTCGACAGCAATCTGGAGGTGCAGAGATGGAGACAATGAAAGTTCAGAACGTAACCCCCAACGACCTGCCCTGGAAGATCCGCTACGACGCCAGCCGCTGCACCCTGTGCGGCTCCTGCGTGGCCGCCTGCTCCTTTCGCGCCATCGAGCCGAAGGTCGAGCGGCGCCGCATGGTCTTCTCCGAGAGCGAGTTCCCGGAGCCCAAGCAGCGTTTTTCCGCGGTGCCGGTGATCCGCCAGGCTCACTCGATCAAGAACTACTGCCGCGGCTGCGGCATTTGCGAAAAGGTCTGCCCCAACGACGCCATCGGCCCGCAGCGCAACATCGACACCCGGCACCCCATCGTCACCCGCTGCCTGGGCGGCGATTCCATCAAGCGCGGCGGCCGCAAGAACCTCGAGGCGACCACCCGCACCCTGGACAAGCTACGGGTGGGGCGCATCTCGCAGATGACCGACCCGAGCCTCGACGCCCAGCGTCACACTTTCGACCTGCTGGCCCCCTTCGGCCGCATCCTGCCGCCGAAGAAGCTCCCCTTCGGGGTCGGCCCGGAAGGGCTGCTGGAGTCCAAAGACCAGGCTCCGCCGGTGCGCTGGATCTACCCGGTGATCATCGGCGACATGTCCATCGGCGCCCTCTCCTGGCGCATGTGGGAAGCGGTCGCCATGGCCACCGCCTACCTCAACGAGGAATGCGGCCTGCCGGTGCGCATGTGCTCGGGCGAGGGCGGCATGCCGGTGCGCCTGCTCAAGAGTCGCTACCTCAAGTACATGATCCTGCAGATCGCCTCGGGGCACTTCGGCTGGAACCGCATCGCCAAGGCGATGCCCCACATGACCGAGGACCCCGCCGGGGTGCTGATCAAGATCGGCCAGGGCGCCAAGCCCGGTGACGGCGGCCTGCTCATGGCGCAGAAGGTGGCCGAGCACATCCAGTCGATCCGCGGCGTGCCCAAGGCCGACCTGCTCAGCCCCCCCAACCACCAGGGGCTCTATTCCATCGAGGAGAGCGTGCAGAAGATGTTCCTCTCCTTCAACGCGGCCTTCAAATTCCGCGTCCCCGTCGCCATCAAGGTGGCGGCCAGCGCCACCAGCGTCAGCGTCTTCAACAACCTGGTGCGCGACCCCTACAACATCGTCGGCGGCTTCTTCCTCGACGGCATCGACGGCGGCACCGGGGCGGCTCATGAGGTCAGCCTCGACCACACCGGCCACCCCATCGTCAGCAAGCTGCGCGACTGCTACCTGGCCGCCGTCACCCAGGGGCGCCAGGGGCAGATTCCGCTGTGGGCGGCCGGCGGTCTCGGCAAGACCGGCGACCTGGCGGCCGACGCCTTCAAGATGATGTGCCTGGGCGCCAACGGCGTCTTCACCGGCAAGCTGATCCTGCAGATGGCCGGCTGCGTCGGCAACGACATGGGCCGCTGCAACGCCTGCAACACCGGCCTCTGCCCGGTGGGCATCACCACCCAGGAGCCGGCCCTGGTGCACCGTCTGGATCCGGAGAAAGTGGCGCAGAACATCGTCAACTACTTCCTCGCCATGGACCAGGAGTTCAAGAAGCTGATGGCCCCCATCGGCAACTCGTCGCTCCCCGTCGGGCGCTCCGACGCCCTGATCTCCACGGACAAGGCCGTGGCCGAGCGGCTCCAGATCCAGTACGTATGTTAAAGGCCGTGAGGGGTAAGGCGTGAGGGGTGAGGCGTAAAGGCCTTTCCCTCCTCACTCCTCCCTCCTCACTCCTCACAGGAGATGACTATGCCAGCCCAGATTGTTGGTTTTGAAGATAAGAAGCGTATTTCCACCCAGAAGCTGCTGCTGCAGATCTATCGCGCGCTGGAGCAGGGCGAGACCGAGTTCGAGGTGCTCTCCTCGGGTCACCACGACATCGGCGGCCCGCTCTGGACCGCCGACGGCACCCCGCTGAAGTTCCGGGTCAAGAACCCCGGCCAGCGCGTCGGCGCCTTCGGCCTCGACGGCACCGAGATTGTCGTCGAAGGCTCGGCTCCGGCCGACGCCGGCTGGCTCAACGCCGGCGCGACCCTGGTCATCAAGGGCGACGGCGGCGACACCACCGCCCACTGTGCGGCCAGCGGCAACATCTACGTCGCCGGGCGGGTCGGCACCCGCTCGGGCTCGCTGATGAAGCACGACCCGGCCTACGAGCCCCCCCAGTTCTGGGTGCTGAAGAACACCGGCTCCTTCTCCTTCGAGTTCATGGGCGGCGGCATCGCCGTGGTCTGCGGCTATGGCCGCGAGGAACTCGATTCGGTGCTCGGCGATCGCAGCTGCGTCGGCATGGTCGGCGGCACCATCTACGTGCGCGGCCCGGTCAGCGGTCTCTCCGACGAGGTCTGGCTGCTCGATCTCGATGACGCCGACCGCCAGTTTCTGGCGGAGAACATGCCGGTGTTTCTGGACAAGATCGACCGCTCGGAGATCCTGCCGGCACTCACGGACTTCTCCCAGTGGAAGAAGATCGTCGCCAAGTCCTACGAGGAGCGCAAGGCCTATCACCGCCAGACCATGCGCGAGTTCCGCCAGAGCAAGTGGGTCGAGGGAGGCATTTTCGGCGACGTGGTCCAGGACGACTACACCCTGGTCGCCGGCCTGGTCAACGCCGGAGACGACCGGCTGAAGATCCCCCATTGGCAGGACAAGCGCTTCGGCGCCCCCTGCCAGGTGGCCTGCCCGTCCAACATCCCCACCCAGGACCGCATCAACCTGCTGCGCCAAGGCAAGTACCAGCAGGCCCTCGAGCTGGTGCTCAAGTACTCGCCTTTCCCGGCCAGCGTCTGCGGCGAGGTCTGTCCCAACCTGTGCATGGACGCCTGCAGCCGGCGCTTCATCGACAAGCCGGTGGCGATGAAGGAACTGGGCCGGCTCTCGCTGGATGTCCCCGCGCCCCAGGTCAAGCCGGCCAGCGGCAAGCGCGTGGCGGTCATCGGCGGCGGCCCCGGCGGGCTGTCGGCGGCTTGGCAGCTTAGGCTGCTCGGCCACCAGGTCACCGTCTTCGAGGGCGACAAGGAGGTCGGCGGCAAGCTGCGCCAGGTCATCCCCAGCGAGCGCCTGCCGGAGAACAGCCTCAATTCGGAAATCAAGCGGATCAAGGACCTGGGGGTCGAGATCCAGGTCGACACTCCGGTGGATGCGGCCCTGTTCGAGAAGATCCAGGGTGAATACCAGGCGGTGGTCATCGCCTCGGGCGCCCACAACGCCGTGGTCATCCCCTTCCCGGGGCACGAGCGGCTGGTCAAGGGGCTCGATTTCCTGAAACAGATCAACAACGGCGAGAAACCCAAGGTCGGCGAGCGGGTGGTCGTGCTCGGCGCCGGCAACGCCGGCATGGACGTCTGCCTGGGTGCCTACGCCATGGGCGCCAAAAAGGTCACCGCCATCGACATCCAGCGCCCGGCCGCCTTCAAGAAGGAGATCGACCACGTCAAGGCCCTCGGCGGCGAGGTTCGCTGGCCGGTCTTCACCGAGAAGATCACCGAGGAAGGGCTGTGGACCAAGGATGGCGAGCTGATCGAGGCCGACATGGTGATCATCGCCATCGGCGAGCGCCCCGACCTCTCCTTCGTCCCCCGCGAGTGGCTCACCGACCGCGGCATGATGGACGTTGACGGCTGCGGCCAGGTGGTCAAGGCGCCCGGGGTCTTCTCCATCGGCGACACCATCAAGCCCGGCCTGCTCACCCACGCCATCGGCGGCGGCCAGGAGGCGGCCCTGTACATCGACGACTACCTGGCCGGCAAGCAGCTGGTGCCGGTGCAGAAGCCCGAGATGATCAACCAGAGCTGCCTCTCCAAGGAGCTGTTCAAGCCCCGCAACCGCGGCCGCTTCTGCGTCACCGACGCCAAGGACGAAACCCTGCGCTGCATCAGCTGCGGCACCTGCCGCGACTGCTCCATGTGCCTCGAGTCCTGCCCCGAAGGGGCCATCCGCCGGGTGGAAAAGGCCGACGGCAGCTTCGAATATGTCTCCGATGCCGAAGTCTGCATCGGCTGCGGCATCTGTGCCGGCATCTGCCCCTGCGGCGTTTGGGCCATGGAGCAGGTGGTCTAGGCCAGAGCATATCGGAAATGCTGCACTAACCAATAATCTCCTCCCCCTTCAAGGGGGAGGAGGCGCAACCAAATGGCACATTGAGGCAGTATTGCTGAATAGTTACATACTGCAAGAAAAACGGCGGGCCCGCAAAGGCCCGCCGTTTTTTTTCCGGGAGTTTGCAGGTCTAGCCTGCGGAGGAGGCGGCCTGCAGGTATTTCTCGGCCTGGTCCACCGGCAGAGGGCGCCCCATCAGAAAGCCCTGGCCGAGCCGGCACCCCTCGCTGCAGAGAAAAGCGACCTGGTCCTCGGTTTCCACCCCCTCGGCCACCACTTCCAGGTTCATGCTGCGTCCCAGGGCGATGACCGAGGCGGCGATGGCCGCGTCATTGGGGTCGTGGTTGATGTCGCGGACGAAGGAGCGGTCGATCTTCAATTTCGAGATGGGGAAGCGTTTCAGGTAGTTCAGGGACGAAAAGCCGGTACCGAAATCGTCGATGGCCAGATGGATGCCCCGCTTTTTGAGGTGCGCCAACGACTCGATGGTGGCTTCGACGTTTTCCATGGCGCAGCTCTCGGTAATCTCGAGCTCCAACCACCCCGAATCCAACCCCGATTGGCGCAGCACCTGGTCTACGGTTTCGATGAAGGAACTCTGCCGGAACTGCCGCGGCGAGATGTTGACCGCCATGCGTACGGGGGAAAAGCCCTGCCGTTGCCAGGCCAGGTTCTGCGCGCAGGCGGTGCGCAACACCCACTCGCCGATGGGGACGATGAGCCCGCTGTCCTCGGCCAGGGGGATGAAATCCGCGGGGCTGATCATCGGCTCTCCCGGCGGCTGCCAGCGCAGCAGCGCCTCGAAACCCACCAGGCGCCTGCTGCCTAAATCGAACTGGGGTTGATAGTGCAGCACCAGGTGCCCTTCGTCGATGGCCCGGCGCAGGCGGCCTTCCAGCAGCAGCAGCTCGTGGGTGCGGGCATTCATCTCCGGCCGATAGAACTGGAAGGTGTTGCGTCCGGCATCCTTGGCCCGGTACATGGCCACGTCGGCTGCCTTCATCAAGTCGTCGATGGTTGCGCCATCCTCGGGATGGAGGCTGATCCCGATGCTGGTGGTCAGATACATCTCGTGGTTTTCGATGACCACCGGCGCCGCCAGCTGATCGAGAATCTTGCGGGCGATCCCCGAAACGTCCTGGCCGTCGCGCAGCATCTCCAGAACGATGACGAATTCGTCCCCCCCCATGCGGGCCACCGTATCCGATTCGCGCAGCGACCCGCGGAGACGCCGGGCCACCTCGCACAGCACCCGGTCGCCGATGGCATGCCCCAGGGAATCGTTGATTTTCTTGAAGCGGTCCAGATCCAGAAACAGCAGCGCCACCGAATGCCCGGAACGGCGGGCCTTGGCCATGGCGTGCTCGAGGCGGTCCTGGCAGAGCAGGCGGTTGGGCAGATCGGTCAGCGGGTCGTGATGGGCCAGGTGATCCAGGCGGCTCTGGTTTCGCTGCAGCTGCAGGTTCTTTTCCTCCAACTCGGCGGTGCGCTCGGCAACCCGCTGCTCCAGGCTTTCCAGCAGCTTCATGTTGCCGTAGGCGATGGAGGCTCTCTGGCTGAACAGGGTCAGCAACTCGGCGTCGGTGGCGTCGAAGGGGCGCTGGCGGCGAAAGGCCGAAAGACCGCCGATCACCTGGTCGCCCTGAAACAGGGGGGCGATCAGCCCGGTGGTCACCCCCAACTCCTGGGCCAGTTCCTGCTTTACCCGGCAATCGCCCTGAAGATCCGGGAGGCAGAGGGTCTCACCGTTTTGGAAGACCCAGCCGCACAATCCCCCCTCATGGATGGGGATGCTCTGCCTGCGGACCTTCTCCGCGTGGAGACCGAGCGCCGCCTGGTAGGTGAAGGTTTCGCCGTCGTGGTCACCGATGGGGACCAGGGCCAGGTCGGCATCCACCAGCTCCCGCAGCCCACTGCACAGGGTTTCGAGAAAGGTTGGGCTATCGGCGGCAGCGGCGATCAGCCGCCGGGTGCAGCGGTCGAGCTGCTCGAGTCCGGCCTGATGGCGAAGCCGCTGCTCATCTCTGACATTGCGCTCGGCGATTTCCACCTCGAGGGCGGTACTTTTCTTGCGGATCTCGTGGATGGAAATGTCGGAAATATGAATCACCCCATAAACGAAAAACGCCCCGCCCATGAAAATCGTCCCGGTGACCAGCTCCAGGGGGAGCAGGCCGCCGGTAACCAGGTTACCGACGAACAGCAGGTAGCCGAAAAAAAAGAAGACCATCAACAGAATGATGGTCAGCCATTTGCCGCGCAGGGTGCCGGGAACCGCGCTGCGGATCCCCAGACTGCGGACAATGGAGTAGAGCATGATGGCCGCCCCGGCGAGTATCTGGGTGACGGAGAGGAGGGTGCTTACCGACATGGGGACTCCTGCACAAGGGGCCGTCAAAGGACCGACCCGGAGGGGGTTCTGGTAATTTGTGCAAAATCTGGTCCAGATGCGGGGCAGGAGGTGCGGAAGTTGGGGGGAGCCGTCAGAGGGGGGCAAGCGCGAGGAGTCGAGGTCTGGGGCAAGAAAACGGGGGCAGACCGCTTCGGGCCGCCCCCTGATTAATCACGCCGGCGAGCGCGGCGGCCGGTCAATACTCGAAATCTACCGCCACCACCCCGGATACCGCAGCCTTGATCAGCACCAGGGCCGCCTGGTGGTCGGGATGGACCTGGTAGCGGCCCATGGCCTCGAGGTCGTCGAAGGAGCTGACCAGGCCGAAGTCGTAGGAGCGCTCGGAGCGGACCACGTCGCGGCCGAAGACGAATTCCTTGATCTCGGGGATGGCATCGGGCAGGGCGCCGAGGGCCTCTTCGATGGCGGCGATCTGCGCGTCGCTGGTTTCGGGCTTGAATTTCATGAAGACAAGGTGCTTGAGCATGGGGCTTCTCCTTTGCACGGATGGTCGCCGTTTTCCGGCGGTGGTGGCTGACAAGCGAGGGATGGTCGGACCGCTATAAAAACCATTTCGGGGGAGAAAATGCAAGAACATCCTGGTCAAGGGGGCGTGTGGGGAAGATCATGGCCGGGAGGGGTGTTTCAACTCCATCAGGGCCCGCTCCAATTCGGAGCGGACCTCGTCGACCTGCTCCCGTCTCAACGCCCTGGCGAGGGCCCGCCGGGTGAGCCAGCCGGCGGCGCTTCCGCAGTTGCCGAGGGCCCAGGCGCAAAGCAGGCGGGCGGCCGGTTCGCTTTCGCCGAGTCCGGCCCGCAACTGCTTGATGCGCTCATCGGCCCGGTCGCCCAGCTTGAACAGGGCGTAAACCGAGGCCAGGCGTACCGCGGGGTCGCTGTCCGAGGAGAGGTGTTGCAATCGGGTGAGCACGCTCTGATTGGCGACCTCGATGCGCGCCAGGGCCAGGGCGACCATCTTGCGCACCTCGGCGTTGTAGTCCTGGGCCATGCGCAGCAGATCGGGTACGGCCCGGGAGGCACCGTTGCCCTTGCGGCCGATGGCGGATACGGCGTCGGCCCGGATCGCCGGGTCGTCATGATCGAGGGCCGATACCCAGGCGTCCATGGCCGAGTCGATGGCCGGGTCGATCTTGCGCAAGGCTTCGAGATAGCACTCGGAGAGCGCCCCTTCGGCGCGGTCGAGCAGGTTGGCGATCTTAACCAGGGCGCTGCGCGAGGCCTTGCCGAGGTTGCCCAGGGCCATGGCGGCATAGCCGCGCACGTCGTGGTTCTCTGCGCTCAGGCCACGCAGCAGCACCGGCAGGGCCTGGACGGTCAAGGGCTTGGGCAGTCCCGAATACTTGCCCAGGGCGCCGCATGCCGCGCGGGCCCAGTCATGCCGGCGCAGGTCGAGGCTGGCATCGACGGCGGCGATCAGCACCGGGACCGTATCGGCGGGACAGCAGCCGTGCCAGGCCAGCGCTTCGCTGGCGAGGATCCGCGCCCAGCCGTCGCCGTGGTAAATCAGTTCGCGCAGTGCCTCGCGCCATCCGGGCACCGCCGGGCCCAGCTCGCGCAGCTTCTGCCAGGCGGTAATTCGCTGGTCCCAGTCCTCGCTTTGCCGCAGCTGCCCGATCAGCCCCGCCAGGCGCGGGTCCAGTTCGAGCCGAGCCAATTCCTCCAGTCCGCGCGCCACCAGATCGGCACTTGCCCGCTGCAGGTTGAGGGTGCGAGCCTGGACCATCTCTCCGATCTGTTTGAGTTCAGTCATCTGCCGGCTTTCGGGTGAGGCCGGCCAATTCCCGGCCGGCCTCCTCGATCTGCTCCTCAATGGCCTGGGCCAGCTCCCGCAGCAGGTTGCGGCCGGTGCGCTCGGCCTCGCGGGCGCTGGCCATCAGCACGTGGAGTTCGCTGTTGCGCAACTGGTGCAGGGTCCGCTCGGTATGAGCGAGTTTTCCTCTGAGCCGCTCCCGGGTGCGCTCCAGCCTGGAGATGATGGCGGCCGTGTCCTGGCCGACCACGGTTTCCGGGCTCGATTGCCAATGGCGCAGGATCTCCTCCATCCGCTCGCGATCGCCCCGGGTGAAGGCCTCGTTGAGCTCGGCCATGAGCCGGGTGCGCAAGTCGCGGGAGGTTTCGTCGCAGGCCTTGTCGGGGTGGATCTCCGCGGCGATGTGGCGATAGAGTCTGCGGGTCTCGGCCGGGATCTCCACCTCCGGTTCCGGGGGGAGCGTTTCAGCCCGGAAGCTCTGGTAGCTTCGGGCGGTCTGTTCGGCTGCGGCGCGGGCCCGCTGCGCCCGGCCGCCGAGCCAGGGGTCCCGGGGGGCGAGCCGGGCGCGGGCCTCGGCGATGCGGGCCTTGAGATCGTCGAGCCGGGCGTAGCGGCTGCTGACCTCCTGGTGATAGCGCACCTCGAAGCGGGCCAGGGCCAGGCGCATCTCGCCGAGTTCCTGCTCGCGGCCGGCAAGCGCCTCGGCCAGTGTTGCAACCTGCCGGTGCAGCCGTTCGATATCCGCCTCGTCAGGTGGGGGGGCGACGATCAGTTCGCTGTCCATGACCTTTATCCAGGTTCCGCCCCCAGCTTTCGCGCTGCAGGCTCTGCACCACCTCCAGAGCCTCTTCCACGTGGCGCTCGGCGAACATCATCGAGTTGCAGATGTGGCGCACCACCCCCTGCAGGTCGATGACGTAGGTGACCCGCCCCGGCATGATCCCCAGGGTGCGCGGCACCCCGTAGGCTTTGCGCACCGCCGCCTCCCGGTCGCTGAGCAGGGGGTAGGGGAGGTCGTGTCCGGCGGCGAAGACGCGGTGGCTGTCCCGGGAGTCGCTGCTGATGCCGAGCACCGCGGCACCGCGGTCGAGGAACTGCTGATAAGCGTCGCGGAAGCCGCAGGCTTCCTTGGTGCAGACCGGGGTCTCGTCCTTGGGGTAGAAAAACAGCACCACCACTTGTCGGCCGCGAAACTCCGCCAAAGAAATCAGGCGGCCGTCCTGGGCTTCCAGGGTGAACTCGGGGGCGGTATCGCCGATCTGGATGGGTTTCATGGTGCAGGTCCTTTCGCTCCCGAGGCGGGAGCGCGCCCGGGGATGGTCTGTTATTTCCAAGCCGTTTCCTTTATAGTACCGCAGAATTGCCCAACGCAAAGCCGCCGCCCCGGCCGCGGCGGCGATCATTCCCATGAAGGCCGCGTCATGAACATCCTGATCCTCGAACCGTTTCTCACCGGCTCGCACGCCGCCTGGGCCAGGGAATACGCGGCCCGCAGCAGCCACCGGGTGGAGGTTCTCGGGCTTGCGGGGCACTACTGGAAATGGCGCATGCACGGCGGCGCGGTGACCCTGGCCAGAAAGTTCCTGGAGGCGGATCTGCGCCCCGACCTGCTGCTGGCCACGGACATGCTCGATCTGACCACCTTCCTGGCCCTGACCCGCAAACGCACCGCGGGCCTCCCCACGGCGCTCTATTTCCACGAAAACCAGCTCAGCTATCCCTGGTCGCCGACCGACCGGGATCCCGGGCAGGAGCGCGACATGCACTACTGCTTCATCAACTACGCCAGCGCCCTGGCCGCCGACGCGGTGCTGTTCAACTCCGGCTTCCACCTCGAGTCCTTCCACGGCGAGTTGCCCGGGTTTCTGCAGAGCTTCCCCGACTGCAACGAGGCGCAAAGTTCCGCGGCCATCCGCGCCAAGAGCCAAGTGCTCCCCCTCGGGCTCGACCTGGCCCGGCTGGACGAATTCCGGCCCCCGGAAGCCATGCAGGGGCAAAGGCCGCTGATCCTCTGGAATCACCGCTGGGAATACGACAAGAACCCGGAGGAGTTCTTCCGCGCCCTGTTCCTGCTCGCTGCGCGGGGGCTGGAGTTCGAGGTGGCGGTGCTGGGGGAGTCCTACCGGCGGGCGCCGGCGATTTTTGCCGAAGCCCGGCGGCGGCTCGGCGAGCGGATCGTCCAGTTCGGCTACGCCAGGGATTTTGGCGAGTACGCCGGGTGGCTGTGGCGCGCCGACATTTTGCCGGTCACCTCGATCCACGATTTTTTCGGCGTCAGCGTGGTCCAGGCTATGTACTGCGGCTGCCGGCCGCTGCTGCCGCGGCGGCTGGCCTACCCGGAGCACCTCCCCCCGGCGGAGCAGGGGCTGTGTTTCTACGAGGGATTCGAGGACTTGGTGGCGCGCCTCGAGAAACTGCTCGGCGACGGCTGTCGGAAGCGGGAGTCAGGGACCGGCGCGTATGTCGCCCGCTACGACTGGGGCCGACTGGCGCCGGTTTACGACCGGGTGCTGGCGGGGATCGCCGGCTGCGGCAAAGCGGGGCGGGAGGGGTGAACCGCGCGGCCCAAAGGCCGGGCGGGGGTCAGCTTTTGGCGATCTCTTCGAAGCAGTGGCGCTGGCGGTTTTTGCGGATTTTTTCCGGGTCGAAGATGCGCCCGTTCATGGCGATGTAGACCCCCTCGGGGAGCAGCTGGACGGCAGTGACCGCCGCGGAGATGTTGAAGACCGCATCGGTCTGCCGGAAGATCGCCGGCTGCATCGCGCCGGTCAGTACCACCACTTTGCCCGGGACCCCTTTGAGCACCCTGGCCGTCTCCACCATGGTGTCGGTGCCGTGGGTGACCACGATCAGGCGCTCCTGGGTGGCGGCCACGGCCTCGCGGACCCTCTGCCGGTCGGCGTCATCCAGCTCGAGGCTGTCCTTGCGCAGGAGCGCGGTGACCTCGAAATCGAAGCTTACGTTGGATTCGCGCAATACCTGGGCGATTTGCGGCTCCCCCACCTGGTATTCGCTTTTCTGGTCGAAGTAAATTTTGTCGATGGTGCCGCCGGTGGTGATGATGCGGATTTTCAAGACGTTTCCTCAGTCGGATTAAGTTTGCAAGTTGACGGTGTGCGCATGAGACACCGGCGCGGGCGGACTGTCAACGGTTTTTATATGAGAACCCAGAAGCCAGAATTCAGAATCCAGTAGATAATCTCTGCCTTGTTTCTAGAATTTCTCGTGACTCGTGACTCGTGACTCGTGACTCGTGACTCGTGACTCGTGACTCGTGACTTACGCGCCTGAGTATAGCCGATCCCCGGCAACACCCCAAGCGCTTCCCTGCTATCATTAATTACGGACGTCAGCAACTTTGCCGACCGAGGAGGGTTCCATGGGCGCCGCATTCGTCCTTTTCTTCCTGCTGATCCTGGCCCTGGGAGGGGTGTCCCTCTACCGCGCCGCCAGGTTCACCGCGCCGCCGATTCCCCGGCCCTCCTCGGGGGCCGCCCCGTTGCGGGGGGAGCCCGCGGCGCAGCGCCTTGCCGGGGCCCTGCGCTTTGCCACCCTGTCCGACCGGGATCCGGGGCGGTTGGACGCCGAGCCGTTTCGAAGGTTCCAGGCGTTTCTGGAGAGCAGCTTCCCCCGGGTTTACGCGGCGCTGGAGCTTGAGCGGGTCAACCAGCTCAGCCTGCTCTTCACCTGGCGCGGCAGCGACGAGTCGCAGCTTCCGATCCTGCTCATGGCCCACCAGGACGTGGTGCCGGTGGCGCCGGGGACCGAAGGCGACTGGAGCCATCCCCCCTTTGCTGGAGCGGTTGCCGACGGCTATGTCTGGGGCCGGGGCGCGCTGGACGTCAAATCCGGGCTGATGGGGATCTTCGAGGCGGTGGAGGCCCTGCTGGCGGAAGGGTGGCGGCCGCCGCGCACCGTTTACCTGGCCTTCGGTCACGACGAGGAGGTGGGCGGGGCCCAGGGGGCGGCGAAGATTGCGGCCCTGCTCGGGGCGAGAGGGGTGCGCCTGGCCCTGGTGCTCGACGAGGGGGGCGCGGTGCTCGAGGACGGGCTGCCGGGGGTGCCCGGACCCCTGGCCACGGTGGGGGTGGCCGAGCGCGGCTTCGTCAACCTGGAGCTGACCGCCCGGGGGCGCGGCGGCCACGCCTCGATGCCGGGGAGCGATGCCGCCATCTCCGTACTCAGCCGGGCCCTGGTGCGGCTGGAGCGCCGCCCCTTTGTCGCCGACCCGGGTTTTCTCATCGACACCTACCGCCACCTGGCCGAGCGGCTCACCCCGGGCTACCGGCTGCTGTTCGCCAATCTGCCGCTGCTCGGCCCCCTGGTGACGCAGCGGCTCGGAGCCACCCCCAAGCTCAACGCCGGCTTGCGCACCACCGTCGCTCCGACCATGGTCAGCGGCGGGGTGCAGGCCAACGTCCTGCCCGGGCAGGCCACGGCCAACCTGAATATTCGCATCTTCCCCGGGCAGAGCGTGGCCGGGGTTCTGGAGCGGGTGCGCCGGGTGGTGGCTGACCCGCGGGTGGAGGTGCGCCAGGTCGGGCCGAGCAGCGAGCCTTCGCCGGTATCCGATTCCCGGGGACGGGCCTTCGGGGTGCTCGGGGAAGTCATCCGCCAGGCCAGCGGGGATCCCGATCTGCCCGTCGCTCCCTACCTGGTGGTGGGGGCCACCGATTCCCGCTACTATGCGCCGCTGGCGGAGAACACCTTCCGCTTCCTGCTCAATCGCCTCGGCAACGGGGACTTCCAGCGCATCCACGGCACCGACGAGCGCATCTCGGTGGCGAACTACGCCCAGGTGGTCGCTTTCTATGCCCAGGTGCTGCGCCGCTCAGGGGAATTCTGAGCCGGCTGCGGGAGCGGTTTTTCGGGCTGGATACCTAGCCGGGTTTTTCCTCGAGGGCGCTGACCCTCTTGTACAGCCAGCCCCCCAGGTAAAAGCTGACCCCCAGCACCAGCAGGCAGGCGATCCTCACCAGGGGCGGCGCTCCTGCCAGGTCGTAGAGCAGCACCTTGGCCGCCGAGGCGGCAAACACCAGCAGGGAGGACTGGCCGAGGATCTTGTCCCGCCGCGCCAGGGCCAAAAACAGGCAGGCCAGGGCCAGCAGCCCCCAGCACAGGGAGACGGCCAGCTGGTTGGCAAACAGGTGAACCGCGGCCGCCATGGCGCAGACGTGCCCCCCGTAGACCAGGGCGATGGCCCATCGCTCGTTGAGCCTGGCGCGGCGCACCAGCCAGAAGCCGCCGTAGAGTTCGGCGGCATAGGCGATGACCAGCAGGCCGCTGCCCGGCACCCTGGCGAGGTCGGCCAGCAGCACCACGCGCATCAGGTTGCTGGCGTAGATGAGCCCCACGGCGCCGAGAATCGGCCAGCCCAGGGCGTAGCGCCCCCCGCGGGCCAGGGTGTGCCCGGCGACCACGGCCGCCAGCACCAGCCCCACCCAGGGTTGCCAGCGCAGGGGGACCGACTGCAGGTAGCCCGCGTGCAGCATCACCAGCGCGACATAGCTGCTGAGCAGCAGGCGCCCGCCGCTGCTCTCGCCCCCGAGGCTGCGGCGCACCCCCCAGTAGGCCAGGGCCAGGACCGCCGCGCTGGCCACGGCGATCCACGGGGCCCAGGCGGGCAGGAAGCGGTCCAGCAGGGTGTACTGCAGCACGTAGAAAATCAGCAGCGCCGGCAGATGCGCCAGGGCCGTGTTGCGGTCCAGGGGGGAGGCGCGCCTGATCGAAAAGGCGGTGGTGGCTCCGGCGAAGATGACGAACTGCACGCACTGGAAGCCGAAGGCCTCGACCCAGTGATGCCGGGCCGTTGCCGCCCAGTCGAAGCGCCACACCAGGTCGAAGATGATCAACCCCAGGTAGAGCGCCACCAGGTAAACCAGGCGCCGGCCGACCCAGACCGCGTAGATGCTGAAGACCAGGGCCCAGGCCGAAAAATAGATGGCCAGGTCGAGGATGCTGCCGCGCAGCCCCGCCAGCAGCAGCGGCGCCGAGTAGGAGCCCGCCACCGCGAACAGGGCGTAGAGTTCGCTCTCGAAAAACCGGCACAGCCACAGCGAGCCGAGGCAGACCAGGATGATGGCGCCCGCGGCCAGCGGCACCGGGATCAGCCGGTAGTAGAGGTGCGCTCCGTAGGTGGCCAGAAACAGGATCACCACCCCGCCAGCCGGCAGCAAGCTGGCATAGCCGCGGTCAGCCCGGCGCAGGGCGATGCCGGTGCCGATCAGCCCCAACGCCCCCAGCACCGTCAGGCCGATCTGTCGGGCCGGGGACAGCCAGCCGAGATCGATCCCGAGTTTGACCAGGTAGGCCGCCGCCAGCACCAGCGCCGCCACCCCGCCCCAGCCGAGGATGTTGGTGACCGAAAGTTGGCGGCTCGGCCGCGCCCGGGGGGCGCGCGGCGGGATCGTGGTGCGTTTGGGCGGGTGGGGCCGGCGCCTGCCCGCCAGCGGGGGCTCGTCCAGCGGTTCGAAGACGAAGCCCGGGTCTTCCTCGGCGGGCGGGGCGACCGGCCGGGGCGGGGCGCCGCCGGCCAGCAGCTTCTCCAGGCGCTCGAGCCGGGCTTCGAGGGCCTCCAGGCGCTTGTCCAGATCAGACATCCGAGAAATCCTTTCGGGCCGAAAAGGGTTGAACAGCCTCGCTCGAAAAAACGCCGCGGGTCAGGATCGGTGCTCCAGCGGAGCCGGAGAGGCGGGCGCATGCACCTCCAGCCAGCCTTTGCTGCGCATCAGTTCGATGGCCTCGCGGGGAACGTGCTCCAAGGCAAGCACCTCCGCGGGGGCGATCTCGCCTTTTTCCAGCTGCTCGAGCAGCCGGTGGTGGTATTCGGTGCGGGTCTTGCGCTGGTGGTAGTCGCGGTAGACCAGCGAAGAGCCGAGCACGGCGATGATCCCCATGGTCAGCCAGAAGATCCCGTGCTCGATCTCGACATGGAAGCCCTCCAGGGCGAGCTTGGTGCCGATGAAGAAGATCAGCTGGTAGGCCAGGTCCTCCAGGCGCGGCAGCTTCTCCAGCACCCGCACGAAGAGCCCGGCGGCAAAGCGCAGAAAGATGATGCCGAGCACGCCGCCGATCCAGACCACCGCCAGCTTGTCGGTCATGGCCACGGCGGTGGTGATGCTGTCGATGGAGAAGGCGATGTCGGTCAGCTCCACCACCAGCACCGTGGCCCAGAAGTTGCGGGCCGTGGCCGGCCGGGTCTGGTGGGCGTCCTCTTTCTGGAAGAAGAACATGTGCTTCATCGCCAGGTAGAGCAGGTAGCCGCCGCCGATCAGCTTGAAGAGGACGAACTGCATCAGGTGGGCGGCGAAGAGCAGGGCGATCAGGCGGAAAATAAAGGCGCCGACGATGCCGTAGGTCAGGGCCTTTTTCTGTTGCTCCTTGGGCAGGCTGCGTACCAGGATCGCCAGCACCAGGGCGTTGTCCACCGAAAGGATCCCTTCCAGGGCGGCGAGGGTGGCGATGGTCAGGGCGTCGATGGGGGCGATCAGGCTGAATTCGTGGGCGATGCGGGAAAGCAGGTCGAAGGTCATGGAAAAGGGGCGCTCCGGAAGCGGTTGGGCCGGCCGCGGTGGCCTGCGGCGAGCAGTTGAGAATGTGCCCAGATCATAAGCCAAGCCGAGACTTTTGGAAAGGGCCCTGCCGGGCGGTTGGGTCTCCTCCTTTTATGGCTATGGACTTTTTTCAGGGATTGTCCTATTGTAGAGGTCCACGAAAAAAGCCCCATTCTCGGGGCTTTTCGTCTGCCGTCCAGCCCGGACCGGCGGGATTCCCCCTTCTTTCGACGAGCAGCGAGCCTTGGCGAGCTACCCTAACCAACAGCAGACCCTGAGCGGGGGCTTTGGCCGCTGGCTTGGTGCCCTGCTGGTTCTGTGCCTGCTGGTCAATCCCCTGGGGATTACCGCGCCCAAGCGCTTCTGGCTGCCCGGCGACCTGAACCTGGTCCGCCCGGTGGCCACCTTGGCCACCGCCGCAACCGCGCTGCAGAAAACCTCCTTCGAGCAGCGCCTGCCCTGTGACCCCGAATCGCTGCCACCCATCCTGGCCCTGTGTGTTCCGGCCGCCCCTAGGCAAGTCACCTTCCTGCCCCGCGCCCTCGAGGCCGAACTGCCCGATTCGCTGTTCCTTGCCGAGCCCTGCGCCCCCCGTCCTCCCCCCGTTCGTTTCTCCTGACCCGCTTTACCGCCAACAACTGAACAAAAGCGTCATTTCCCGAGCCCGGCCGAGCCGGCAACCCAGGGAAATGGCCGGTTGTCCCTGGTCGGGACGAGCCTGTCTTCGCCACAGGCCGGCCCCCCCGACCGGGACACTCCCCTCTCTGTCAGGAGATTTTCGCCATGCAGCAATACGCTATACCGTTTTCCCTGGCCTGCGCCGCGGCCGCCATCGGCTACGGGCTGCTATCGGCCCGCTGGATCCTGCGCCTGCCCCACGGCAACGCGCGCATGCAGCAGATCGCTGCCGCCATCCAGGAAGGGGCGGGGGCCTACATGCGGCGCCAGTATTCGATCATCGCCGTGGTCGGCGTGCTGATCTATTTCGCCCTGGCCTTCACCCTGGGCCTCAAGACGGCGGTCGGTTTCGCCGTCGGTGCCGTGCTCTCGGGCCTGGCCGGCTACGTGGGGATGTTCGTTTCGGTGCGGGCCAACGTGCGCACCGCCGAGGCGGCCCGTTCGGGGATGGCCCGGGCCCTGGAGGTCGCCTTTCGCGGCGGGGCGGTCACCGGCATGCTGGTGGTGGGCCTGGGCCTGCTCGCGGTGGCCGGCTACTACTTGGTGCTGCGGATCATGATGCCCGAAGCCGAGATCAAGGAGATCGTCAATCAGCTGGTCGGGCTCGGCTTCGGCGGCTCGCTGATCTCCATCTTCGCCCGCCTGGGGGGCGGCATCTTCACCAAGGGGGCCGACGTGGGCGCCGACCTGGTCGGCAAGGTCGAAAGCGGCATCCCCGAGGACGACCCGCGCAACCCCGCGGTCATCGCCGACAACGTGGGGGACAACGTCGGCGACTGCGCCGGCATGGCCGCCGACCTGTTCGAAACCTACGCGGTGACCCTGATCGCCGCCATGCTGCTGGGGGCCATCACCTTCAATGATCCGGCCGCCGTCGGCTACCCGCTGATCCTGGGTGGCATCTCCATCCTCGCCTCGCTGATCAGCACCTTCTTCGTCCGGCTCGGCCGCGGCGGCCACATCATGCGCGCCCTCTACCAGGGGCTCGTCGCCTCGGGGGTGATCGCCGCCGGCATCTTCTACCTGGTCTCCCTGGCCATGTTTCCCGCCGGACTCGGCGGCTTCAGCGCGATCAGCCTGTTTTTCGCCTCGCTGGTCGGCCTGGCGGTGACCGGGGCCATGTTCTGGATCACCGAGTACTACACCAGCACCGGCTACGGGCCGGTGCGGCAGATCGCCCGGGCTTCGCTGACCGGGCACGCCACCAACATCATCGCCGGGCTTGGGCTGTCGAAAAAATCCACCGCCCTGCCGATCCTGGTGATCTGCGCCGGGATCATCAGCTCCTACGCCTGCGCCGGGGTCTACGGCATCGGCATCGCCGCGGTCTCCATGCTCTCGCTCACCGGCATCGTGGTGGCCATGGACGCCTACGGGCCGATCACCGACAACGCCGGCGGCATCGCCGAGATGGCCCAGCTCGGCAAGGCGGTGCGCGACGTCACCGACCCGCTGGATGCCGTGGGCAACACCACCAAGGCGGTCACCAAGGGCTACGCCATCGGTTCGGCGGGGCTCGCCTCCATCATCCTGTTCACCTCCTACCTGCAGGAGCTGCAGGTCCACTTCGCCGCCATCGGCCAGAGCTTCAGCCTGGCCGACTTCAGCCTGGCCGACCCCAAGATCATCGTCGGGCTGTTCGTCGGCGGCATGCTCCCCTACTACTTTTCCGCCCTGTGCATGGAGGCGGTGGCCAAGACCGGGGGGGCGGTGGTCGAGGAGGTGCGCCGCCAGTTCCGGGAGATCAAGGGGATCATGGAAGGATCGGGCCGGCCCGACTACTCTCAGTGCGTGGACATCGTCACCCGCTCGGCGCTCAAGGAGATGATCCTGCCGGGGCTGATCCCGATCCTCGCGCCGCTTCTGGTCGGCTGGCTGCTCGGCGCCAAGGCCCTGGGCGGGGTCATCGTCGGCTCCATCGTCACCGGCATCTTCGTCGCCATCTCCATGACCACGGGGGGCGGCGCCTGGGACAACGCCAAAAAATACATCGAGGACGGCTTCCACGGAGGCAAGGGCGGCGAGGCCCACAAGGCGGCGGTCACCGGCGACACGGTGGGCGACCCCTACAAGGACACCGCCGGCCCGGCGGTCAACCCGATGATCAAGATCATCAACGTGGTTTCGCTGCTGATCGTTCCACTGCTGGACAGGATGGGCTAGATGAAGGTTCGCATGCTGCAATGCCGGCCGGACGGCGCGTCGGCGAAGGAGGCCTGAGACCATGGAAGCCAGTCCCATGATCATTTTCGCCCTGCTGCTGGGGGCCATGGCCGCCACCGTCCCGGTGTTCATGGCCCTGTTCTTCGCCGGGCTGGCGGGCCTGGTCTGGGCCGCCGGGGTCGATCCCCAGGTGGCGGTGGAAGTGCTCTACCGCAGCATGGACAAGTTCGCCCTGGTGGTGGTGCTGTTTTTCGTGCTCTGCGGCAACATCATGACCACCGGCAGCATCGTGCAGAAGCTGATCCGCACCGCCAACACCCTGGTCGGCTTTCTCCCCGGCGGCCTGGCCATGGCCGGGGTGCTGGCCTGCGGCTTTTTCGGCGCCATCTCCGGCTCGACGGTGGCGACCATGGTGGCGATCGGCGGGGCGATGATCCCAGCGCTGGTCGAGAACGGTTACGACCGCCGCTTCAGCGTCGGGGTCATGACCACCGCGCCGGTGCTGGGGATCATCATCCCGCCGTCGATCTCGATGATCCTCTACGCCATGGTGACCAACGACTCCATCGAGGCGCTGTTTCTCACCGGCTACCTTCCGGGGCTGCTGATTATCCTCGCCATGTCGGCCTATGCCTGGCTGGTCTGCCGGCGCCGGGGGATTGCTGGGCGGCCCCGGCCGACTTTGCCGGAACTGCGCTCGGTACTGCGCGAGAGCGCCTGGGCCCTGTTTCTGCCGGTGCTGATCTGCGGCGGCATCTACTCGGGGCTGTTCACCGCCAACGAGGCGGCGGTGGTGGCCTGCTGCTACGCCTTTTTCGTCGAGATCTGCATCCACAAGGACATGAGGCTGGCCGAGGTGAAAAACGTGGTGGTCTCCTCGGCGGTCACCTCGGCCAGCCTGCTGGTGATCGTGGCCGGCGCCTCGGTGTTCGGCGAATACCTCACCTTTGCCCAGATCCCCGACAAGGTGGCGGGCGCCGTGGTCGGGGGCATCGAAACCCGCTGGGGCTTTCTGCTGGCGGTCAACCTGCTGCTGCTGGTGGTCGGCATGTTCATGGACATCATCTCGGCTACCCTGATCCTGACCCCGATCTTCCTGCCGCTGCTGCAGCAGTACGGCATCGACACCCTGCACTTCGGGTTGCTGATGACCATCAACCTCGGCATCGGTTACTGCACCCCGCCGCTGGGGGTCAGCCTCTACATCGCCAGCGCCGTGGTCGACCGTGACCTGCTCTGGGTCAGCCGCGCGGTGCTCCCCTTCGTGCTGATCCAGATCGGCCTGCTGGCGGTCTACACCTACTGGCCCGACCTGGTGCTGCTGCTGCCGCGGCTGGTCTATGGCCCTGGGGGGTGAGGCCGGCGGGCCTCGGATAGGGGAAGACAGCTAAAACCAGACTCACGCGAAGCCGCGAAGGACGCGAAGGAAAACCGAAAGGGAAAAAAGGGAAATCGGCCGCTGCCGCACCTTTGGCTCGGGTAGTTGCGCCCTTCACGGCTACGGGAATTTATTAGAAAAAGGATGGAGACAGGGCCCATGGCGGTAAATTCAGATCAAGAACGAGCACTGGCGCAGCAGCCCGCCCTTGGCGATCGGCAAAGGCCGGCCGAGGTCGAGGAGCAGATGCCCTTGACCACGCACCTCGAAGAGCTGCGCAAGCGGCTGATCATCGCCGGGGGCAGCTGGCTGGCGGCTTTTTTCGCCAGCTACGGTTTCGCCGAGCCGATGTTCCGCTGGGTGGCCGGGCCGGTGCGGGCGGCCTTGCCCGCGCAGGGTTCGCTGGTGTTTCTCACCGCCACCGAGCCCTTCTTCACCTACCTGAAGCTCGCCGCCCTCGCCGGACTGCTCGCGGCGTTGCCGGTGATCCTCTGGCAGCTCTGGCTGTTCGTGGCCCCCGGGCTCTACGCCCACGAAAAACGCCTCGGCCTGACCTTCGTCGTCTCGGGCTGCTGCTGTTTCGGCGCCGGCGCCTATTTCGGCTTCAGGTACGTCTTCCCCACCATCTTCGCCGTGCTGATCCGCTTTGGCCTGGGGGCCGGCGGGGTGACCCCGATGCTCTCCATGGACGCCTATCTCGGGTTGGCGATCAAGATGCTGCTGGCCTTCGGCGTGGTCTTCGAGCTGCCGGTGGTGATTTCCCTGCTGGCCCGCATGGGAGTGGTCGATCCCCCCTGGCTGCGCCGCAACCGCAAGTACATGCTCATCGTCGCTTTCGTCTTCGGCGCCCTGGTCACGCCCGGGCCCGATGTCATCTCCCAGTGCTCGGTGGCGATCCCCTTCGTGCTGCTCTACGAGGTGGGGATTCTCGGGGCCCGGATCTTCGGCAGAACCAGGCAGGTTCCCGGTGCCGGGTCCGCCGGCCCGGAACAGGCCAGCATCGCTACAGGGGCCTGAGGGCGCAACCTGGTCGATTCCCCTGGAGGACCTCCCGATCCCGCAGACCGTTCCGGGGTGGTAAGCTTGCTTGCACCTCGGAACCTGCCGGTTGTCTTCTGGGAGTTTCCGTGCTTCTTTCCGTCGTCAATATTGGTGATCGGATGGCTGATGCGGTTTTTCGTCGACAACTCCTTCGCCGTCTTTACCTGGTACCGGATACTTTTCGGCGGGGCAGTCGTGGTCGCCTGGTTGGCAGGTGCCTTGGGGTGGAAATGACGTTGCGGGAATTATCAGCGGGCGGGCTTCTGAAAAAATGGCAGTTGAAAAAATATAACAAGGTTATTATAATTTTGCCATGTGGGTGCGGGATCTGGGGCCGGAAAAGCTGGAGATGAAAAATGTGTCCAGTTGCTCTGGTTGGATATCCTGTACGACTGTTCACGAATTATAAACAGGTTTATATTTTCTTCGAGGCTCGGCGGCAGGGTATGTTGTGCGGCTTTTTCCAGCAACTGGGCAGGTGGCGCGGGGGGGCCGTCCCGGTTTCCCTGCTGCTGGTTGCGGCACTGCTGCTGCAGGTTCCCGCGGTGAGCGCCGAAAGGGCTGCCGGCTCCCTGGCGGATCACGCCCTTTCCCTGCTGGAAGATGAGTATCTGGCCCCCTTCGTCAAGCCGACCGGAGGGAATCAGGGTGCAGATGCATGCAGTGATCCGTATCCAGTCCTGCTGCAGACTTTTACCGGCCTGGAGTCCGAATGCCTCGCACCGCGGAGCAAGCCTCCCTGGCCGGAGGCGAGCTTTTCCTATCTCTCCATTGCTCACTTCTCTCCCTTCGCTCCTCGCTCCCCCCCTCTCTGATCCACCTGAACGGCCCTGCTACCGGGTCGGCCCCCTGACCTCCTGATCGATTTCCCGAATTGCGTATGCACCGCCGGTGGCTGCAAAAGGAGCTGTCCCCTGCGTTCCGGGCAGACCATTTCCGTTCGTGCGCCAATATCGGGGGCAGGGATCAGCTGCGAAGGGCCGTGCTCTTGCTTCAATCAAAAAATTGGTCGCATTGGTTTAAAGGGGGTGATGTCAAGCGCCGCCAGCAGACGTGTGCAAAGAGGATCGGTTGTACCGGATTCTGCCCTCCCGGGGTGAAAAAGGGCAGAACAACCAACATTCAGAAAGGAACCCAGACGGCTATGAAAACCAAAAGTTGGGCGGACATCGCCCGGCATCCCAAGTTCGTCGAGCTGCACCGCCGCAAGACCGTATTTCTGTTCGGCTGGTGGGCTTTTTCCACCCTCTTCTATTTCCTTCTCCCCATCGGGGCGGCCTACACCCCGGGGCTTTTCAAGGTCAAGGTCATCGGCAACATCAACTTCGGCTACCTGTTCGCCCTCTCCCAGTTCTTCGTGTCCTGGGGGATCGCCATCTACTACGCCCGGGTGGCCAACCAGAAATTCGACCGGCTGACCCGCGAACTCGTCGACGAATTCAAATAGAGAACGGTGAGGAGAAGACCTATGAAAAGCCTGCTTGCAGCACTCGTCATCACCCTGGTCCAGGGAGGGGCGGCCCTGGCCGCCGAGGCCCCGGCCGCGGCCGCGACCATCAAGGCCAATCCCTACATCACCATACCGTTCTTCCTGGCGATCATCGCCGTCACCCTGTGCGTGGTGGTCTGGTCGGCCCGCCGGACCCACAGCGCCGCTGACTATTACACCGCCGGCGGCGGCATCACCGGCACCCAGAACGGCTGGGCCATCGCCGGAGACTACATGTCGGCGGCCTCGTTTCTGGGGATCTCGGGCCTGATCTCCCTCTACGGCTATGACGGCTTCATGTACTCGGTGGGATGGTTGGTGGCCTACATCACCGTGCTGCTGATCGTCGCCGAGCCCTGCCGCAACGCCGGCAAGTACACCCTGGGCGACATCCTCTCCTTCCGCACCGAGCCCAAACCGGTACGGGCGGTGGCCGCCATTTCCACGGTGGCCGTTTCGACCTTCTACCTGACCGCCCAGATGGTCGGCGCCGGCAAGCTGATGCAGCTGCTGCTGGGGATCAACTACAACGTGGCGATCATCGGGGTCGGCGCGCTGATGGTGGTCTACGTGGTGTTCGGCGGCATGACCGCCACCACCTGGGTGCAGATCATCAAGGCCGGCCTGCTGATGACCGGGGCCACCCTGCTGGCGATCCTGGTGGCGGCCAAAGTCGGGTTCAACCCGCTGCGCTTCTTCGCCGAGATCGCCGGCGACCTCAACATCCAGGAGTGGGTACAGAAGGCGGTGCTCAAACACCCCACCCCCGAGGCGGGCATGGACTACGGCCAGCGCTTCCTCGAGCCGGGGTTGTTCCTGAAAAACCCCCTCGACCAGATCTCCCTGGGGATGGCTCTGGTGCTGGGTACCGCCGGCATGCCCCACATCCTGATGCGTTTCTTCACCGTCCCCACCGCCCAGGCGGCGCGCAAGTCGGTCATCATCGCCATGTTCATCATCGGCTCCTTCTACATCCTGACCACCCTGCTCGGCTTCGGCGCCGCCATCAACCTGAGCCCGCAGGCGGTCTCGGGCGTCGACAAGGGGGGCAACATGGCGGCCATGATGCTTGCCCAGAAGCTCGGCGGCGACGTGGCGCCGAGTCTCGGCGACATCTTCCTCGCCTTCCTCTGCGCGGTGGCCTTCGCCACCATCCTCGCGGTGGTCTCGGGCCTGGTGCTGGCCGCCTCGGCAGCCATCGCCCACGACATCTACGTCAACTTCATCAAGGACGGCCACGCCGACCAGCATGAGCAGGTCATGGCCGCCCGCATCACCTCGTTGTGCGTCGGCACGGTGGCGATCATCATCGGCATCGCCGCCGAGAAGCAGAACGTCGCCCACCTGGTGGCCCTGGCCTTCGCCGTGGCCTCCTCGGGCAACCTCCCGGTGGTGGTGCTGTCGCTGTTCTGGCGCAAGTTCAACACCGCCGGGGTGATCGCCGGCCTGGTGGTCGGCACGGTGGCGGCCATCGGCCTGGTGCTGGTTTCGCCGAACATGACCTATCCGAAGAAAATCGCCGCCGACGCCCAGAAGGTGGTCAGCGTGCTGCAGGAAAAACAGGCTTCCGGGGTCGCCCTGAGCGAGAAGGAACTCAAGGACCTGGACAAGGCGATGGCCGACTATGAGAAG
This sequence comes from Desulfuromonas versatilis, assembly GCF_019704135.1. Taxonomy (NCBI): domain Bacteria; kingdom Pseudomonadati; phylum Thermodesulfobacteriota; class Desulfuromonadia; order Desulfuromonadales; family Desulfuromonadaceae; genus Desulfuromonas; species Desulfuromonas versatilis. The sequence continues at coordinate 825,788 of NZ_AP024355.1, forward strand.
AACAAGGACGGCTCCTCGCTGCTGGGCCTGGACGCGCCGCTGTTCACGCTGAAAAACCCCGGCATCGTCTCCATCCCGCTCGGCTTCATGGCCGCCATCCTCGGTGCCCTGGCCTTCCGCAGCCGCCGCTCGGAGGAGATGTTCGACGAGATCTACGTCCGCCAGAACACCGGCATCGGCATCTCCAAGGCCGTCGATCATTAAGATATCGAGGGGCCCTTTCCCTCGGGTCCGGGGGGGCGTAGGCCTCCACCGACCCAGTGCCGTGGCCCGGGAGTGGTTTCACTCCCGGGCTTTTTTTTCGCCCTGGCCGAGTCCGGCGTCATTCCCCCTGGCGGGGCGCCGGCAGCAATTCCGCCCGGTACAGGTCCAGGACGAACAGGGCCAGGGCCAGGATGAGCGGCCCCAGGACCACGCCGACGAAACCGAAGGCGCCGATGCCGCCGAGAACCCCGATCACCACCACGAGCAAGGGGATCTTCCCCCGGCCGCTGATGAACAGCGGGCGCAGGACGTTGTCCACCGAACTGACCAGGAAGGCGCCCCAGCACAGCAGGAATATGCCGAGGGCGATCTCCCCCCGCAGCAGCAGGTAGCCCGCCCCGGGGAGCCAGAACGGCAGGGTCCCCACCATCGGGATCAGGGCGAAAATGGCCATCAGCACCCCGAACAGCACCGGCGAGGGGAGCCCGCAGATCCAGAAGCCGATGCCGCCCAGGGTGCCCTGGACGACGCAGGTCAGGAACACGCCGTAAATGACCGCCGAAAGGATCCCCTCGACCCGGCGCCCGAGCTGCAGCCGGTCCTCCTCGCGCAGCGGCACCAGCGACCAGAAACGCTGCAGCATCCGGCTTCCGTCCCGGTAGAAAAAGAACAAGGCCATGACCAGGATCATCATCTTGAGCAGAAAGAGGAAGAAGTTCTTGAGGATCTCGGTGGTATACCCGGCCAGAAATCCCATCGCCTTCTGCGCCGCAGGCAGGAGGGCCTTCTCGGGGTCGAGGTCGACCCGGGCCAGCCAGGGCCGCAGCTTCTCCCAGGCGGGAGCGATGGCAGGATGGGCGGTCAGTTGGCCGAGGCCGAGGATCTGCTCCTTGAATTGCCCGGCTTCCAGGTACCGGTACATCTGGGTGACTTCCTGGGTCAACAGCAGCAGGATCATCACCATGGGCACCACCACGGTCAGGACCACCGCGGGGGTCATGAGGCAGGCGGCCAGCAGGTCCCTGCCCCGCAGCCAGGCATGCAGCTTTTTGTAGACGGGACGGGTCAGGATGCCGATCACCGCCGCCCAGGCCAGCACCCGCAGAAAGGGGGCGACAACCTGAAACACCAGGTTGAGGTAGAACAGCAAAAAGGCAAAGGTCAACAGGGCGAAAAACAGCTTGCGTTCCATGATTGCTCCGGGAGTCGGCTAATGTTTGCCTCAATTATTCATTGAAAAATTATTGGCGCAAGGACTATTCCGCCTGCCTGTTACGGGCTGGCCAGGCCAGTCGCCCGGGGGGCTGGAGGGCGCCGCCGGCCAGGCGCAAACTCCGGCTTCCTTTGCAATGGGAGCAAAATTCCAGTATGGTTCCGACAGATTCGTCAGGGAGGCCCTGCCTCCCCCATGAGGAGACAAAGACCATGCTGACCACCTTCATCAACGTCTATCTCAAGATGTTCATGATCCTCACCCCCTTTTTCGTCATGTCGGCCTTTTTGTCCATGACCCGGGACTACAGCCCCGCCGAGCGGCGCAAGACCGCCACCAAGGTCACCGTCGCGGTGGTGGTGACCTGTTTCGTGCTCTACGTCTTCGGCCGCTACATCTTCGATCTGTTCGGCATCACCCTTGACGCCTTCCGCATCGGCGCCGGGGCGGTGCTGTTTCTCTCGGCCATCGGCATGATCCAGGGCAAGGCCAGCGTCTCCCCCGGCGACTCCGAGCAGGAGGTGGCGGTGGTGCCCCTGGCCATCCCCATCACCGTCGGCCCGGGGACCATCGGCGCGCTGCTGGTCATGGGCGCCAGCCTCAAGACCATGCCGGAGAAGATCGTCGCCAGCGCGGCCCTGCTCTGCGCGGTGCTCTCGGTGGGCGGCTTGCTGCGGGTTGCCGGCCGGATGGAGAAGCTGCTCGGCCAGCAGGGGCTGGTGATCCTCACCAAGCTCACCGGTCTGTTCGTCTCGGCCATCGCCGCGCAGATCTTCTTTACCGGGGTAAAGAATTTTCTGGCCTGAGGCCCTCGCTCTTCATGGTCTTGGCGAAGCTGTTGCAGGATTCCGCCCGAGTCGTTATCATTAGGGCCTGGAATATCCGCTGAAACCTTTCAGCCCTGCCACCGACGGATCGCCGATGTACAACGAATATTTCGGTCTTGCCGAAACCCCCTTCTCCATCGCCCCGGACCCCCGCTACCTGTACATGAGCGAAGCGCACCGCGAGGCGCTGGCGCACCTGCTCTACGGGGTGAGCAGTGACGGGGGGTTCGTGCTGCTGACCGGCGAGGTGGGCACCGGCAAGACCACGGTCTGTCGCTGCCTGCTGGAGCAGCTGCCCGAGGATGTCGAGGTCGCCTACGTCATCAACCCCAAGCAGACCTCGGCGGAACTGCTCGCCACCATCTGCGACGACCTCGGCATCGCCTTTCCCGAGGGGAACTCCAGCATCAAGGTCTTCGTCGACCGGATCAACGCTTACCTGCTCGATGCCCATGGCCGCGGCCGCAAGACCGTGCTGGTCATCGACGAGGCGCAGAACCTCAGCCCCGATGTCCTCGAGCAGTTGCGCCTGCTGACCAACCTGGAGACCAGCCAGCGCAAGCTGCTGCAGATCATCCTGCTCGGCCAGCCCGAACTGCTGCAATTGCTGGCGCGGCCGGACCTGCGGCAACTCTCCCAGCGCATCACCGCCCGCTACCACCTCGGCCCCCTCTCCCGCAAGGAGGTGGGCACCTACGTCAACCACCGGCTGGCGGTCGCCGGGCTGCGCAGCCAGCTTTTCCCCCCCGCCACCCTCGACCGCCTGCACAAGCTGACCGGGGGAGTCCCCCGGCTGATCAACGTCCTCTGCGACCGGGCTCTGCTGGGGGCTTACGTCAAGGGGGAGGGCGAAGTCAACCGCCGGACCCTGCGTCAGGCGGCCCGCGAGGTGCTGGGCGAGATGCAGTCCCCCCCGCGTCTGACCCTGCCGGTGCGCTGGCTGGCTGCGGGGGTGATTCTGGTGGCGGCGGTCCTCGGCCTGGCGACCCTCTACTTTCGCCCCGAGCTGCTTTCCGCGGCTCTGAAGCCGGCCCAACAGGGGCCCGCGGCGCCGCTCCCCGAGCCTGCGGCCGACCCGCCCCAGGCCGCCGCCGAAGGCGAGCCGGGGGCCCTGGTCATCGTCGCAGCCGGCGCCGGCGATGCCTCCGAAAAACCGCTTTCCTGGCCGGCCGAGCTTCCCATCGAGCAGAGCAAAACCCTGGCCTTCGAGAGCCTGTTCCAGGCCTGGGGGATGGAATACCAGGGCGCCGACGGCAACGCCTGCGACCATGCCGAAAGCCTGGGGATGCGTTGCCTGCACCGTCGCGGCAGCCTGGGCAGCCTGCGGCAGCTCGACCTGCCGGCGGTGCTGCGGGTGGTCAGTGCCCCGGGCGAGGAGTTTTTCGCCACCCTGGTCTCCCTGCGGGGGGACCGGGCGACGTTCGCCCTGGGGCCGGAGACCCGCGTCGTCTCGGTGCGCGACCTGGAATCGATCTGGTTCGGCGAGTTCTCCCTGCTTTGGCGCGTCCCCGGCAACTATCGCCGCCTGGTCGCCCCCGGTGGCCGGGGCCCGGAGGTGGCCTGGCTCGACGAGCAGCTGGCGCGCATTTACAACCGGGCTCCCGATGCCCGCCGCGATCCGATTCTCGAAGGGCCGCTGCTCGCCGAGCTCAAGGCCTTCCAGCTTCGAGAAGGGCTGGAGCCCGACGGTATCCTGGGAACCAACACCCTGATCCGGCTCAACGCGGCCCTCGACCCGCGGATTCCGAAACTTTTGGCCCCGCGAGAGGAATAGGCAGGCATGTCGTTTATTCTCGATGCATTGAAGAAGTCCGACCGCAAGCGGCAGCGGGCCGGCGTCCCCGACCTGCAGACGGTGCACGCCCCGGTGCCGCCCGGCCGCAGAAAACGTCCGCTCTGGCCCTGGCTGCTGGTGGTTGCGCTGCTGCTCAACGCCGGTCTGGTCGCCTGGTGGCTCGCATCCTCCTCGCAGCGGACCCCGGTCGTCCAGGCGCCGCCGCAGCCGCAGCCCGCCCCCCAGCCGCAACCCGCCGCCACGGCGGCCAGGCCCGCTGCCGAGCCGCCGTCGGCCCCCAGGCCGGCGCCGGCTGCCCCGGCCGCCTCCGTTACTCCGAAGCAGGTGCCCGAAGCGGTCGTCCAGGCCCCTGAAGAGCCCCGGCCCCAGCCGGTTCCCGTCGCGGCGGCGAGCGAACCGCCAGCGGAGGTTTCCCCGCCCGCTCCGGCTCCGCCGCTCCCCGCGGCGCAGCCCGCTGTCGAACCCGAACCTGCCGTCGAGCCCGAGGCCGAACCCGCCGCCCCAACCCCGGTGGTGGCCGAGTCCCGCACCTATGAGTTCGATGCCCTGCCGGCTTCGGTGCGCAGCGGCATCCCCGCGTTGACCCTGTCGGTGCATTTCTACACCCCCCGGGTCAGCGCGCGGATGGTGCGCATCAACGACCGGATTCTGCGCGAAGGCGATGTCCTGAGCAATGGGCTGGTGCTCGAGGAGATCACCCCCGAGGGGGTGATATTCAGCTACCAGGGGTACCGCTTCAGAATTCTCCACCTTTCCAGCGGGCGGGCAAATTATTGAAAATTCCGCTTTCCGGTCACCGCCGGCGGGGCAGGTCGCAACCTGCCCCGTTTTTTTTGCCTTGACTTCTAAGTCAAACGTTCGTTTAAAATTATCGTATGATTGTTTCGACCCAGGTCCGAGGGGAGGGTTCATGAGCCAACCAGATACCAAGCAGCGCATCCTCGATGCCGCCGAAAGCCTGTTCGCCCGCGAGGGGTTCCACAACACCTCATTGCGCGCCATCACCGGGCGGGCCGGGGCCAACCTGGCCGCGGTCAATTACCACTTCGGCAGCAAGGACGCTCTGGCCCAGGCGGTGCTCGAGCGGCGCTTGACCCCGCTCAACGAGGCCCGCCGGGGGGCCCTGGAGCAGGTCCGCCAGCAGGCCCGGGGCGCCGGACGGCCGCCGGGGGTGGAGGAGACCCTGCGCGCCTTCATCGAGCCGACCCTGGCCTTTCGCGAATCGGGCCCGGGCGCCCGGGATTTCATCAGCCTGGTCGGCCGCGCCCTGGGCGAACCGGACGGGGCCTTGCGCAGCCTGTTCATGCAGCTGATGCAGCCCACCTTCCAGGTCTTTTTCGAGGTCATGCGCGAGGCCCTGCCCCAGCAGCCGGCGCCCACGGTCTTCTGGCGCATGGTGTTCGCCCTCGGCTCCATGGGCCAGACCCTGTGCCTGCTCGACAAGCCCCTGCCGCTGCCGCCGGGGATCGAGCCGACCCGCGATTCGCAGACCCTGCTCGGGCTGATGATCCCTTTTCTTGCTGCCGGAATGGAGGCGCCATGCGCTTGACCCTGCCTGCCCTGGCGCTGCTGCTGACCGGCCTGCTGCTGGCCGGCTGCGCGCTGCACCGCCCCGCCGAGATCAGTGCCCCGGCGCCGCTGCCGGAAGCCTTCACCCCGGCGCCCGGGCCCTCCGCCCCGCTCCCCGAGCGCTGGTGGCTCGCCTTCGGCGATCCGCAGCTCGAAGCCCTGGTCGAAGAGGCCCTGGGGGCCAACCTCGATATCGCCCGGGCCCTGGCCCGCCTGGAGCAGGCCGAAGCGGCCGGCCGCGCCGCCGAGGCGGCCCGCTACCCCTTTTTGAACCTGGAGGGGCAGACCAGGCGGGAGATGACCCCGGGGATCCTTGGCGAAGACACCGGCAACAGCTACCGGCTGTCGCTGGCCGCGGGCTTCGAGATCGATCTCTGGCAGAAGCTGAAGAACCGCAGCCTGGCCGCCGAGCTGGAAGGGCTGGCCGCGGCGGGCGAGGTGCAGACCCTGCTGCTGAGCACCTCGGCGCAGCTGGCCGATCTCTATTACCTGGTGGCCGAACAGCGCGCCCAGCTCGAGCTGACCGACCAGACCATCGCCTCCTTCGCCGACACCCTGGAGCGGGTCGAGCGGCGCTACCGCGAGGGGCTGGTGCCGGCCCTCGATGTCTACCAGGCGCGCCAGACCCTGGCCGCCGCCCAGGCCCGCCGCCCCCAGTTCGAAGCCAGCCTGGAGCAGGCCCGCCACGCCCTGGCGGTGCTCCTCGGCCGCTATCCCGGGCAGCTTGCGGCCGACACCGTGGCCCTGGCCGAGATTCCGGCCTGGTTCCCCGCCGGGCTCCCCTCGCAGCTGCTGGCCCGCCGCCCCGACGTGGAGGCCGCCCTGCGGCGGGTCGAGGCGGGCGACGCCCGGGTGGCCGCGGCCATCGCCGAGCGCTTTCCCGCCTTCAACCTGCTCGGCGGCTACGGTCGCAGCCGCACCGCCTTCAGCACCGGGGACATCACCGGCAGCTTCTGGAACCTGATTCTCAACCTGGCGCAGCCGGTGTTCGACGCCGGGCGGCGCAAGGCCGAGGTCGAGCGCAGCGAGGCCGCCTTCCGCGAAAGCCTGGCGGCCTATCACCAGGCGGTGCTGCGGGCCTTCCAGGAGGTGGAGGACGCCCTGAGCGGCAACCGCACCTCCGAGCAGCGCATCGCCCGGCTCGAGGAGCAGGTCGAGGCCACCCAGGCCTCGCTGCGGCTCTCCCTCGAGCGCTACCTGACCGGGCTCTCCGACTACCTGCCGGTGCTCACCGCCCAGGTGGCCCAGTTCAACGTCGAGAGCCAGCTGCTGGCCGCGCGCCGCCAGCTCATCGCCGATCGCATCAGCCTGGCCCGGGCCCTGGGCGGCACCTGGATGAACGAAGAACTCCAGCGCCGCCTGGCGCGGCAGTAAACCAAAGGAACGCAGCTATGAGTCGAACCACCAAAATTATCATGGCCCTGCTCGCCCTGCTCATCCTGGCCGGGGGCTTTTTCGCCATGCGCCTGATGATCGCCAGCCGCCCCGAACCTCATAAGGCCGCCCGGGAGAACCCCGGCGCCCTGGTGGAGACCCTGGCGGTGACCATCGGCGAGCGCCAGGTGCTGGTGCACGGCACCGGCACCGTCCAGCCCCGCCAGCAGGTGGAGATCGCCCCGCAGGTCAGCGGCCGGGCGCTGGAGGTTTCGCCGCGCCTGGTGGCCGGTGGCTACCTGCGCCGGGGCGAGGTGCTGTTTCGCATCGAGGATGCCGACTTTCGCCTGGCGGTGGACCGCGCCAAGGCGGCCCTGGCCCGGGCCGAGTTCGAGCTGGCCACGGTGCAGGGGCAGGCGCGGGTGGCCCGCCAGGAATGGCAGCGGCTGAAGCCCGCCGAGGCGCCGGACAACCCCCTGGCCCTCTACGAGCCGCAGCTGAAAAACGCCCAGGCGTCGCTGCTTTCGGCCGGGGCGGCCCTGCAGCAGGCCGAGCTCGAGCTCGAGCGGACCCTGGTGCGCGCTCCTTTCAACGGCATCATCCGCTCCGAGTCGGTGGACACCGGTCAGTACCTGCGGGCGGGGAGCCCGGTGGCGGTTTTCGCCGGCACCGATCAGGCCGAGATCGTGGTGCCCCTGCCGCTGCACGAGCTGGGCTGGCTGCGGATCCCCCGGGCCGGTGAGGCCGGGGAGGGTTCGCCGGCAACGGTGAAGCTCGCCGCCGGCGAGCGCGTCTACCAATGGTCCGGGCGCATCGTCCGCTCGCTGGGGGATGTCGACCCCCAGGGGCGCATGGCCCGGGTGGTGGTGGCGGTGGATGATCCCCACGGCCTGCAGGGCTCCGCCCAGGAGCGTCCGCCCCTGGCCCTGGGGAGCTTCGTCGAGGTGATACTGCAGGGGCAGACCCTGGAGAACGTGGCGGTGCTGCCCTCCAGCGCCCTGCGCGACGGCGAGCAGGTCTGGTTGATGAACGACAGCCACCTCAAATTCCGTTCGGTGGAGGTGGTGCGCCGGGCCCGCTCCGAGGTGGTCATCGGTGCCGGTCTCGAACCCGGCGACCGGGTGGTGCTGACCAACGTGGCCGGCGCCGCCGAGGGGATGAAGCTGCGCCCGGCGGCCGCCGCCGGGGAGAGCCGCCCATGAACGGCCCGGTCCGCTGGATGACCCACAACCACGTGGCCGCCAACCTGCTGATGCTGGTCTTCATCGTCGGCGGGCTGATCCTCGGTCCCAAGGTCAAGCAGGAGGTGTTTCCCGAGATCTCCCTCGACCGCATCAGCATCAGCGTCCCCTATCCGGGGGCCGGCCCCGAGGAGGTCGAGGAGGGGATCCTGCTCAAGATCGAGGAGAACCTCACCGGGGTCGACGGCATCAAGCAGATCAAGTCCACCGCCGCCGAAGGGGTGGGGACGGTGATGGTCGAGGTTCGCGAGGGGCTGGACGCCGACAAGGTGCTGCAGGACGTCAAGAGCGAGGTCGACCGCATCACCACCTTCCCCCTCGACGCCGAGGAGCCGGTCATCAGCAAGCTGCTCAACCGCCGCGAGGTCATCTCGGTGGTGGTCTACGGCGAGCTGCCCGAACGCAGCCTGCGCGAGCGCGCCGAGGCCGTGCGCGACGAGCTGCTCGAGCTGCCGCAGATCACCCAGGTCGACCTCGGCGGGGTGCGCCCCTACGAGATCTCCATCGAGATCCCCGAGCAGAACCTGCGCCGCTACAACCTGACCCTCGAGCAGGTCGCCCAGCGGGTGCGGCGCGCCTCCCTCGACCTGCCCGGCGGCGAGATCAAGACCTCCGGCGGGCAGATCCTGCTGCGCACCAAGGAGCGGCGCTATCTCGGCCCCGAGTACGGCGACATCGCGGTGCTCACCAACCCCGACGGAACCGAGGTGCACCTGCGCGACATCGCCGAGGTCAGGGACAGCTTCCGCGAGACCGACGAGAAGGCCACCTTCGACGGCATGCCCGCGGCCATGGTCAAGGTGTTCCGGGTCGGCGAGCAGAAGCCGACGGAGATCTCCGACCTGGTCATCGACTACGTGGCGCAAAAGCGCGGCAGCCTCCCCCCGTCGGTGCGCCTGGCCACCTGGAACGACACCTCCGAGCTGTTCGAGAGCCGCATGAACCTGCTGCTCAAGAACGCCGCCCTCGGCCTGGTGCTGGTGCTGATCACCCTGGGGCTGTTCCTCGAGATCCGCCTGGCCCTGTGGGTCATGCTCGGCATCCCCATCTCGTTTTTCGGCACCCTGTTCCTGATGCCGGCCATCGGCGTGTCGATCAACATGATCTCCCTGTTCGCCTTCATCCTGGCGCTGGGGATCGTGGTCGACGACGCCATCGTGGTCGGCGAGAACATCTTCGAGCACCGGCAGATGGGCAAGCCGTTTCTGCAGGCGGCCATCGACGGCACCCTCGAGGTCTCGGTGCCGGTGGTCTTCGCCATCCTCACCACCCTGGCAGCCTTCTCGCCGCTGCTGTTCGTCAGCGGGCTGATGGGCAAGTTCATCTACGTGATCCCGGCGGTGGTGATCACCATCCTGGTGGTTTCGCTGGTCGAGTGCCTGTTCATCCTCCCCGCCCACCTCGCCATGGGCAAGCGGCGGCAGAGCCCCAAGGGGCTGATCGGCGCCATCGACCGGGTGCGGCTCGCCTTCGGCCGGGGCCTGGAGCGCTTCATCGCCGGCCCCTACCGGCGCACCCTGAATCTGTGCCTGCGCTGGCGCTACGTGACCATCGCCGCGGCCATCGCCGTGCTGTTTCTCTCGGTGGGGGTGATCGGCGGCGGCATCCTCAAGTTCAACTTCATGCCCGAGGTCGACGCCGACGTCATCACTGCCACCCTGCAGATGCCTCGCGGCACCCCGGTGGAGCAGACCTCCCGGGTCCAGGAGTTCATCCGTCAGAAGGCACAGGAGACGGTAGAGGAGTTCGACCGCGAGTTGCCCGAAGGGCAGAGCGTGCTGCGCCACGTCTACGCCGTGGTCGGCAGCTCCCTGGCCGAGGGGGGGCCGGGGGGCGGGGCGGAAAGCCCCTCCGGCGCGCACCTGGCGGACATGGCCATGTTCCTGACCGCCAGCGAAAAGCGCGGCATCTCCACTACCGAGATAGCCGGCGCCTGGCGCAAGAAGGTCGGCGAGATCCCCGGCATCGAGTCGCTGGTCTTCAAGTCCAACCTGGTGCGGATGGGGGCCAACATCGACATCCAGCTGGCCCACGAGGACTTCGCGGTGCTGGCCGTGGCCTCCGAGCGCATCAAGCAGGAGCTGGGCAACTACCCGGGGGTGGGCGATCTCGAGGATACCTACGCGCGGGGCAAGCGCGAGCTGAAGATCCGCCTCAAGCCCGAGGGTCGCACCCTGGGAATCACCGAGGAGGACCTCGGCCGCCAGGTGCGCGGTGCCTTCTACGGCGCCGAGGCGCTGCGCCTGCAGCGCGGGCGCAACGAGGTCAAGGTGATGGTCCGCTACCCCGAGGACGATCGACAGAGCCTCTGGGACTTCGAGGCGCTGCGCCTGCGCACCCCGCAGGGGGGCGAGGTCCCCCTGACCCGGGCGGCCTGGGTCGAGGAGGGGCGCGGCTTCTCCGAGATCAACCGCACCGACCGCAAGCGGGTGATCAACGTCACCGCCAGCGTCGACAACCGCCAGGCCAACGCCGGGGAGATCCTCGCCGAGCTCAAGGGGGGGCTGCTGGAGCAGCTGGCCCACGACTACCCGGGGCTCTCCTTCAACATGGAGGGGGAGGAGAAGGAGCGCCGCGAGTCGATGGAGAGCATGAAGACCGGCTTTATGCTGGCCCTGCTGGCGATCTTCGCCCTGCTCGCCATCCCTTTTCGCAGCTACAGCCAGCCGCTGCTGATCATGGCCGCCATCCCCTTCGGGGTGGTCGGCGCCATCGCCGGGCACCTGATCATGGGCTACAACCTGTCGATCCTCAGCATGTTCGGCATCGTCGCCCTCTCCGGGGTGGTGGTCAACGACTCGCTGCTGCTCATCGACCGCATCAACGGCAACCGCCGCGAAGGGGGCGAGGACCTCGCCCGGGCGGTGCTCGACGCCGGCCAGCGGCGCTTCCGGCCGATCCTGCTGACCTCGCTGACCACCTTCTTCGGCCTGGCGCCGATGATCCTCGAGACCAGCGTGCAGGCCCAGTTCCTGATCCCCATGGCGATCAGCCTCGGCTTCGGCATCCTCTTCGCCACCGGCATCACCCTGCTGCTGATCCCCTCGCTCTACCTGGTGCTGGAGGACGTGCGCGGGCTGTTCGGCCTGCGCCCCGCCCACGCGGATCATGCGGTGGAGATGGAGAAGGCGGAAGAAAACTGAGGGCTTTTTGGGGAGGGCAACCACCCCGGCCGCGTCCGATCCGACCGATCGGTCCGATCCGACGGATCAGTCGGATCAAAGCGGCCGGGGCTTGCAGCTTTCGATTCTTGCCAAATATTCAGTGGCGCCCGAGATCAATCAGCAGTACATTTCTCCACACCCCAACCCTCTTCCAGCGAAAGCGCCCCGCATCGTGACCACCGAAACCGCCACCGACCCCGCGCCCGACACCCGCCCCCTGCGCCAGGGGGTTTTCTTCGGCCTCGCGGCCTACCTGATCTGGGGGTTCTTCCCGGCCTACTTCAAGGCCCTGGCCCAAGTCCCGCCGCTCGAGGTGCTGGCCCACCGCATCTTCTGGTCGGCGGCCCTGCTGCTGATCCTGGTCTTCGCCATGGGCCGGCGGCAGGCGTTGGCCGCCGCCTTCGCCGACCGCGCCACCCTGCGCATCCTGACCTGTTCCACCCTGCTGATCGCCGCCAACTGGCTGATCTTCATCTACGCCGTGGCCGCGGGGCAGGTGCTGCAGTCGAGCCTGGGGTATTTCATCACCCCGCTGATCAACGTGGCTCTCGGTTTTGTGTTCCTCAAAGAGCGGCTGCGCCCCCTGCAGAATCTGAGCCTCCTTCTGGCGGTTGCGGGCGTGCTGATTCTGACCCTCTCCTACGGCCAGGTCCCCTGGATCGCCCTGGCCCTGGCCGGCTCCTTCGGCACCTACGGGCTGCTGCGCAAGACGGCCAACATCGATGCCCTGCTCGGGCTTACCGTCGAGACCTGCCTGCTTGCGCCGCTGGCGCTGGGTTATCTGCTGGTGGTCGGGGCGGGCGGGGAGGGGCGTTTTCTCGGCGCGGATTTGAGTCTCAACCTGCTGCTGCCGCTGGCGGGGGTGGTTACCTCCCTGCCGCTGCTGCTGTTCGCCGGGGCGGCCCGCAGGCTGCGGCTGGCCACCATCGGCTTTCTGCAATACATCACCCCCAGCCTCCACCTGCTGCTGGCCGTTGCCGCCTTCGGCGAAGCCTTCACCCTGGTGCACCTGGTCACCTTCGCCTGCATCTGGTCGGGGCTGGTCCTGTTCTCTCTCGACTTCTTCCGCAGCTCCCGCACGGCCAAGACGCTGCGGAGCCGGGCGGCGCGTCCCTGAGCTGGCCCTTCAGCGGATACCGCGGCGCGAATGGCCCGCTTTTTGCTCTGTTTTCCGGCAACATTCCAGGTTTTTAGGGAGGGGTCATGAACGATAAGTCGAGCAAACGCCTGGTAGGCATCCTGTTTCTGATCGGGCTTTTTCTGGCCGGCAGCGGCTGTTCCAGGTCCATTGTGGTCACCGTGCCGCCCCGGGTCGATCTGGCGGCTTTCCAGACCATCGGGGTGATCGATTTCTCCGTGACGGGCAGCCAGCCCCTTGGCCAGCAGGCCACCCAGAGCTTTCTGCAGCAGCTCCAGGCGGCCCAGCCGGGGGTGAGGGTGCTGGAGCTGGGCCCTGCGGAGAAGTTCTCCCGGGAGCTCCTGGATCCGGCAGGGTTGCGGGCGATCGGGGAAAAATACGGGGTGGATGCGCTCCTGACCGGCCAGCTGCAGGTCTCCGAGGTGAAACCGGACCTGCGGCTCTCCAGCGCCTGGAACAGCCTGAACGCCAATGCCTACGTCAACGGCGCCCTGAACGCCAAGCTGCGCGAGACCGGCCGCGGGGCCACCCTGTGGACCAACTCGGTCCACGGCAAATGGTCCGTGGCCAACATCAACCTGGCGGCCAACGGCCCGGCCAGCTTCGGCCTCAGCAATCCCGAGGAGAAATACGGCAAGATGGTGGCGGAACTCTCCCACGCCCTGTGCGCGGACTTTCGCCCCACCTATGAGAGACGGCGGATCAGCGACTAGGGTTGGAGAATCGTTTCCTGAGGCGTCTGTTTGCGGGGGGGAGGGGGCGATTTTTGTGGTGGGGGTGGGTCAATCCGCGGTGGAAAGATGATGATTCAAGACCTGGCCTCGGGCCCGTGACCCCGGGCCCGAGCCTGGTGGACAGAGCATAGAAGCGTGTTCGGCGCGCAACCGTTCTTCTCGAACCCCCCCCTTGACGACAGTACCACTATCCGGTACCATTCTTTCATTAAACGCAAGCACCAGAAAACCCTTGAGCTTATTTTCGCCCGGCCGGTCAGCGCCAACATCAAGTGGCGCGACATCGAGGCGCTGCTGGTTGAACTCGGCGCCGAAATAACCGAGCGCGAAGGTTCGCGCATAGGGGTCAGGCTGTTCGGCGACCGCCGGGTGTTTCATCGCCCGCATCCATCGCCCGACACCGACAAAGGCGCCGTTGCCGCCATCCGCGACTGGCTCAAAGAAAACGAGGTGACACCATGATGAACATGATGGAAATCGACGGTTACCGCGCCGTCATCGCCTACGACCCGGAAATCGAAATGTTTCGCGGCGAATTCGTCGGCCTGAACGGCGGCGCCGATTTTTACGCCAAAGACGCCGACGGCCTTAAAAAAGAAGGAGCCGCCTCTCTCAAGGTCTTTCTCGACATGTGCGCCGAAGACGGGGTCAACCCCAGAAAAGAATACTCCGGCAAATTCAACGTCCGCGTCCCCGGCAAGCTGCACGCCGACATCGCCCGGGCCGCCGCCGCCCACGGGAAAAGCCTCAATCAGTGGGTGGTTGAAGTCCTGGATAAAGCCGTGCACGAATGAACTGCGCCGGCCAAAGTTTCACAGGACGAGAGGAAAAAGACCTCCCGTCCCACCTTCTCGGTGGTCATCCGGGAGCAGGACACAACCTGCACCCAAGTCAGTTGGCAGGCCTGGGGTTAAGTAAGGTGTCCTCTGAATTATTGCGGAACTATCGACGGAAAAAGTGATAATTCAAGACCTGCCCCCCCCCCGCAGCTAGGGGAATTGCAATACTTGCAGGACCTTGGACAGGCAAATTGGATTTTTGACAAACCTGTCCGCTCCTACCGTTCACTACATCATGGTGAGCAGGGCAAGCCTTTAGTCAGGGCATGTTGGCGAGCAGGCGCTTCATCTCCTCCGCAGAGAATCCACGCAGGGTCTGGGTACGCACGTTGCCGAGGGAACCTGTTTTGAGCAGGGCGGTGACGGCGGCCTCTTCGGGCCCCTCCACGACAATCACGATGTCGTAATTCCCCACGGTCCAATAGGCGCTTTTGACGGTCAGCCCCAGGGATTCGGCCATGGCCTTGAAGGCCTCGAAGCGCGCCGGCGAGTCCTTGACGTTGCGAATGCCCTGGTCGGTGAAGTTGATGAGGGTGATAAACGTTGCCATGTTGTTTCTCCCCCGCAAACTTGAGCTTTGTTAGGCTGAGCCGCCCTCTCATTCCCGCACGTAGGTGTCGATGTCGGTCTCGTGGACCATCCCCATCAGGTGGGCGTATTCCGATTCGATCAGTTCGTAGTGCTCGTGGGTCGACTCGGCGTTTTTCATGAACACGGCGCTGACCCCGGGGTTCTTGATCTTGGCAGCCATCTCGCGCAGGGCTTTTTCCAGCTTCAGCTCCTTGTCCATGGCCAGCTCCAGGGCCTTGTGCTCGTTGAGCTCCTCCATCTGGGCCTTTTCCAGGTCCGAGAGCCAGTCCGAGTCCTTCTGCGGGTCGACGGCCATGAAGGCGTCGAAGTCGGGGATGTCGTCCCCCTCGTAGATGTCGTAGAACCAGCTGGCGTGTTCGGCCTCTTCGCGGGCGAGAAATTCGAAGGTCTTCCGGGCCCGTTCGTTTTTGATGTGCTTGGCGCCCAGGCGGTAGAAATCGCGGGCATTCTTTTCGGTCTGGATGGAGCGCTTGATCGCTTCTTGGATGTCGACGTTTTCAAACATGGCTACCTCTTTTCCGCTTAAGGTTTCTTTACTTACAGAAATAATGCAAAACCGGCGGCTGTCAACCGCCGGCATCCCTGCGGGATGAAAAGCAGGGACTTTTCTGGTAGTCTTTTCTGGTGCTTGGGGCCTCTGGACCAGGGCCTTCCGGAAAGGATCGCGATGAGCAAGATGGATCAGGATAAAATCAAAAAACGCCTGGAGCGGCTGGCCTGGCTGCTGGACAACTCCATCCCGATCCCGGGGTTGAACGTCCGCATCGGCCTCGATGCCCTGATCGGCCTGTTCCCCGGCTACGGCGATACCATCGGCGCGCTGGTCTCCAGCTACATCCTCTCCGAGGCCGCGCGCCTGGGCGCCCCCAAGTCGGTGCTGCTGAAGATGGCCGCCAACATCGCCCTCGATACCCTGGTCGGCGCCATCCCCCTGTTTGGGGACCTGTTCGATTTCGCCTGGAAGGCCAACCAGCGCAACGTGCTGCTGCTGGGCGACTATTTGGAAAACCCGCGCCGGGCGGTGGCCTCGAGCCGCCTGTTCGCCGGGCTGCTCGGCCTGGTGCTGGTGGCCTTCGTGGTGTTCATCGGCATGCTCGGCTTTTTGCTGATCCGCTTGCTCTGGCAGGCGGCGAGCGGCGCCTGAGAATGCGCCCGTTTAACCTGTAACTGAGAAGGAGGGTAAGTATGAAGATGCGCAAGAAGTTTCTCGACTACGAGTACGAGGAAGTGCTCGACGTTAAAACCCGCGAAATGATCCGCGTCGCCTGCGCGGTGGCGGTGGGGTGCCCCGACTGACTCACCAAGCACTTCGCGGTCGCGAAGCAGGCGGGGGCTACCGAGGCGGAGCTGAAGGAAGCCATGGCGTACGGGATGATCGCCCCTTCGGGGCGGGCGAAGAATTTTACTTTGCGGATGATGGGGGAGTTGGGGTTGGAGGATTGAGGCTCCTTCTCTCTGTCCGCGGAGGGGGAGCGCCCCCCTTGTCAAAGGGGGCTTGAGTCGTTGGATGGTTAACCGGTAGAGGTTATGGCTTTTGCATTTTTCCAGTAGCGCCGGTGTATGACCGGTAGGGGCGAACCTATGTGTTCGCCCAGGGCTCTGGGGCAACGGGGGAGGGTCTTTTCGGGCTTTTGGATTTTTCTAGCAGCGCCGGTGTTTGCAACAGCCCAGTAGACTGCCGGCGGACCTCCAGGGCGCAGAAGAGGGGCGGGCGGAGACGCGCCGGGAGTCAGATGCTCAACCGTTACCAGTCGCACCGCCACTTCGCGACCCCCATGCCAGCGCAGCGAACGTCCTTTCTTGGTTACTTCTTTGGACGAGCAAAGAAGTAACCCGGCAGCCGGCCGGGACCGGCGGTTTTGATTCTGGTTTTGGCCGTACCAGCACATCCAAAGGTCAAAACCGGCGGGACTGGCCCCGCCCTGGCCAGTTACTTTTCTAGCCTGCCCAAGAAAAGTAACCAAAAGAAGGGCACCCGGCTCCTTGCCCGCCTGCGGCGGGTACCCTACGCTGCGCAGACATTTTGCGGCCGGGCAAAAGGGCAAACACATAGGTTTGCCCCTACAAAAAATTCGCCCGGCTGATTCGCAAAACGTCCACTCCGCTCCGGCGGCGTCACACGGGGAGGGGGGCGACGGTGTTCGCCCTGGGCGATGGCCAGCATCGCCCCTGCAGCGTCGAAGCAATACGGTGGAGGAAAAAGACCCGGGGCAGGCCTGAAAAGGCCTGCCCCGTTTTTTTAGCTGTTCGCTTCCTGCGACCGGCAAGCCCTGGGCCGAAAAAGGTAGGCGGAAAGTTCCGAGAGCAGCATGCCGCTGAGCATCAGGGCGCAGCCGAGCAGGGCCCGGGGACCCAGGGTCTCGCCGAGCAGCAGCCAGCCGCCGATGGCGGCGAACACCCCCTCGAGGCTGAGCAGGATGGCGGTATGCGCCGGGTGGGCGTCGCGCTGGGCGACCACCTGCAGGGTGTAGGCGACCCCCACCGACATCAGGCCGCCGTAGAGAATCGGCACCGTCGCCTGCAGCACCGAGTCGAGGGTGATGGTTTCCAGCAGCAGGGCGGTGAGCAGGCTGAGCACCGCGCAGACCGCGAACTGGATGGCGGAGAGCTTGAGGGCGTCCATGCGCGGCGAGAGCCAGCCGATCAGCAGCACGTGCCCGGCCCAGAAAAAGGCGCCGATCAGCACCAGCACATCGCCGAAGGCCATGGTGAACTGCTCGGTGACGCTCAGCAGGTAGAGCCCGACCAGGGCCAGGGAGGCGCCGAGCCAGGTGCCGGCGCCGGGGCGCTGTTTCCAGAAAAGGCCCAGGATCGGCACCAGCACCACGTAGAGCCCGGTGATGAAGCCGGCGTTGCCGGCGGTCGTGTAGACCAGCCCGGCCTGCTGCAGGGAAGCGCCGAGGAACAGGGCGCCGCCGGCCATCAGCCCGCCGTAGAGCAGAACCTTGCCGCCTGCCGGTGCGCTGCGCCCACCCTGCCTGCCGGCCCGCCTGCTCAGGTAGATCAGCGGCAGCAGCGAGAGGCTGCCCAGGGCGAAACGGATGCCGTTGTAGGTGAAGGGGCCGATGTAATCCATGCCGACCCGCTGGGCGACGAAGGCAAAGCCCCAGATGGCCGCAGTGAGAAACAGCAGGGCATCGGCTTTCAGGCTGTTGTTCTGCATGGGTGTTCGGTTTCGCTGAGGGTTGAAGGTTGCAGGTCGGGCGCTTCCGGCGTCGGGACGGCGGCGCGCCGGCGCGGCTTTTTCAGGGCCAACACGTTGCCGGCCAGGATCAGCAGGATACCGGCAACCGCCGAAAGGCTCCAGTGGTAATTTTCGAAGAGGGTCGACAGCCCCAGGGCCACCAGGGGAAACAGCAGGGTGGTGTAGGCGGCGCGCCCGGCGCCGATGCGGCCGACCAGGGTGAGGTAGCAGCCGAAGGCGACGATGGAGCCGAACACCGCCAGATACAGCAGTGAACCGAGGTAGGCCCCGCTGAGCTCGAAACCGAACTCCCGGCCACTGACCAGCACATAGGCGAAGCTCAGCAGCGCGCCGTAGCTCATGCCGTAGGCGTTGGTCTGGACGATTGGCAAGCCATGGCGCTGGTTGCGGGCCGAGACGATGTTGCCCAGTGAGGCCATCAGCGTGGCGAGCAGGCACAGCAGCAGCCCCTGGACCCCCTGGCCGCTGAAGTCGAAGGCGCGCAGTTCGGGCCAGAAGACCAGGCCGATGCCGAAAAGCCCCAGGGCGCCGCCGACGATCACCCGCGCCTCGATGGGGGTGCCGAGCAGCAGGGCGCCGTTGACCACGTTGAGGATCACCATGGTGGAGAAGACCACCGCCACCAGGCCGCTGGCGAGGTAGAGTTCGGCGAGGTAGAACATCCAGTAGTTGATGGCGAAGAGCAGCCCCCCCTGCAGGGCGATGAACAGGTGCTCGCGGAGGCTGAAGCGCATCCGGCGCCTGCTGAGGAGGCAGAAGCCGAGCAGCAGCAGCGCCGCCAGGGCGAAGCGGTAGGCCACCGAGGCCAGCGGGTCGACGCTGCCGAGCTGGAACTTGATGGCCAGCCAGGTCGATCCCCAGATCAGCACGGTGGCGGTGTAGAAGAGGAAGTTGCTCATGGTCGGTTCCCTTCGGGAGTTGACTCTCAGGCGTTTTTTCCGGGATCCAGCAGGATCAGCTGCTGCAGCCCACCCTCACCCCGGCCCTCTCCCTGAGGGAGAGGGGGCGCAATGGGGAAGGCGGTTATTTCTTTGCCGCCGGCTGCATCGCCGCCGCCAGCCGCCCCAGGGTCGCCACCGCCCCTTCGGTGCGCTCGGACCAGAAGGCGGCGTTGACGCGGATGAAGTTGGCGTACTTGCCGCTGGCCGAAAAGATCGGGCCGGGGGCGATGGTGATCCCTTCCTTGACCGCGCGGGGGTAGAGGGCCAGGGTGTCGACGTACTCGGGCAGCTCCACCCACAGGGAAAAGCCCCCCTTGGGCCGGGTCACCCGGGTGCCGGCCGGAAAATAGCGGCCGATGGCCTCGCTCATCTGGGCGACGCGCTTGGCGTAGTCGCGGCGGATGGTGCGCAGGTGGTGTTCGTAGCCGCCGTTGGCGAGAAACTCCGCCACTGCCAGCTGGGTGGGGGAGGCCGAGGCGATGTTCAGGGTCATCTTCAGCCGCTCCACCTGGGCCCGGTAGCGCCCCGGGGCGATCCAGCCGACCCGGTAGCCGGGGGCCAGGGTCTTGGAGAAGGAGGAGCAGAGCAGCACGCCCCCCTTCTGGTCGTAGGCCTTGGCCACGCTCGGGCGCTCGCCGGCGAAGCTGAGGTCGCCGTAGATGTCGTCCTCGATCAGCGGGATGTCGCGCGCCGCCAGCAGCTCCACCAGCTCGCGCTTCCTCTCGTCGGGCATCTGCCCGCCCAGCGGGTTGTTGAAGTTGGAGATGACCATGCAGGCGTCGACCCGGGTCTGCTCCATGGCGTAGCGCAGCGCCTCCAGGCTCATCCCTTCGCCGGGGGTGGCGGGGATCTCCAGGGCGCGCAGGCCGAGGTCCTGGATCAGCTGCAGAAAGTTGTAGTAGACCGGCGACTCCACCGCCAGGGTGGCGCCGGGCCGGCAGGTGGCGCGCAGCGCCAGCAGCACCGCCTCCATGCAGCCGGTGGTGGCGATGATGTCGTCGGGGCGCAGGGCGCAGCCGGCCAGCAGCATGCGCCGGGCGATCTGCTTGCGCAGCCGCTCGTTGCCCGGCGGGATGGCGTAGCTGACCGCCTCGCCGGGGTGGCGCCGGGCGGCGGCGGAGAGCATGCGGTTGAGTTTGTCCACCGGCAGCAGCTCGGGGTTGGGGATGGCGGCGCCGAGCTGGATCAGGCGCGGGTTGAGAATGTCGCGCATGATCATCTGCACCACCTCGCTGATGCTCACTCCGGTGGGGCTGAGCTCCGGCTCCGAAATGTCCGGGTCGCCGGGGACGGCCGGCAGCCGGGGGCAGACGTAGTATCCCGACTGGGGGCGCGCCTCGAGCACCCGGCGGTCCTCCAGATAGCCGTAGGCCTCCTTGACCGTGTTGACGCTCACCTGCATCTGCCGGCTCAGGGTGCGCAGCGAGGGGACCCGCTCGCCCGGCTTGAAGGTGCCGTTCTCCACCAGAAAAACGATCCGCTGGGCCACTTCCTCGTAGAGCGGGGTCCGCCCCGAGTTATTTTCGACGATCGTGCGCATGGTCACCATCCTAGTCCTCTCTCCAGACGAATAACAGGCACAGTTCCTGCCGATTGCAGGGGGCACAGTTGCCAAAAAGTTAAACTGTGTCGGATACAAAAGTAAAGCTCTGTATCTGTCATTAGGCGAGTTTTATCTGTAGGATGGGGGTCATTCCAGGATGGAGGAGGCGAACATGGACATGCTGCTGAGAGAAGGCGAAATACTCACCCTGCAGGGGGATGCCCGGGGCGTGCGGCTGCGCTGCGCCGACGGGGTGCTTTGGATCACCCAGCCGGGGGACAGCAACGACTACCTGCTGCGCAACGGCCGGGAGTTCACCGTGGCCCGCCGCGGCACCGTGGTGGTGCTGGCCCTGCGCGAGGCCCGGGTGGCCGCCCTGCCGCGGCGGGCCGCAAACCCCGGCCGGGTCCCCTGGCAGTTGGCCCGGGCCGGGGCCTGAGCGTTCCAGTGGGGCGGGGAGGGTGGTAGCGGGAGCGCCGCCGCCCCGCCTTACATCGGCTGCGGTTTGCAGACGTGGGAGGCCTCGTTGGCCTTGGCCCCGCAGTTGCCGCAGACGAACTTGGGGTTGCTGGAGCGTTTTTTCATCTCATCGGTCATG
This sequence comes from Desulfuromonas versatilis, assembly GCF_019704135.1. Lineage (NCBI taxonomy): Bacteria > Pseudomonadati > Thermodesulfobacteriota > Desulfuromonadia > Desulfuromonadales > Desulfuromonadaceae > Desulfuromonas > Desulfuromonas versatilis. Next base: position 846,764 of record NZ_AP024355.1, read on the forward strand.
TTGTTCTTCTTCAGGGCGCACATGTGCATCTTGTGCTCGGCCGGTGACGGACATTCTTCCTTCTTCGGCATGTCGATCTCCTTTCGGGGCTTTCGGGAAAGTCTTTCCTGAAGCATAATCCCGATCCCGGTCCGCGCAAGGGGCGGGGCGCGCCGAAAAACTTGCATTATTTCTCCGGATAGATTAAAAAGACGTCCAACGTCTCGAAATATCGGAGAAAACCTTTGGCGCTCATAGAAGATTCCCTGTACCGCAAAATCAAGAAGCAGGTCGGCAAGGCGATCGGCGATTTCAACCTCATCGAGGAAGGCGACCGCATCGCCATCGGCGTGTCGGGGGGCAAGGACTCCTACACCCTGCTGCACATCCTCGAGTCCCTGCGCCGCCGCGCGCCGGTCAAGTACGAGCTGGTGGCGGTCAACGTCGACGCCGGCTACCCGGGCTACCGCACCTCGGTCATCGAGGAGCACCTGCGCGAACACGGCTTCACCCACCGTATGGAAACCACCAACTGCTACCAGATCATCGAGGAGAAGCGCCGCCCTGGCTCCTCCTATTGCTCGTTTTGCGCCCGGCTGCGGCGCGGGGTGCTCTATTCGCTGGCCGAGGAGCTGGGCTGCAACAAGATCGCCCTGGGGCATCATCTTGACGATTTCATCGAGACCCTGCTGCTCAACCAGTTCTACGTCGGCACCCTGGCGGCGATGAGTCCCAGGCTCAAGGCCGACAACGGCAAGCACACCGTGATCCGCCCGCTGGTCTACGTCGAGGAGCAGGACATCATCGCCTTTACCCGCCAGAACCGCTTTCCGGTGGTCTGCTGCGCCTGCCCGGTGTGCGGGGTGGTCGACCAGAAGCGCAAGCGCATGAAAAAACTGGTCCGCGAGCTCTCCCAGGAGAACCCCCAGCTGCGCCGCAGCATGATCGGAGCCATCGCCAACGTTCACCCCCGCCACCTGATGGATCCGCGGCTCGGCGAATTTTAAGGTTTCCCCTGGCGGAATCTGCGGTAGAATAGGGGGGATTTTGTCCCGGAGGGAATCTATGGCACATCAATGCGGATGTGGGCTGGATCTTAACCTGGCGAGCGAGGTGCAGCAGCTGCTGCTGCCGAAGAGCTCGCCGCTGTGCAATTGGTGCTGCATCGGCGCCCGCAACCGGATGGCCAACGGCCTGGGCGGCGACTATTTCGATTTCATCGAGATGCCCGACCAGTGTCAGATGGTCTTTCTCGGCGACGTCACCGGGCATGGGTTGCAGGCTTCGGTGGTCATGTCGCTGCTCTACGGGTTCCTGCATCGCTCCACCCGCAACGGCTGCAAGCCCATCGACACCATCCTCCAGGTCAACGAGTTTCTCCAACGCTTCGCCCAGCGCTCCCGGGAGTACGACCACTTCTTCTCCACCACGCTGTTTTTCAGCATCATCGATCCCGATACGCTGCAGATGCATTATGTCAATGCCGGACATCCGGCGCCCATGGTCCTGCGGGGCGACCGGGTCCAGCTGCTGACGCCCACCGCGCAGCCGCTGGGCTTTTTCGATGACCTGCAGGTGGAGATGCGCTCCTTCCAATTTGAAAAGGAGGACCGCTTTCTGCTCTTCACCGACGGCATCACCGAGGCCACCGACGGGGCGCAGACTATGTACGGCCGGCAGCGCCTGGAAGGCATCCTGCGCAGCCACCGGGGGGACCACATGGAGTTTCTCGAGGAAATCTTCGACGATCTGCGGGATTTCGGCGCCATGGACCCGCCGGAGGACGACTGCACTGCCATCGTCATCGATTTCCACGGCGGCCTCTGATCGCCGGCGACACGACATTGAACTGAAAAGGCCCGACGGGAGATCCCCGCCGGGCCTTTTGCTTATTCATTTAATGCCGGGACCCCCGTTAGAGACAAGGCAGGCAGGGGACGTCCGGGTCGAGGCAGCCGCAACCGGCCAGGGCCATCAGCGTGGCGATCAGCAGGGCGGCCATCAACAGGCGCTTCATCACAAACTCCTTTCTTTGTTTCCGGATGGACACGAGGCTAGGACTTGAATACCTTGCCCAGCAACCCCTTGCGTTCGGTCTGGGGTTTGCGGCGCAGGTCGAGCAGGCGCAGCTCGCGCAGGGCCTCGTGGCAGTCGGGATTGCACTGGATGGCCTTTTCAAAGGCCCGCTCGGCTTCCTTCTCCTTTCCTTCCCGTTTGAGCAATTGCCCGAGATAGAGATGGGTAAGGTCGAGGCTGGGATTGAGTTCCCCCGAGCGCAGCAGGGCGCAGCGCGCCTCCATGGCGCGGGTCGGGTCCTCGGGGTGGCTTCGGTAAAGGGCCCAGGCATGGGCGGTGAGGTATTCGGGTTCTTCGGGGCAGAGCTTGACCGCCCAGCTGAGCTGTTCGAGGGCCGCGGCGAAATTGCCCCGCTTGAGCAGCACCGACCCCTTCACAAAGGCGGTTTCGGCCCGCAGAACTTCGGCTACCTCCACCCCCTGCGGCTGTTCGGCCGGGCGGGAGAGCTCCGCCAGGTAGGCTTTTCGCCGGTTCGGATCGGTTAAAACCCCGTATGCCTCGTTGATGCGCTGGAAAAGATCGTTGACCTTCTCGTGCAGGTCGGGGGAGAGGTTCTGCTGGAGAAAGTGGTCCGGGTGATACTTGCGGGCCAGGGCAAAGTAGGCCTTCTTCACCTCCTCGCGGCCGCTGTCGCGGCCGACCCCGAGCAGGCCGAAATGATCCTGGGCGGCAAGCCGCTCGTAGTCGCGCAGAAACCGGTAACGCAGCTTGCGCTGTTCGATCGCGGGGTCTTCCTCCGGCGGCGCGGCCGCTTCGACGGGGGCGGGCTCGGCGGTGCTCTTGACCATGCCCGCCAGCAGCAAGGCCGCCAGCAACTGCTCGGTCTCGCGGCGCAGCAGCGGGTGGCGCGTGGCCAACTCCTCCAGGGTCCGGGTTCCCAGGCATTCGCCGAAAACCCCGGCGTCTCTTGGGGACAGGGCCATCTCCTGGAAGCGGTAGTGGGGGTTCTCGGCCTGGGAGATGTAGCGGTTGCGGTGGCTGGCCAGCAGCGCGGCAATCCGCTCGTCGCTGTAATGGCGTCGCACCCCCTGGAGGATCAGGTTGGCCGGCGACAGCACGATGGCGGTCACTTCCTTCTTGAAGCTCTTGCCGGCCTCGAAACGGAAGCGCCCCTGGGGCCAGGAAAAGACCTCGAGAAGCTTCTCCAGCATCTGGTGCTCGAGGGCATCATGGAGCTGTTGGGGGGTGAGCCTCCCCATCTCGATCAGCACCGTACCCTGCAGGCGTCTCGATTCCCTGGCCCGCTGCAGAGACTGCTGGCAGTCCTCCGCCGTAATCAGGTTCTGGCGGACCAGCATCTGCCCCAGGCATTCGCCGAGCACGTTGGAGCGGATGAAGATGGGATAGCCATCGCGGATGGCGACGATCTTTTTGACCCCTTCGCGCTCCAACTGGAGCAGGCCGGCTTCACGCAGGGTATAGAGGTTGTGCAGCAGGCGGGCGAAGGAGGTCTCGGCCAGGGTCCCCTCGATGGTGGGGCGCTGCTCGGTGGCCAGCGGGGCGGTGCCGGTCAGGGCCTCGATTTTCTCGAACAGAAGATTGAGGGTGAAGGGCTTGAGGATGTAATCGGTGGCGCCGTAGTTTTCGCGGGCCTCGCGGATGTGTTTGGCGTCCCGGTAGAAGGCCGTCATGATGATGACCGGCAGGTCGCGGGTCTTGGGGTAGCTGCGCAGGGCCCGGCAGACCTCGAGTCCGGAGAGCCCGGGGATCAGCACGTCGATGAGCGCCAGGTGGTAGCTGCCGTTGAGCAGCTCGTCCATTCCGGGCTCGGCGGAGGGGAAGCTTTTTACCCCGAATCCCTTGAGTCGCAGGTATTTTTCGAGGAATCGCCGGATGTTGGGATCATCGTCGATGATCAGGATGTTTTTTCCCATGCCCGCCCCTCCCCCTGCGGCCGAGCTGTCTCAACGGGTTTGCGTCGTCTGGTCCGGCCCGAGAAAGCGGTCGAACACGGTGCGGATCTTCTCGGTAACCTCACGATAATCCTCGAGGAAGACCTCCTCGGGGCGGCGCGGCCGATCCGGGTAGCCGAGGCGCCGGGCCAATTTGACCAGGTAGCCCCGTTCGCCCGAGAGGTCGTTGATCGACTGGTCGTGAACCAGGCGCAGTTTGTTCTCGAGCCGGCGCAGGAATTTGTAGCCCCCCTGCAGGGTGTCGAAATCGGCGCGGTCGAGAATCCCCTCCTCGTGCAGCCGTTCCAACGCCGTCAGGGTGTTGCACTGGCGCAGGGCGGGGCGCTCACCTCCGTGGAGAATCTGCAGGTATTGGGCCAAAAACTCAACGTCGACCATGCCGCCGCGGCCGGTCTTGATGTTGAAGTGCTCCTGGCTCTCCCGGGCGATCTCGCTCTCCATGCGCCCCCGCAGCCGGTAGATCTCCTCCCTCAGGCCCTCGGGCACCGGCCGCTGGTAGACGATCTGGCGGTTCAATTCGTCGATGCGCCGGCTCAGGGGCTGCGACCCGTACACCACCCTGGCCTTGGTCAGCGCCTGGCGCTCCCAGAGCTGGGCCGATTGCTGATGGTAGCGCTCGTAGGCGGGCAGGCTGGTGACCAGCGGTCCCTGGTTGCCCGAGGGCCGCAGGCGGGTGTCGATCTGGTAGACGTAGCCTTCGCGGGTCATCAGGGTGAGCACCGAGATGATGCGCTGGGCCAGCCGCGAGAAATACTCCTGGGTGGTCTGCGCCCGGAAGCGCTCCGGGTCGGTCCCCTCCACCGGCCGGGTTTCCCCCTCGCCCTCGAAGACGAAGATGATGTCCAGGTCCGAGTGGTAGTTGAGCTCCATGCCGCCCAGCTTGCCCATGCCGACGATGGCGAAGTGGGCCGGGTGTTCGCGGTCCTGGTCATCCCTGCAGAAGGGCAGCCCGAAGCGGGGGATCAGCTCCTCGCGGGCGATGTGCACCGCCTGCTTGAGGCAGGCATCGGCCAGGTAGGAGAGCTGGGCCGTGGTCGCCCCCTGGGGGGTGTGGCCGTGGATGTCGTTGAGCGCCAGGCGCAGGAACTCCTCGTTGCGGAAGCGCCGCAGCACCTCGAGCTTGTCTTCGTAGTTTTCGGCGTGGCTGAGCAGGTCGGCGAGGTCCTTTTCCATGGTTTCGGCGTCCTTGACCGAAACGGCGTAGGCGCGCGAGACCAGCGAATCGAGGATCTCCGGGTGCTGGATGAAGATGCGCGAGAGAAACTGGCTGGTGCCGAACAGCGAGACCAGCACCTTGATGATCTCCCGGTTCTCGGCCAGCACCGCGTAGAAGGTGCCGCGGGCGCGGCGCACCGCCATGGCCAGAAAACGCTCGGTGTTGAGCAGGGCCATGTCCGGCTCGGGCGAGTCCAGAATCTCCTGCATCAGGCGCGGGGCGATGCGCTCCAGGTGCCGGCGCGCCCGCTCGGTGAGGTAGGAGTGGGGTGCCCCCTGGCGCAGCACCAGCAGTGAGTCGTAGGCCGCATCGGGATTCTTGAAACCCTTTTCCTCGAGCAGATCCTTGACCAGGTCGGGGTCGGCCGCGGCGTCGAAGAGGAAACTCACCTCGGGGCGCACCTCTTCTCGGATCTCCTGCTCGGCGGTATAGAACAGGGTCCGGTAGATGGCGGCCACCCCACCGCGGTGCTTGTCCAGCGCCTGGTTGAAGGCGGGGACGTCAGCGAAGCCGCAGCGCCGGGCCAGTGCCAGCAGTTCGCTCTTGCGGGTCGGCAGGTTGTGAGTCTGGCGCTCCTGCACCACCTGGATGCGGTGCTCGACGTTGCGCAGGAAGATGTAGGCTTCGCGCAGCGTCCGGTACTCCTCGGGCTTGATCAGCTTCTCACGCTGCAGTACCTCGAGCGCCTTGAGCGAGTTCTTTTCCCGCAGCACCGGGTTTTTACCGGCGTTGATCAGCTGCAGGGCCTGGATGAAGAATTCGATCTCGCGAATCCCCCCGCTGCCCAGCTTGAGGTTGAGCTCCCCCTCGCGTTCGCGGGCCAGGCTGCGGTCGATCTTCTGCTTCATCAGCTTGATGTCCTCGATCATGCCGAAATCGAGGTACTTGCGGTAGACGAAGGGTTCCAGGTTCTTCAGCAGGCGCTCGCCCAGGGAGATGGAGCCGGCCACCGGCCGGGCCTTGAGCATGGCGGCGCGTTCCCAGCTCTGTCCCCAGCTCTCGTAGTAGGTCTCGGCGCTGCGGATCGAGTTGGCCATCTCGCCGCTGTTCCCCTCCGGGCGCAGGCGCAGGTCGACGCGAAAGACGAAGCCGTCCTCGGTCGCCTCGCCGATGGCCTTGGTCACCAATTCGGAGAGCTTGCAGAAGTATTGGTGCAGGTGGATGCGCCCCTTGACCTCCCCCCAGGGGGTCGGGGTTCCGGCGGTCATGCCGCGTTCCGAGGAATAGAAGTAGATCAGGTCGATGTCGGAGGAGAAGTTGAGTTCGTGGCCGCCGAACTTGCCCATGCCGAAGATGGTAAATTCGGGTTCGGCGGGTTCGCTCTGCTCGCCGCCGTCGAGCAGCGGGGCACCGAAATCGGCCCGCAGCAGGCGGTCGCAGACTTCGTAGGCCAGCTGCAGGCTGGAGGCCGCCAGGGCGGAGAGCCCGGCGGTGGTCTCCACCAGGCCGGCCAGTCCGCACAGGTCGCGGGCGCCGAGGCGCAGGATCTCGCGGGATTTGTAGACGCGCACTTCGCGCTTGAGAGCCGGCAGGGCGATTTCCTCGCCCAGCCGTTGGCGAAGCTCTTCGAGCATGACCTGCTCCGGCTTGTCCCGCAGGATTTCCCCGCGGGTGAACAGGTCGTGGAAGAATGACTTGCGCCGGCAGAGGATGCCGGTTAGAAACGGCGAGGCGCCGAGGATGGTGAGCAGGTGACCGCGGCCGGCGGCATCGGCGAGGACGGCCTGCAGGTCGGCGCCATCGGCGGTTCCGGTGAGCCGCTCCAGGCTGTTGAGGCACAGGTCGGGGTCGGCGGTCTTCAGGGCTTGGAGCGCAATGGCCGCAAGCAGGCCGTCGTCGCCGAGGTACTCCCGCAGCAGCTCCAGGTTGGTGGCGCTTTTGCCGGCCTCGGCAAAACCGAGCTCGGTGGCCAGCCCCTGCAGGGGCGCCCCTTGCTGTTTGGATCCGGCCGCAGCCAGGCGGCGTGCCAGCGTCGCCTGGTCCATTCAGCGACCTTTGCCGAAAAGGGCCTGAAGGCCGCTCTGGTAATCGCCCTGGACCACCCCCTTCTCGGTGATGATGGCGGTGACCAGCCGGGCCGGGGTGACGTCGAAGGCCGGGTTGCGCACCTCGATCCCCTCGGGGGCGAGCTGCCGCTCGCCGCTGTGGGTCACCTCGCGGCGGTCGCGCTCCTCGATGGGGATGTGGCTGCCGTCGGGGATGCTCAGGTCGATGGTCGAAAGGGGCGCGGCGACGTAGAAGGGCAGGCCGTGCTCCTTGGCCAGCACCGCCACGGTGTAGGTGCCGATCTTGTTGGCCACATCGCCGTTGGCGGCGATGCGGTCGGCGCCGACGATGACGCAGTCGATCTCGCCCTTGCTCATCAGGTAACCGGCCATGTTGTCGCAGATCAGGGTGACGGGGATCTTGTCCTTCTGCAGCTCCCAGGCGGTCAGTCGCGAGCCCTGCAGAAAGGGGCGGGTCTCGTCGGCGTAGACCGCGACCTTCTTGCCGGCGGCCACCGCGGCGCGGATCACGCCCAGGGCGGTGCCGTAGCCGCCGGTGGCCAGCGCCCCGGCGTTGCAGTGGGTGAGCACCCGCGCCTGCTCGGGGATCAGCGCCTGGCCGTGGCGGCCCATGGTGCGGTTGAGCCGGTCGTCCTCGTCGGCGATGGCCATGGCCTCGAAGAGCAGGCCGGTCTTCAAGTCCGCCGGCGGGTAGGCGGCGTTGGCCCGGGCGAAATGCTTCATCCGGTCGAGGGCCCAGAACAGGTTGACGGCGGTGGGGCGGGTCGCGGCCAGCAGCGCGCAGACCTTTTCGAACTCGGGGTAGAAGGCCTCGAAGTTCTCCGCCTCGATGTCGCGGGCGCCGAAGGCCGCGCCGAAGGCCGCGGCTACCCCGATGGCCGGCGCGCCGCGCACCACCATGCTGCGGATCGCCTCGGCGACCTCGCGGTAGTCGGTGTACTCGAGCCAGGTCTCCTCGGTGGGGAGCAGGCGCTGGTCGATCATGCGCAGGATGCCGTCGCGGTATTCGATGGGTTTGATGGACATGTTCGGTCTCCGAAAATATTTCCTGTAGGGGCAGACCTGCGTGTCTGCCCGGGCGGACACGCAGGTCCGCCCCTACGGTTGATTTATCCTTGCAGTTTCTTCTTCAGCAGTTCATTCACCGCGGCGGGGTTCGCCTTGCCCTTGCTGGCCTTCATCACCTGGCCGACGAAGAAGCCGAAGACCTTCTCCTTGCCGCCGCGGTACTCCTCGACCTGGCCGGGGTTGGCGGCGAGGATCTCGTCGATGATCTGTTCGATGGCGCCGGTGTCGGTGACCTGCTTGAGGCCCTTCTTCTCGATGATGGCGTCGGCGGTGTCACCGCTTTTCCACATCTCTTCGAAGACGGTCTTGGCGATCTTGCCCGAAATGGTGTTGTCGTCGATGCGCCCCAGCATCCCGGCCAGCAGCTCCGGGGTCACCGGGCACTGGTCGATGCCGATCCCCTCCTCGTTGAGCCGCCGCTGGACCTCGCCCATGACCCAGTTGGAGCAGGCCTTGGCGTTGCCGTGCAGGCGCACGCACGCGTCGTAGTAGTCGGCCACGGGCCGCTCCGCAGAGAGCACCTCGGCGTCGTAGCGGGGGATTCCGTACTCGCTGACGTAGCGCTCGATCTTCGCCTCGGGCAACTCGGGCAGCCCCTGGCGGACCTGGTCGATCCACTGCTCCGAGATCACCAGCGGCACCAGGTCGGGATCGGGGAAGTAGCGGTAGTCGTGGGCCTCCTCCTTGCCGCGCATGGAGCGGGTCATGCCGGTGGTGGTGTCGAACAGGCGGGTCTCCTGAACCACCCGGCCCCCCTCTTCGAGGATCTCGGCCTGGCGCTCCACCTCGTAGTCGATGGCCTGCTTGATGAAGCGGAAGGAGTTGATGTTTTTCAGCTCGGCGCGGGTGCCGAACTCCTTCTGCCCCCAGGGGCGGATCGAGACGTTGGCGTCGCAGCGGAAGGAGCCCTGCTCCATGTTGCCGTCGCAGACCCCGAGGTAGACCACGATCTGGTGCAGCTTCTTCAGGTAGGCGATGGCCTCGTCGGAGGAGCGCATGTCGGGTTCGGAGACCACCTCCAGCAGCGGGGTGCAGGCGCGGTTGAGATCGACGAAGGAGCTGCCGGCGGTATCGGCGGTGTCGCCGTGGACCAGCTTGCCGGCGTCCTCCTCCATGTGGATGCGGGTGATGCCGATGCGCTTGGCCCCGCCGGCCTCGGTCTCGATGTCGAGGTGACCGTGTTCGCAGACCGGCAGCTCGAACTGGGAGATCTGGTAGCCCTTGGGCAGGTCGGGGTAGAAGTAGTTCTTGCGGGCGAAGACCGAGCGCGGGGCGATGCTGCAGTGGGTGGCCAGGCCGGTGCGGATGGCGAATTCCACCGCCTTCTTGTTCAGTACCGGCAGCGCCCCGGGCAGCCCCAGGCAGACCGGGCAGGTGTGGGCGTTGGGTTCGCCGCCGAAGGCCGTGGAACAGCCGCAGAAGATCTTGGTGTTCGTGGTCAGCTGGACGTGGACCTCCAGCCCGATGACGACTTCGTATTTGGATGACATCATTATTTCCCTGTTTTTAGGTAGGGGCGAACCTGTGTGTTCGCCCTCGCCACAATGGGCAGACACACAGGTCTGCCCCTACCACATGATTACAGCGGCGCCTGTTTCCTGTGCCAATCCGTCGCCTGCTCGAAGGCGTGGCCGGCGCGCAGGATGGTCGCCTCGTCGAAGGGTTTGCCGATCAGCTGCAGGCCGATGGGCAGGCCGGCATCGGTGAGGCCGCAGGGCAGGCTCATGGCGCAGGTGCCGGCGAGGTTGACCGGGATGGTGAAGATGTCCGAAAGGTACATCTGCAGCGGATCGTTGACCTTCTCGCCGAGCTTGAAGGCCGCCGTCGGCGCTACCGGGGTGAGGATGACGTCGACCTTGGCGAAGGCGTCGAGGAAGTCCTGGCGGATCAGGGTGCGCACCTTCTGCGCCTTGAGGTAGTAGGCGTCGTAATAGCCGCTGGACAGTGCGTAGGTGCCGAGCATGATGCGCCGCTTGACCTCGTCGCCGAAGCCGGCGGCGCGGGTCTTCATGTACATGTCGATCAGCCCCTGCGCCTCGTCGGAGCGCACCCCGTAGCGCACCCCGTCGTAGCGGGCCAGGTTGCTCGAGGCCTCGGCGGTGGCGATCAGGTAGTAACAGGCCACGGCGTAGTCGGTGTGGGGCAGGCTGACCTCGACGATCTCGGCGCCCAGTTCGCGGTAGGCGGCGATGGCGCTCTCCAGCGCCTGCTTGACCTCGGGGTCGAGCCCCTCGATGAAGTACTCCTTGGGCAGGCCGATCTTGAGCCCCCTGACCCCGTCGCGCAGGCTCGCCAGGTAGTCGGGGACCGGGGTGTCGACGGAGGTCGAGTCGGCCGGGTCGTAGCCGGCCACCGCCTGCAGGAGCAGGGCGCAGTCCTCGACGTCGCGGGCCAGCGGGCCGACCTGGTCGAGGGAGGAGGCGTAGGCGATCACCCCGTAGCGCGAAACCCGTCCGTAGGTCGGCTTGAGGCCGACCACCCCGCAGTGGGAGGCAGGCTGGCGGATCGAACCGCCGGTGTCGGTGCCGAGGGTGCCGGCCGCCTGGCGGGCTGCCACCGCGGCCGCCGACCCGCCCGAAGAGCCGCCGGGGACCGCTGCCAGGCGCCAGGGGTTTTTCACCGGGCCGAAGGCGCTGTTCTCGTTGGAGCTGCCCATGGCGAACTCGTCCATGTTGAGCTTGCCGAGGATCACCGCCCCCTGTTCGCGCAGTTTAGCCACGGCGGTGGCATCGTAGGGCGAGACGTAGTTGGCCAGGATCTTCGAGGCGCAGGTGGTCAGCACCCCCTCGGCGTTGAAAATGTCCTTGAGGGCCATGGGGATGCCGGTCAGCAGCTCGGCTTGGCCCGCGGCGATGCGCCGGTCGGCCTCTTCGGCCTCCTGCAGGGCGCTCTCCTCGACCACGGTGATGAAGGCATTGACCCTGTCGTCGGTGGCCTCGATGCGCTCGAGAAACGCCTTGGTCAGCTCCACCGAGGTGGTTTCCCCGGCGTCCAGCCTGGCGCGCAACTCGTGAATGGTGAGATCGGTCAGGTTCATGATAATACCGTTAGGTGAGGGGTGAGGAGTGAGGGTGGGCTCACGCCTCACGAAATTTTATTCGATGACCCGCGGCACCTTGAACCCGGCGGGGCTCGGCGCGGGGGCGTTGGCGAGGGCCTTGTCGATGCCGATGGAGGGGACCCCTGCATCCTCACGGAAGGCGTTTTCCATCGGCACGGCATGGGCGGTGGGGACGATGCCCTGGGTATCCAGCTCGTTGAGCTTGTCGACGTAGCCGAGGATGGCGTCCATCTGGCCGGTCAGCGCCTCGAGTTCCCTCTCTTCGAGGCTGAGACGCGCCAGTCGGGCCACATGCTCAACTTCGGCACGGGTGATCTTCATACGATTTTCCCTTCCTTTGGCGGAGTCGGTTTCCAGCAGTGCAACCTAGCATGTAAACGGCTGTTTTTCAAGCCCGTTCCGGCCTGGTATGCGGCCCGATGTCTACCTGTACCCAGTTGCAATTTGCGGGGCCGCATGCTTAAATTTAGCTCGAAGCAGATTGAATTCCGGCGCTTGTGCCGGTCTTATTCCCATCGACAAGGAGAACAACATGAAGCAGCTTCTGATCTGCCTGCTTGCCGCTGCCATTGGACTGGCGGGCTGTGCCCAGCCGATGTCCACCACCCAGAAAGGGACGGCCATCGGTACCGGCGTAGGGGCCGCAGTCGGCGCCGGCCTCGGCCAGGCCATCGGCCGCGACACCAAGGGAACCCTGATCGGTGCGGGCGTCGGCGCCGCGGTCGGTGCCCTTGCAGGCGGGGCCATCGGCAACTACATGCAGAAGAACGAAATGGCTCTGCGCCAGGCGGTAGCGGGAGTCGAAGGGGCAAGCGTGCAGCGCAACATGGACACCATCGCCCTGACCTTCAAGTCCGATGTGCTGTTCGACGTCAACTCCTCCACCCTGAAGCCGGGGGCCTATGACGAAATCAACCGGGTGGCCGCGGTCCTCAACGAGTACCCGCAGACCAACATCATGATTTCCGGGCACACCGACAGCACCGGCTCCGAGGTGTACAACCAGCAGCTTTCCGAGCGCCGCGCCATGGCGGTCAAGAACGCTCTGGTCGCCCAGGGGGTGAATTCCATGCGCATGAACACGGTCGGCTACGGCGAGAGCCAGCCGATTGCCGACAACAGCACCGATGGGGGGCGTCAGCTCAACCGCCGGGTAGAGGTTCGCATCACCCCTCAGCAGGGATAACACCCATACCTCAAGAAGTTTTTCCACCGGCCCGCCGTCCTTTGCAGACGGCGGGCTTTTTTCGCCAGGCCCGCAAGGTTTCAGGGTGGTTCAAATTTCCCCCGCCGTGTGTCGTGATTAAACGACAGGGTGGGCTTGGCCCACCGAACCCACCCCCTTTCCTGCCACAGGAGGCTTTGCCCTCCCCCGAGCCCGCTTACCAGGCGGGTTTTCCGCCCCTCGCGCTCCCATCGTCGCTCCAGAATCCCAATCTCGCGAAGTGAATTTTCCCTGGGGCTGGAAAAAGGCTGTCGTCCATGGGCGACACATTCGGGCCCGAATTCTCTGCCGGATCCCGTTTCTGACATGTAACATCCTGAAAAAGTTCATGAAAAAAAAATGGCCCGGCAGTTGCTAGCTGTTCCCTTACCGGGTGTTCGCCGCCTGCGGCGAATGGCCTGGGCAAGGGCAGGCACTCCCGATTTCCCCTCGAATCCGCCATGGAGGCTCCGCATGATCCCAAAAACTCTCCTGGTCAAAGCTCGTCCCGTCCCTTTTGGCAAAGTCCGCAAGACCCCGGCAGCATCGGATGCGGGCGCCTTCTCCCGGCGCAGGCGCCGGGAACCCAGAATCCTCCAGACTCCCGACAGCCCGCGCCAGAGCTACCAGTTTTCGGTTTCGCGGCTGGTGGCCCTGGAGAACTTACATGCCCAGTGGCTGGCGGTCCGCATCCACGAAGCCGGTGGGAGCCTGGACACTCCGGAGATGGACTGGCGCACCGCCGGGCAACTGGTCGTGGAGGACGGGTATTTCGGCCAGGAGCAGACCCTGACCCGAGTGCTGAAGTTGATGCTGGCTATCTCCGGCAACGACCCCGCCTGCCTGGAGCAGGCCCGCAAGGGGTTTCATGCCGGATTCGTGGAGATGAGCGGAGAGTGGGGGGAGGCATTCCCGGAAGTGTGCTGTCTGACCTACAACGTCGTCATGGCCAAGCTGGACGGTTGGCTGGACAATCTGCGGGCGGCTCCGGCTCCGTCGGCGCCAGGCGAGCAGAAATGATCTCGGCGACCGCCACCGAACGCCTCGAGGAGGGCTGCCCTCATGGCTTTGCGGTCCCTGGCCGCGGAGAGGCTCCGCAATTGCTCCGGGTCTGCCCCGGAGGTGTGAATTGCGGGACCGGCCGGTCCGCAGTCGAGGGGGCGACCGCCTGTACCCCGGTGCGCCTTTGGGATGACGCCTGAGCTGCAGGCGGGCTCCCTCGAGGCTGGTAGGTTCAAACCCCGCCGCCGCAACCGGTGGCTTGGATGAAACACAAAAGGCTCGCCGATGGCGGGCCTTTTCATTTTTTCGGCACTTCGGCCGGGGCTATTCGTCTTTCTTGCTTTCCAGCTTCTTTTCCTCGTCTTTGGCGTCTTCGTCCGCCTCTTTAATGCCCTTCTTGAAATTGCGCAGTCCCTGGCCGAGCGCGCCGCCGACCTGGGGGAGCTTTCCAGCGCCGAAGATGATGAGCACCAGCACGAGGATGATGATCATTTCCTGAGTTCCGAGTCCGAACATGGGGCCTGCCTCCTGAATGGGGTTGCAAGAAGCCATTATACATGGGAACTTCAGGAAAACTCAACGTATACATTTGGCTCAGGTCGGCACCGGCCAGGCCAAGCCGGGTGGCAGGCGCATCAGCAGCACGTCGGTTTCGGCCCCGGCTTCAAGGGGCGGGCTTCCCCCGGGAACCGGGAGCAGGGCCTGGGCGCCCTGCATGCTGCGGTTCTGCCCCGAGCCCTGGCGGTCGGAGGGGATGAATTCGTACCTTCCAGCGGCTTCCTTCAGGGTTCCCCAGACGAACCGCTGGCGCTTTTCGCCGCCGCTGATCGCCCCGCCAAGGGTGACTCTGAGCCGCGGCGGCAGCGGGTCGCGAAAACCGGCCAGGCGCCGTAGAGCGGGCCGGACGAAGAGTTCGAAGGTTGCTCCGGAGGCCGCCGGGTTACCGGGGAGACCGAAGACCGGCTTGCCCTGGGCGGTGCCGAACAGCACCGGTTTCCCTGGCTTGATCGCCACCTTCCAGAAACCGCAGCTGAAGCCGAAACGGCCGAGGGTTTCCTGCACATAGTCCCGGTCGCCCGCCGAAACCCCGCCGGTGGTGATCAGCAGGTCGGCCTCGAGGCCGCGGGCAAGCTGGATGGCCAGGTCCTCGGAGGTGTCCCGGGCGATGCCCAGGGGGATGACCTCGCACCCCTCCTCGCGCAGCCGCGCAGAGAGCAGGTAGGTGTTGGAGTTGACAATCTGTCCCGGGCCGGGCTGTTGGCCCAGCTCGACCAGTTCATCGCCGGTGGAAAGCAGGGCGACCCGCGGGGCGGGGATCACCCTTACCCGGTCCGCGCCCCCGGCGGCGAGCAGCCCCATCTCCCCCGACAGGACCGGCGTACCGGCCTCCAGCAGGATCTCGCTACGGCGGATTTCCTCGCCGGCGAGCCTGACGTGCTGCCCCCGGCTGGGCGAGGTGCGCAGAACGATGGAGTCGTCCCGCTGCTCCACCTCCTCGTTGGGAACCACCGTATCGCAGTCAGGTGGCAGGGGCGCCCCGGTCATGATTTTAACGGCCGCCCCGTGGGGCACGGGCTCCTGCCGGGAGGCTCCGGCGGGAATGAAACCGGCCACGGGGAGCCTGGCACCGGCGGACTGGTCGGCGAGGCAGAAGGCGAAACCATCCATGGCCGAATTGTCACTCGGCGGGAGGTTCCAGCGCGCCTGGACCGATTCGGCCAGCACCCGGCCCAGGGCCTGGGAAAGGTCAACCTCCCTGGCGGCCAGCGGCTGCACCGTCTGCAGAACGATGTCGAGGGCTTCCTGGTAATTCAGCATGGGGGGTCCGTTTCAAGGTTTCGGGAGGAGATCTTCCAGGTCCTGAAATTCCTCGGGGGTGTTGACGTTGAGCAGGGCCTGGCGCCACCCCTCGGGAAGCTCGTGCTCATCGACGTAACGCACCCTGACCTGGTCATAAAAGTCGAAAATGCGGTAGCGGCGGTTGTCCAGCAGCCGGCGCATCGGTTCGAGACAGCTTTTTCGGTAGCAGGCAAACAGCGGGTCGAGCCCCTGGCCGGTGCGCGGCAGGACCACGTCATAGCCGTCACGCAGCCTCAGCAGGGCCTTGATCAGGTTCGGGTCGGGAAAGGGCAGGTCGCAGGGGGCGACGAAGATCCAATCGCTGTCGGCCTCGAAAAGGCCCGTGTAGAGGCCTCCCAGGGCGCTGCCGGGGTAGATGTCGGGATGGCAGCACACCCCGGGGCGGGCCAGGTCGGGGCGCTCGCCGGCGATCAGGATGTCGCTGAATATCCTCTGGAAGACGCCGAGGACCCGCTCGAACAGGGCGACGCCTTCAACTTCGAGGGTGGCCTTGTCGCGCCCCATGCGGGAACTTTTCCCCCCGGCCAGAATGACGCCGGTGACCTGTTCCGTCACCCGCGAAGGATCGTTTGTCTCGGTGTGCTCCAGCATAGCGGGCCAAGTTTATGCCAAGCTCCGGGCCGGGGCAAGCAAATTTCCCCGCCGGCGGCGGGGAATGGCGACCCCGGCCGGGGGCTCAGCGAATATACCCCAGCGTGGCCGAAAGCTCGGTTGCCACGGACAACAGCAGCGGGGCGATTTCCTCTTCGATGCGCACCTGGGTCATCCGGAAAGAAGGGCCGGAAACGCTCAGGGCTCCCACCACGGACTGCGTGTAGTCGCGGACCGGGACCGCCACGCAGCGGATTTCCTTTTCGTATTCCTCGTTGTCGATCGCATAGTCCCGGGGGGCGATCTCCTGCAGTTCGCGGCGCAGGGACTCCTTGCTGGTGAGGGTCGTGGGGGTGAACCCCTCCAAGTCCTCCTCGGGATACAGTTTGTCCAGGGTTGCGGCGGGCAGGTGGGCCATGTGCACCTTGCCCGAGGCGGTGCAGTAGGCCGGCAGCCGGGTGCCCAGGCGCGAAACCACCCGCACCGTCTGGTCGCTTTCGACGGCCGCCACGTAAAGAATGTGGCGTTTCTCCAGAAGAGCCAGGTAGGCGGTTTCATGGCAGCTTTGCACGATGTTTTCCAGGGCCGGTCCAGCCCGGCGCAGCAGCCCACCCTGGTGCAGGTAGTTCTGGCCGAGTTCGAGGGCCTTGAGACCGAGCCGGTAACGGTCGAAAGCCTTGTCGTGCTCGACATAGCCCCTGACCTCCAGGTTGGTCAGCAGGCGGATGACGGTGTTTTTCTGCATCTTCAGCTTCAGGGCCAGGTCACTCACGCTCATGGCTTCTTCGGCGCTGTGGAACTGTTCAAGAAGTTCGAGGGCATTGGATACCGCGTGGATGATGTAATCGGATTTTTCTTTTTTGGCCATTTTTCCCGCGCTTGTGAAATGGTGGTTGCAGATGTCGGTATTGGGTTCGGGGTCAGAGACTTGCCCCCGGTGCCCCGGGGGATTTTGCGGCCAGCAGCGCCCTGCCGACCCAGCGTTTGGCAAACTGCAGGGCCGTGCGACCGCAGCGTTTGCTCTTCTCGTGGGACCAGGCGATGGCCTCCTTTTCGATCTCTTCGTCCCAGGGTAGCTCAAGACGGTTGTCACATGCCAGCTTTTCCATGCACTGGCGCACTACCCGCAGGTATTGGTCCTGGGAAAATACGTTGAAGGCCACCCAGAGCCCGAAGCGGTCGGAGAGGGAGATCTTTTCCTCGACCCCCTCGCCGTGGTGCACCTCGTTATTCACCAACTTGGCTCCGAGGTTGTCGGTGGGATATTCGGGCAGCAGGTAGCGGCGGTTGGAGGTGACGTAGATCAGGGTGTTGGCCGGGGCGGCGTACACCGAGCCGTCAAGGGCGCTTTTG
The DNA here is from genome assembly GCF_019704135.1 of Desulfuromonas versatilis. NCBI lineage: Bacteria > Pseudomonadati > Thermodesulfobacteriota > Desulfuromonadia > Desulfuromonadales > Desulfuromonadaceae > Desulfuromonas > Desulfuromonas versatilis. The sequence goes on from NZ_AP024355.1 coordinate 864,093, forward strand.
AGGACCTTGTAGCTCTTTTCCCCCGGCTCGAAGGAGAGGTCGTCGCAGAAGATGATAAACCTGAAGGGCTCCTGCCCAATCTGCAGGAAGATGTCCGGGAGACTGACCAGGTCGTCCTTGTCGACCTGGATGATGCGCAGCCCCCGGTCGCCGTAGCTGTTGAGCAGGGCCCGGATCACCGAGCTTTTCCCGGTGCCCCGCGAGCCCCACAGCAGCACGTTGTTGGCCGGAAAGCCCCGCAGAAACTGGCGGGTGTTCTCCTCGAGCAGCTGTTTCTGGCGATCGATGCCGAGCAGGTCCTCAAGGCGGATGTTGTCCACCGCCGGCAGCGGCTCCAGGGTGCCGGCGAAGGAGTGGCGCCGCCAGTTGGCGGCCAGGCAGGCCGACCAGTCGATCTCGGGCAGCGGGCGGGGCAGGACCTTTTCCGCCGCGCTCAGGACTCGACGCAGTTGGGCGATCAATTCCGCATCCAGGGGCATGGGCTCTCCTTCGGATCGATGGGCGGGTGGGACGGGGTTCACAGCCGCCCGAGCAGGCGCAGCAGCCCGTCCAGCGCCGTGTAGGGATGGGGCGGACAACCGGGGATGTAGAGATCGACGGGGAGCAGGTCGCCGATCCCGTTGTTGGCCTCCGGGCTGTCGCGAAACGGGCCCCCGCCGATGGCGCAGGCCCCCGAGGCGATCACCAGCTTGGGCTCGGGGACCGCCGCGTAGGTGTCGAGCAGGGCGCTTTTCATGTTCTCGGTGACCGGCCCGGTCACCAGGATGCCGTCGGCGTGACGGGGCGAGGCGACGAACTGGATGCCGAAGCGCCCGAGGTCGAAGACCAGGGTACCGAGCACGTTGAGGTCGGCCTCGCAGGCGTTGCAGCCGCCGGCCGAGACCTGGCGCAGCTTCAGCGAGCGGCCGAAGAGCTTTTTCATGCGGGCCTCCAGGGCCCCGGCCAGCAAGTATTCCCCCTTGCCGATTTCCAGATCCTCCCGGCGCCGGCAGGCCAAACGGTGGTCGCGGCTGAAGCGCAGCGCTTCGTGGGGGCAGGCTGCCGCACACTCGGCGCAGAACAGGCAGCGCCCCAGGTCGAGACGCAGCTCTCCAGCGACCTTCTCCAGGGCTCCGAAAGGGCAGCGCTCCAGGCACTGCTCGCACCCCTCGGGGCAGCGCTCGGGTTTGAGGATGGGGCGGCCGCGGAAACGCTCGGGCAGGGTCGGCTCCTCCTTGGGGTAGCGCGAGGTCCGGTGCCCCTGGCGCAGGCGTTCGCGGATGATGGTCAGCATAAGCGGTTCTCCCTACAAATCAAAGCCGCAGTACGAGAGATTGAAGCTCTTGTTGCACAGCGGAAAATCCGAGATCTGCTCGTTGCGCAGCGCCATGGCCAGTCCGCTCCAGTTGTGGAACGAGGGGTCGACGATCTTGTAGCGGGAGAACCTGCCCGAGGCGTCGGTCAGGCCGACGTGGACCAGTTCGCCGCGCCACCCCTCGACCAGGGCCACCGCCAGGCTCTGCGGTGCCGCGGGCGGCACCTCCCGCCGCGCCTGCCCGGCGGGGAGCGAGGCCAGCGCCTGTTTCAGCCAGGCCAGCGAGCTGTGAATCTCCCGGCGGCGGATGCTGGCGCGGGCGAAGACGTCGCCGCTCTCCTCGATGATGCAATCGTCGAAACTGCCGGCGTAGGCCCCGTGGGGGTGGTGCAGGCGCACGTCGCGGGCCAGGCCGCAGGCCCGGGCGGCCATCCCCACCAGGCCGAGGGCTTCGGCGTCGGCCACCGAAACGGTGCCGGTCCCCTCCATACGGGCCAGGGCCGAGGGGGTGTCGAAGAACAGCTCGGTGGCCCCGCGGGTGTCGCGCTCGATGGCCTTGAGGCGCTCGAGGATGGCGGCGGCCCGGGCCTCGTCGAGGTCGAAGCCGCAGCCGCCCGGGCGCACCTGGCCGCGGCCGAAGCGGCTGCCGCAGAGTTCGGCGCTGAGGTTCAGGTAATCGCCGCGGATGCGGCCGCAGAAGCTGGCGGTGGGCAGAAACCCCACGTCGCCGGCCAACGCGCCGATATCCCCCACGTGGTTGGCCAGCCGCTCCAACTCCAGGGCGATGGCGCGCAGGGCCGCCGCCCGGGGCGAAATCTGCAGGTCGGCGAGGGCTTCGAGGACCATGCAGTAGGCCGAGGCGTGACCGATGCTGGTGTCGCCGGCGACGGTCTCCATCCGGTAGAGGGTGGCCGGGTGCGGCCCGCCCGACAGCTGCTCCTCGATGCCCCGGTGCTGATAGCCGAGGGAGATCTCCAGGTGCATGACCCGCTCCCCGTGGCACTGGAAGCGGAAGTGCCCGGGTTCGATCACCCCGGCGTGCACCGGGCCGACCGCCACCTCGTGGACCTCCTCACCCTCGACCCGGTAGTAGGGCATGTCGCCGCAGACGGGGAGGCCCTGCTGGTTGCGCTCCCAGGGATCACGGCCACGGCGCACCGGGTGAAAGCGCAGCGGTTTGAACCAGGGGTGCCCCTCGGGCAGAACCCCGAACTGCTCGGCGATCTCCCGCTCGAAGAGATGCAGCTGGGGGCAGGCCGGGGTCAGCGAGGCGAAGCGGCTGCCGAGCCGGGTGCGCAGCGGAACCAGGTCCTCCTTCCAGTCGCGGGCGAGCAGCGCATACAGGGCCAGCCCCTCGCCCTGGTCGGGCGCCGCGAAATAGGCGGCGACCCGCCCGCCCCCTTCCACTTCGGCGCGCAGGGTCGCGGCGAAACCGTCGTAATCCAGCTCCGGTACCCGGGCCAGGGGGAGCGAGCCGCCGTTTTTCAGGCTCAGCAGGGACGGGGGCGAGGTCATGGCTGCACCTCCAGCAGTGACGCGGCATTTTCCAGCAGATGCCGCAGCGGCTCGGGAAGATAGAGGCCGAGCAGCAGGATGGCGAGGAGAAATCCCAGCGGCGGGGCGACCAGCAGCAAGCGGTCGCGGAAGGGGGCTTCGCCGGCCGGGGGGTCGCCCTGGGCGACGCTGAGCACCGTGGCCCCCATGCCGATGAAGACGGTAGCCAGCAGCAACAGCACGAGGGCGGCCAGCGGCCCCTGGCCGGCCTGGAACATCCCGCGCAGGATGGTGAACTCGCTGAGGAAGGGACCGAAGGGGGGGGAGCCGGTGATGGCCAGGAAGCCGGCCAGGAACAGCCCGCCGGAGAGCGGCAGGCGGGTGGTCGCGCCGCGGATGTCCTCCAGGCGCTTGCTGGCGAAGGCCCGGTGGATGTTGCCGGCGGCCAGGAACAGGCAGCCCTTGGTCAGGGCGTTGTTGACCAGGTGCAGCAGGGCGCCGAAGGCGGCCAGCCCGCCGATGCCGACCCCCAGGGCGAGAATGCCCATGTGCTCGATGCTCGAATAGGCCAGCAGGCGCTTGATGTCGCGTTGGCGGACCATGAACACCGCCGCCAGCACCAGCGAGAGCAGCCCGAGGCCGAGCAGCATCTGCCGCGCCAGGGCGCCGTCGCCGGCGGCACCCATGATTTGCACCCCGCGCAGGATGCCCAGAAAGGCCACGCTGGTCAGCCCCCCGGCGAGCAGGGCGCCGACCATGCCGGGCGCCTCGCCGTAGGCGTCGGGTTTCCACGAATGCAGCGGCGCCAGCCCCATCTTGGTGCCGAAGCCGACCAGCAGAAAGACGAACCCCGCATGCAGCCAGGGGCGGGAGAGGTGGGCGCCGCCCGCCAGCAGGCGGTCGAGCTGCAGGCTGACCGGCTCGCCGCCGGCCAACCCGGCGTAGGCCACGAACAGCAGGCCGAGCATGGCCAGGGCGATCCCCACCGAACAGATCAGCAGGTACTTCCAGGTCGCCTCGATGGAGAGGCGGTTGCGGTTGTAGTAGATCAGCGGGGCGCTGGCGATGGTGGTGGTCTCCACGGCGAACCAGAGCACCCCCAGGTGACGGGCGGTCACCGCCAGGGTCATGGCCGACAAGAAGGTCAACAGGCAGGGGACCATCTGCCGGTTGCCGCGGTCGCGGCGCAGCTCCAGGTAGTCCACGGCGTAGACCGAGCAACCGAAAAACAGCAGGCTGGTGACCAGCAGGACCAGGGTCGAGAGGGGGTCGAGACCGACCCAGGAGCCCCACCCTGGCCCGCCGTCGGTGCTCACCAGGACGGCCAGCACCAGGTGCAGCGCGCCGCTTGCCGGCAGCAGCCAGGAGCGCCCCCGGTACCAGGGGATGAAGTGGGCGAGCACCGCCACGGCCATGGGAAAGAGGATCAGCACAGCCAGCATGGCATCATTCCTTCAATGCAGAGAGGCGTTCGGTGTTCAGGGTGGAGAATTCCCGGTTGATCTGGTTGATGACGATCCCCATGACGAAGACCCCGACCAGCAGGTCGAGCAGCACCCCGGCCTCGACCATCAGCGGCAGGGCCTCGGAGAGCAGGGTGCCGAAGATGAAGATGCCGTTTTCCAGGATCAGGTAACCGAGCACCTGGGTGATCGCCTTGCGCCGGCTCATCAGCAGCAGAAAACCGGCGAACAGGGTGGCCAGGGAGGTCGGCACGAACAGCCCCTGGTGGTGGGCCGGGACCAGCGGCAGGGAGTCGGCGAAGATGAAGGCTCCGGCGGTGAACAGGGCGCCCAGCACCAGGGTGGGGACGAAGCCGATCAGCGGTTCGACCTCCTTGCGGATGCGCACCTCGCGGATCGCCCGCAACAGCAGCCAGGGGATGAGCAGCCCCTTGAGTCCCAGGGCGCCGGCGGCGAGCAGCAGGGTGTGGGCGTTCAGCCCGTGGGCGAGCAGCGGCAGCAGGGCCAGCAGTCCCCCCTGCAGCGCCACCGCCCGGATGCAGGCGCCGAGCCGGGCGCTGCCCAGGGTGAAGAAGTTGAGCAGGATCACCAGCAGCAGGCAGAGGTTGCTCAATTGATTCATCGCTTCCATTTCGCCTCTCCTCTCAGCGCAGCACCAGCACCAGGGCGAACATCGACAGCAAGGTGGTGCCGACCAGCACCTGGGGGATGCGCACCAGGCGCAGCCGCGCCATGCTCGATTCGACCACTCCCACCAGCACCGCCAGCGCCAACATCCCCGCCAGAAACACCAGGGCGTCCAGCAGCAGGTTGCCGCTTTGCCAGGGGAGCAGCAGGCGCACCAGCGGGGCGCCCAGCACCATCAGCTTCATGGCCGACCCGTAGAGGATCAGACCGAAGGCCGGGCCGCTGTGGTCGAGGACCATGACCTCGTGGATCATGGTCAACTCCAGGTGGGTGTTGGGATCGTCGAAGGGGATGCGCGAGTTTTCCACCAGCAGCACCAAAAACAGGCAGACCGCGACCAGCCCCAGCGAGGCCCCGGCAGTTTGCCAGCCGGCGGCCAGCCCGGGGCCCAGCAGGGTGTTCAGGGACAGCCCGCCGCTTACCCGGGCCAGCACGATCAGGGCGAAGAGCACCGTCGGCTCGGCCAGGCAGGCGAAGGTCACCTCGCGGGCGGCCCCCATCCCTTCGAAGCTCGAGCCGGTATCGAGAGCGGCCGTCGCGGTGAAAAAGCGGGCCAGGCCGAACAGGTAGACGAACAGGATCAGGTCCCCGTCGAAGGAGAACGGGGCCGGCAGGGCGCCGAAGGGAACCAGCAGGGAGGCCAGCAGGGGCACCACCAGGGCGGTTACCGGGCCCGCCAGGAAGACCCAGGTGGTGGTGCGGCTGAAGACGAACCCCTTGCGCCAGAGCCGGGCCAGGTCGTAATAGGGCTGCAGCAGGGGCGCCCCGCTGCGGCCGGCGAAGCGGGCCTTGGTCCGGGCGATCACCCCCTGCAGCAAAGGGGCGAAGGTCAGCAGCAGAAACAGATGGAGCAGCAGCCGGGCGATTGTCATCACGACCTCAGGTGAGAAGAACCAGGCCCAGCAGGGCCAGCAGGGTTAGGATCAGGTAGAGCAGGTAGAGGCCGACCCGGCCGTTCTGTACGACCGCGCGCAGCCAGGTGAACAGCCAGGCAAGCTTCCCCGAGGCCGGCAGCAGCACCCGGTCGAGCACGGCGTCCGGGGTATGGGTGGAGAGCTCCGCCGGCCCGGGATGGAGCCCTTCGACCCTGCCGCCGTGACGCTCCGTCAGCAGGCCGCAGCGGAACAGGCCCGCCAGAAAATCGGCGAAGGAGGAGGCCGAATACTGCATGCGGGTGGTCGGCCGGGCAAAGCCGCAGCCCCAGGTGGCGACGTCCCTGGGGGCCCTGCGACTGTGCCCGGCCAGCCACCCGCCGCATCCCGCCAGTGCCAGAACCAGCAGCCAGCCGCCCAGGCCGACCCAGTGCAGAGGGGCCAGCGGCGCCGCCAGCGAAACCGCGGCGGCCAGCGGGCTCCAGTCGAGCGCGGCCCGCTGCAGCAGCGGCGCCAGGGTCCAGGGGAGCAGGCCGATCCAGGCGCAGGCCCCAAACAGCAGCGCCATCGGCCAGCGCATGGCCGGCCCGGCTTCGCGGGCCTTTAGCGCCCCGTCGCTGCGCGGCTCGCCGAGAAACGCGATGCCGAACACCTTGACGAAGCAGGCAAGCGCCAGGGCGCCGATCAGCGCCAGAGCCGGGGCGACCATCGCCGCCAGCTGCAAGGCGAGGGGGCCTTGGCGAAGGGCGCGAAACGCCCCCAGGTAGATCAGCCATTCGCTGACGAAGCCGTTGAAGGGGGGGAGCCCGCAGATCGCCACCGCCCCGCCGAGAAAGCAGACCCCGGTCCAGGGCTGGCGTCGCAGCAGCCCGCCCATTTGGTCGATCTCCCGGGTGCCCGTGGCGTGGATCAGGCTGCCGGCGCTTAGAAACAGCAGGGACTTGAACAGCCCGTGGTTGACCACGTGCAGCAGCGCCCCGCCGATCCCCAGCAGGACCAACTCCGGCACCTGGTGGCTGCGGCCGAGCAGGGCGATCCCCAGGCCGAGGGCGATGATGCCGATGTTCTCCACGCTGTGGTAGGCGAGCAGCCGCTTGATGTCGTGCTGGGCCAGGGCCAGCACCACCCCGAGCACCCCGGAGAGCGCCCCCAGGGCGAGCACCGTCCAGCCCCACCAGGGAGGGATCTCGGCGAAGAAGGAGCTCAGCCGCACCAGCCCGTAGATGCCGGTCTTGATCATCGCCCCGGAGAGCAGCGCCGAGGCGTGGCTGGGGGCCGCCGCGTGGGCGCCGGGCAGCCAGATGTGCAGCGGCATCAGCCCGGCCTTGAGGCCGAAGCCGGCCAGCCCGAGCAGAAACAGGGGCGCGCCGCCGGCCGCCAGAGTTCCGCCGGCGGGGAAGGCGAAGCTGCCCGCGGCCTGCTCGAGCAGGGCGAACAGCGCGAACAGGGCCAGGGTGCCGGTGTGGGTGGCCGCCAGGTAGATCAGCCCGGCCCGGCGCGCTTCGCCCTTGTGCTCCTCGGTGGTGATGAGAAAAAAACCCGAGAGGGCCATGATTTCCCAGGCAACCAGGAACAGCAGGCCGTTGCGGGCCACCAGCAGCAGGAGCATGGCGGCGGTGATCAGGCCGTAGAAAAGCCGCAGCCGGCGTCCGCCCCGGGGGTGGTGGCGCCGGGTCCAGTAGCCGAGGCCGAACAGGCTGCCGGCGGCGGCGATCAGCAGCAGGGGGAACAGGAACAGGGCCGAGATGCCGTCGATCCCCAGCGCCAATTCGCCGCCCGGAACCGGCCAGGGCAGGCGCAGCGAGGCTTCCAGTTTGCCGGCCAATGCCCCGGCGATCCCACCCCCTGCCAGCAGGGTCCCGGCGAGCAACAGCGCACAGGCCGGTTTTTCGCCGCCCCCGCCCTGTCGCCCGGCCAGCAGCCCCGACAGCCCCGCGGTCATGATCAGCCCGATGCCCGCCAGCAGCCAGCTCATGAGCTGCCTCCGCCGTGGCCCGCGAGGACGATCCAGCCGAGCAGGGCCGCGCAGGTGATGAAGATATAGAGCAGGTAGGCGTGGAGCCGCCCCTGCTGCAGCCAGCGCAGCTTCACGCAGCGCTCGGCGACCCAGGCGGAAAACGGCCGCAGCAGCCGCTCCAGGGTCGGGTCGCTGGAAGACTGGCGCAGCCGCGCTGGAGCGGGAAACAGCCCCTGCACCCGTCCCCCTTCGACCTGGGGACGCAGCACCTTGGGGAGCAGGTGATCCTGGCAAAGCTCGGCATACGCTTCGCCGGTGTAAGACATGCGCGGGGCCGGGAAGGCGAAGCCGCACCCCCAGGTCGGTTCTGCGGCCCGGCCGCACCGGCGGCGCAGGGCGGCCAGCAGCAGGGCCGCCGCGGCCAGAGCCAGCCAGAGCAGCAGCGCCCAGCGTCCGAGCCCGGCCAGCTGCCCGGCGGGGCCGGCCAGGGCGGCGCCCGCCTCGGCATCGAGGACGGCCAGCGGGGTGGCCAGCAGCCGCAGCGCCCCCTGGGGATAGAGCCCCACGGCCAGGCAGCCGCTCAGCAGCACGGCCATGGCGGCGCGCATCTCAGGAGCGGCTTCCCGGGCCTGGCCGGCGGCCTCCGAACGGGGCTCGCCGAGCAGGCTTATGCCGACCAGGCGGGTGAAGGTGACCAGCGCCAGCGCCCCGGTCAGCCCCAGCAGGCCGACCAGCAGCAGCGGTGCCAGGGTGGCGAACCCGGTCTCGGTGAGCCCCGACTGCAGCAGGCCCAGGTAGATCAGCCACTCGCCGACCAGGCCGTTGAGCGGCGGCAGGGCGGCGATGGCCAGGCTGCCGCCGAGCCACAGGGCGCCGGTCGTCGGCATGCGCCGCAGCAGTCCGCCCATGCGGTCCATGTCGCGGGTGCCGGTGGCGGTGAACAGCGCCCCCGCGCCGAGAAACATCAGCCCCTTGAACAGGGCGTGGTTCCAGAGGTGCAGCAGGCCGCCGGCCAGGGCCAGGGCGGCGATCGCCGGATGCCCCTGGCCTGCCGCCACCATGCCGACCCCCTGGCCGAGAAAGACGATGCCGACGTTCTCCACCGTGGAGTAGGCCAGGCAGCGCTTGATGTCGCGCTGCAGCGCCGCCAGGCTGATGCCGTAGAGAGCCCCGCCGATGCCGAGCAGGGCCAGCAGCCAGCCCCACCACGCGGGGGCGGGAGGCAGCAGGGTCGCCATGCGCAGGATGCCGTAGATGCCGGTTTTTACCAGCACCCCGGACATCAGCGCCGAGACGTGGCTGGGGGCCGCCGGGTGGGCGTCGGGGAGCCAGACGTGCAGGGGAAACAGCCCCGCCTTGACGCCGAAGCCCCCCACCGCCAGCAGAAAGAGGGTGGCCGCTGCCGTCGCCGGGAGCCCGGAAAGGGGGGCGAAATCGGCGAAATTCAGGCTGCCGCAGTAGCTGCCGGCCAGCAGAAACAGGACCAGCAGCAGCATCAGCCCGCAATGGGCCGCCATCAGGTAGAGCCAGGCCGCCTGGCGCACCTCGGGATGTCGGTGGTCCCAGGCGACCAGGAAATAGGAGCAGAGGGTCATCAGCTCCCAGCCGGCCAGAAACAGCACCGCGTTGGCCGCGGTGACCACCAGCAGCATGGCGGCGATCAGCAGGTTGAAGAAAAACCAGTGCGGGGCCAGGGAGCGATGCCGCCCCTCCTGGCGCAGGTAGGGGCCGGCGTAGAGGGCGCAGAGCGGGGCCAGCAGGGCGATGGGGAGCAGGAAGAACGCCGCAAGCGGATCGAGAGCCAGGGCGAAGGCGCCGCCGGGGACCGACCAGGGCAGATTCAGGGAGGCGGCTTCGCCGCTCAGCAGCACGCGCAGCGCGGCGGCCGCCGCCGGCAGGCTGCCGAGCAGGGCGACGAGGGCGCCCACGCGGCTGGCCAGCTCGGGGCGGCGTGCCGCCGGCAGCGCCGCCAGCGCGCCGCCGGCCAGAATCGCCATGGCTGCAAGCAGCAGGGTCATTTGAGCGAATCCGCCTCCTGCGGTGGGAAATACCCCCAGCGCTCCAGGGGGAGTTCATTGAGATGACGGCGGCGCCAGGCGTAATAGAATGCCCCGGCCAGGGTACAGCCGGCGGCGACCAGCAGCAGGGCGATCGCCCCGACCCGGGCATGGCAGGCCGCGCCGAGCAGGCCGCCGCCGAAAAAACCGCAGAGGATCGACAGCAACAGGACCAGTTTCCAGAACTCGGTGCGCCGGTAGCGCAGCCAGTGGCCGAGCATCACCCCGATATCGGTGACGATGCCGGTGACATGGGTGGTGCGCAGGATCAGGCCGCAGTAGCTGCTGGCCATGGCGTTTTGCAGCCCGCAGGCCATGGCCGCCGTGGCGATGCCGCCCGAACGGCCGGTGACCAGCAAAAAGGTCGCCAGGGCCAGCAGGGCCCCTTCGAACATCATCGCTACGCCATAGCGGCGGCCCGGCTGCACCTTGGTGCCGCCGATGACCAGGCCGCTGAGGATGGCGCCGCACAAAAAGGCAAAGAAAATGGCCATCGCCCCTTCCAGGTCCTGGCGGTTGCAGGTGGAGAGGTCGATGGCCAGGCGGGCGACGGCCCCGGACATGTGGCTGACCGGGACATGGTAGATCCCCAGCAGTACCGCGTTGACGTAACCGGCGGTTCCGGCGAGCAGGGCCCCGTAGACGAAGACCCAGGGGCGTTCCCGGTGGAGCGTGCTTTTTTCCTTGAATGGCGAATAAGGCATATCCGTTACTTTTCCTCCGCCGGCGGGGTTCGTATCACCCCTGAAACCTTCCTTCGGCAGCGGCCAGCGCGGCGAAAATCTTTTCCCGGCTCTGTTCGCTGCGCAGCGCCCGGGCGAACTCGGCATCCTGCAGGGCGAAACCGACCCGGGAGAGCAGGTGCAGGTGAAAGCGCAGGGTCGGCGAGATGATCAACAGCAGGACCCCTACCGGCTTGCCGTCGAGGGCGTGGAAAGCGACGGGGTTTTCCAGAAAACAGAGGGTCACCGTCGGCCGGGTGACGTGCAGCAGCCCGGGGCTGCGCGGATGGGGGATGGCGATGCCTCCGCCCACCGCCGTGGAGGCGAGCTGCTCGCGGGCGACCAGCACCTGCTGCAGGTAACCGCGGTCCACCTCCTCGGGCAGGCGCAGGTGAGCCACCGCGTCGGCCAGCACCTCGTCGCGGTTTTTCCCTTCGATGCGGTAGAACACCCCGCCGGCCTCCAGCGCCTCGTAGAGGGTCGGCAGCGGCTGGGCGTCGGTCTCCGGTTCACTGAAGGCGTCGGCCGCCAGGCCCATCCGGCGGGAGGTGGCCCACTCGATCAGCTCGGCCCGGTTGAAGCGGTAACTCTCGTTGACCTTGTAGGCCGGGACGATCTCCTGTTTGATCCAGCGGTAGATGGTCTTTTCCGAGACCGTGAGCAGACGGGCCGCATCTTTAACAGAAAGGTTCATTATTGCTCCGGATGGGACAAAAGTGTCTGGCTTTGGACATCTTTGGACATTACATGCTTTGCGGGAGAGATGTCAAGGGGGCGAAGGGGGCGCGCAGCTGGAAAAAAGCCCACGCCGGCTGGCGTGGGCAATGGCATTAAAGTGCTAAGGGCAAGGGGCGGTCGTTTGGCGGGACAGCCCCCCGGGGATGGGTTGCCGTCCAGGAGGTCAGTTGTCTGGCCTAAACCTCCGTCTCCACCTTGACGGCGAACCATTTGTAGAGCGCCGGAATGACCAGCAGAGTGAGTATGGTCGAGGTCACCAGCCCGCCCACCACCACCGTGGCCAGGGGGCGCTGCACTTCGCTCCCCGTCCCGCTGGAGAAGAGCAGCGGGATCAGCCCCAGGGCGGTGGTGATGGCGGTCATCAGCACCGGTCGCAGGCGCAGGCAGGCCCCCTTGATCGAGGCCTCGTCGATGGCCACCCCGTCGCGCAGCAGCTGGTTTAGGTAGGTGACCAGCACCATGCCGTTCTCCAGGGCGATGCCGAACAGGGCGATGAAGCCGACCGAGGAGGGGACCGAAAGGTTCTGCCCGGTCACCCAGAGCCCGACGATGCCGCCGACCAGGGCCAGGGGGATGTTGAGCAAGATCAGGAACGTGTTTTTCAGCGAATTGAAGTTCATGAACAGCAGAAGCAAGATCACCAACAGGGTCACCGGCACCACCAGCGCCAGGCGCTTGTTGGCCTGCTGCTGCAGCTCGAACTGCCCGCCCCAGCTGACCAGGTAGCCTGCCGGCATCTGCACCTTTTCGGCGATGGCCTGCTGGCCTTCGGCGACGAAGGAGCCAATGTCGCGGCCGCGCACGTTGGTCTGCACGGTGATGAAGCGCTGATTGTTTTCGCGGGTGATCTGGCGCGGGCCGACGAACTCGTCGATGGAGGCGAGCTGGTCCAGCGGAACCTTGGCCCCGTCGGGCGCGGCGATCAGGATATGCTTGATGGCCTCGGCATCGGCGCGCGCTTCGGGAGCGAAGCGCACGAAGATGTCGAAGCGGCGGATCTCTTCGAAAATCTGTCCGGCGGTTTCGCCGCCGACGGCGGTGCGGATGACGCTCTGCACGTCCTCTACGTTGATGCCGTAGCGGGCGATGGCCTGGCGGTCGATGCGGATGCGCAGCTGCGGGGTGCCGGTGACCTGGTCCTTCTGCACGTCGCTGGCCCCGGCAACCTCGCGGATCACCGCCTCGATCTCGGTTGCTTTTTCTTTCAGTACCTCCATGTCGGCCCCGAAGATCTTGATCGCCAGCTCGGCCTTGGTGCCGGTAAGCAGCTCGTCCACCGCCGCGGCGATGGGCTGGGTGAAGTTGAACTGGGCGCCCGGGAAATCCTCGAAGGCGTGGCTCATCTTCTCGTAGAGTGCATCCGGCGTCTCGGCGCTGGTCCACTCTCCTTGCGGCTTGAGGGCGACGAAGGCCTCGGCGCTGTTGACCGGGTCGGCGTGCGCCCCGACCTCGCCGCGGCCGACGCGGGTGACGATCCGCTCCACCTCGGGGAACTGCGCGAACATGCGGCGCTCGAAGCGCAGCATGGTGTCACGGGATTCCTCCAGGGCGATGGAGGGCGCCATGGTCGCCCGCACCAGCAGATCCCCTTCGTCGAGACGGGGGACGAACTCCGAGCCGAGCCGCGGCAGCACCAGCGCCCCGAGGGCCAGCATCGCGACCGCCAGCCCCACCGCCAGCGAACGGTGGCGCACGAACAGGCTCAGTGCCGGCCGGTAGGGGAGCAGCAGCCAGCGGATGATCCAGGCCTCCTTGGGCCCTTTGCCTTCGGCCACCGATTTGGGCCGGCGCATCAGCAGGTGCGAGGCCACCGGCGCCAGCAGCAGGGCATAGAGCAGCGAGCCTAGCATGGCGAGGGAAACCGTGTGGGCCAGCGGTTTGAAGGTCTTGCCCTCGACCCCCTGCAGGGTGAACAGGGGTAGAAAGACGATGATGATGATGGCAATGGCGAAGATAATCGGCCGGCCCACCTCGGCGCAGGCCCGGGCGACGATGGCCCGGCGCGAGTCCTGCGGGTCGGCCTCGCGCAGCATGCGGTCGACGTTCTCCACCATGACGATGGTGGCATCGACCATCATGCCGATGGCGATGGCCAGCCCCCCCAGCGACATGAGGTTGGCGCTGATGCCGAAGATCTTCATCAGGATGAAGGCGAAGAAGATCGAAAACGGGATCGACAGCGCCACCACCAGGCTGGCCCGGAAGCCCCCCATGAAGATCAGCAGCACCCCGGCGACCAGCAGCACGCCGAACACCAGCGCGTCGGTGACGGTCTTGACGCACTTGCCGACCAGGGTGGCCTGGTCGTAGTAGGGGATGACCCTGACCCCCTCGGGGAGCACCTTGTTGACCTCGTCGAGCTTGGCCTTGACGTCGGCGATGACCGTGGAGGTGTTGGTGCCGATCAGCTTGAGCACCATGCCGACCACCACCTCGCCGGCGCCGTTCATGGTGGCCAGCCCCCGGCGGATCTCGCCGCCGATGACCACATCGGCCACCTGCTCGAGGTAGACCGGGGTGCCGTCCTGCACCTTGAGCACGATGCGCTCCAGGTCGGAGATCCGCTCGGCCAGGCCGACGGAGCGCACGATGTATTCCTCGGCGTTTTTCACCAGGAACTGGGCGCCGACGTTGCCGTTGTTGGCCTGCACCTTCTCGACGATCTCGTCGATGGCCAGGTCGTAGCGCAGCAGGTCGGCGGGGCGCACCTGCACCTGGAACTGCTTGACCTCGCCGCCCAGGGAGAGCACCTCGGTCACCCCGGGGACGGTCTGCAGGTTGAACTTGATCAACCAGTCCTGGATCTCGCGCATCTCCTCCGGGCTGCGGCTGGCTTTTTCATCCTCGAGCACATAGAAAAGTATCTGCCCCAGGCCGGTGGCGATGGGGCCCATCTCCGGCTCGCCGAACCCTTCTGGGATCTGCTCGCGAGCCAGCTGCAGGCGCTCGCCCACCAGCTGGCGGGCGAAATAGATGTCGGTGCCGTCTTCGAAGTAGATGTTGATGACCGACAGGCCGAAGTTGGAGACCGAGCGGATCTCCTTGAGATCGGGCAGGCCGTTCATGGCCGTCTCGACCGGGTAGGTAACGTATTTCTCCACCTCCTCGGGGGCCAGCCCCTCGGTTTCGGTAAAAACCTGCACCAGCGCCGGGGTGACATCGGGAAAAGCGTCGACGGGCAGCTGCCGGTAGCTGTACCAGCCAGCGGCCAGCACCAGCACGCCGAGCACGCTCATCAGCAGGCGGCTGCGCAGAACAAAACGGATGATGTTTTCCATAGAGGATCCCTTTAAATCTAAAAGGCGTAATTGGCCACGGATCAAATCTGATCAGATCTGATTTTCAAAACCTTAAAAGAAATCAGACCCCAAAAGACAGGTGATTGAGCCTGAAAAAAGCCTCTGCCTTTGACTTATCCGAATTGATCGGATTTTATCCGTGGCCGAACTCGTCCTTTCGGTTTTAATGATTATGGCCGTCGCCGAAGGCGCCCTTGGACAGTTGAGCCTTCAGGGTGAACGCCCCCTTGCTCACATAGGTCTGGCCAGGCTTGAGTCCGGCGAGGATCTCCACCTGGGCGGCGTTCTGGCGGCCGGTCTGCACCGGCTGCGGCTCAAAGCCCTTGGCAGTCTGCACGAAGATCACGGTGCGCTCCTCGAAGGTCTGCAGGGCGCTCTTGGGCACGACGATCCCCGCCGTGCTGTTGGCCACCGCCACCCGGGCGGTCACAAACAGGCCCGGGCGTAGAGTCCCCTCGGGGTTGGGCAGCACCACGCGGGCCTTGGCGGTGCGGGTCGCTTCGCCGACCAGGGGGCCGACCCAGGCGATCTCGCCGCTGACGGCCGGGATGCCGTGGCCGATCTCGATCAGCACGTTCTGCCCCCGGTGGATCTGGGCCAGGTCCTTCTGGTAGACGTTGATGTCGACCCAGACCGTGGCCAGGTCGGCGATGGTGAAGATCTCGGCATCGGCGCCGACGCTCTCGCCCAGGGTCAGGTGCTTTTCGATGATGGTGCCGGCGAAGGGCGCCCGGATCTGGTAGCGGGTGTAGGTGACGTCGGCGTGCCCGGGCAGCTCCTTGAGGTAGGCGTCGGAGAAGCCCAGGGCGTGCAGCTGCTGCTCCGCCGAGTTCCTCTCGATGCGCGCCTCGGCCAGCGCCTGGCGGGCGTCGAGATATTCCTGCTCGCTGGTGACCTTCTTCTGCCAGAGCCGCTCCTCACGCTCGAACCTGGCCTGGGCCAGCTTGCGGCGCTCGTCGGCCGCCAGGAAGGCCGCCTTGGCCTCGGCCAGCTCGCGGCTGTCGATGACCGCCATCACCTCGCCGGCCTTGACCTGATCGCCGAGGCTCTTGCGCACCTCGCGCACGATGCCGGGCACCCGGGGGACGACATGGGCGAGGCGGTCGGCGTTGAGGACGATCTCGCCGGGCAGCTCGGCATACTGGTCGAGGGAGCCCTTGGCAGCCCTGGCCAGCTCGATGCCGAACTCCTTCAGCTCCGCCGGCGAAAGCTTCACCACCTCTTCGCCGTGCTCGTCGTGTCCCTCATGACCGTCATGCTCGTCATGTTCATCGCGGTCGGCGTGATCGTCGTGGCGCTCATGATCCTCATGGCCGGCATGCTCGTCGCCGGACTCTTCCTCGTCGAACAGATCGTCCAGTTGCTCCCCTTTATCGTGGCTGTCGTGGTCGTGGGCGGCAGGGGCTTCGCCGGCTGCGGCTGCAGGCCGCCAGGGGGCGGCAGCGAAGGCGAGGATGCCTAGAAACAGGGTGGACACAATCAGTGCTCTGGTTTTCATCTATTCACCTCAATGCGTGGACTGGTCTTGGAAAAACTATTTGGCCACGGATCAAATCTGATCAAATCTGATTTTCAAGATCTTGGAGACTTATTGTCGATACCCCGGAAAATGCATCTCTGAACAAACCCATGTCTTTGATTGATCCGATTTTATCCGCCTTTATCCGTGGCTAATTGCCGTTTGTTTGTTTTATTTATCAGCGGTTTCCAACAGATCGTGCAGCGGCGCCCCGATCAGGCGTTTCGCCTCGGTGCGCGCCAGGTGGTAGCTGGTCAGGGCCTGGAGGTACTGGCTCCTGACCTCGAACAGGGTGCGCTGGGCGTCGAGCATCTGCAGAAAGTCGAACTTCCCCTCACGGTAGGCAAATTCGGTCGACTCGAAGGCGCTCTGCGCCCCGGGCAGGATCTCGTCGCGCAGGGCGCTCGCCTCGGCGTGGGCGGCGGCGAGGTTCTGCCAGGCTTCGGCAAGGCCGGCCCGCGCTTCGCTTGCGGCGGCCCGGCGCTCGGCGCGTGCTTTCTCCAGGATTGCCCGGGCTTCGCGAATGCCCCCCTGGTTGCGGTCGAACAGCGGCAGGGGCAGTTCGATCCCCGCCACCAGGGCGTTGCTGTCGGATTCCTGCGAGTTACGCACCCCCAGGCTGAGGGTGAGGTCGGGGATGGCCGCGCTCCGGGCCAGGGCCAGCGAGGCCTCGCGCTGCTCGAGTTCGCTCCCCCAGCGGGCCAGATCCGGGTTGTTCGCCAGCTGGGCGGCAAACTGCTCCTCGGCGGGCAGGGGCGCGATGGCGGTCAGGTCGCCGAGCGCCCGCGCGAAGGCCGGGCGCTCCTCCCCCCAGAAGGCGGCCAGGCGCCGGCGCGCGGCCTCGAGATCGCGGCCGGCCCTGAAGGCCGCGGTGCGGGCGGCGGCCAGCTCGACCTGGGCCCGGGTCTGCTCCACCGGGGGCACCTTGCCGGCTTCGACCCGCGCGGCAACCGCCTCAAAAACCTGCTCGGAAAGCCGCGCCAGTTCCCCGGCCTGGGCGAGGCTCTGTTGGGCGGCCAGCAGCTGGATGAAGGCCTTGGCGGTGCCGGCGAGCAGGTCGAGCTTGCGGGCCTGGTAGTCCCAGCCAGCCAGGTCCTTGTCATAGCCGGCGACCTGGCGGCGTTTACTCCGTTTGCCTCCCAGTTCCACGAGCTGGGCGAGGGCGATGGTGGTCTCGGCGCCGTCGAGGCCCTCGAGCTCGTCCTCGCCGGCGAAGTTCTCCACCTCGATGGCCAGCTCGGGGTTGGGAAGCAGCCCCGCCTGCAGGGCGGTGGCGTCCTTGGCGCGCAGCTCTTCGCCGAATGCGGCCAGGGTCGGGTTGTGCTCGCTGGCCAGGGCGAGGGCCCTCGTCAGGGTGAGATTTTCTCCGGCGGGTAGAAGGTCGTCCGGCTGGCTCCAGGCCGGGCCGGCCGGAAGCAGAAAATACAGGGCACCGAGCAGAATCATGGCTCTGCGCATGGATGCACTCCTTTGCATAGTTGAAGTTGAGCGGGAAAGGCGATGCTCCTTTCCCCCAAAATCTAACCTGAAAACCTCAATTGGCCACGGATAGGATCGGATAAAATCTGAGAAAGCAAAGGCATAGCCTTCCGGGTTTTGATCATTCAAAATCCGATCTGATCAGATTTGATCCGTGGCCAAAGGCTTTTTCCGGGTCCAAGTCAGGAAAGCCGAAGACGGCTCAGCGCGCCGCGCAATTGCGGGGGCGCGCTGGCCGGGAGGGTGAGCTGGGGATCAATTCCGCAGGACGATGGTGCGCAGGGCGACCAGGTACTGGGGCGAGGGCGGCGGCGCCGGTGCGGGTTTGGCGGGCTGGAACAGGGCGGCTTGCGGCCGGAGGGTCGCGGAAGTCGCCGAGGGAAGGGCCGGCAGCAGCTGCTGGCCGGGCTCGGGGTGGCCCGGCTCGGAGCGCAATTGCTGCAGGGCGAGAGTGGTGTCGCTGCATTGGTCGGCCGGGGAGGCCAGGCTCGGCCCCCCCGGCGCGGTTGCTTCATCCGGATGAAACTTCTCCTCCCCGACGCAGCTCAGTTCGCAGGAGCCTGCCAGGTTGAACTCCAGGTGGGTGTACCCGTCCGCCTCCTGGCACCAGAGCAGGGCCTGGGCCGGTGTGCTGCCGAAGAAGAAATAGCTCAGCAGAAGCAGCAGCGCGGTGGTTTTCCGGAGAAGTCTCGTCATTGCCGAAAATCTCAAGGGTCGGTGAACGCTCAGGCCTACCCGCCGTAGGAATGCAGCCCCGATAATACCAGATTTACGCCCAGGTAGCAGAACAGGGTCGCGGCAAAGCCGAAGATTGACAAATAGGCCGCCTTGCGCCCCACCCAGCCGCGGGTGAAGCGGGCGTGCAGGAAGGCCGCGTAGATGAACCAGACGATCAGGCTCCAGGTCTCCTTGGGGTCCCAGCTCCAGTAGGTGCCCCAGGCGTAGTTGGCCCAGGCGGCGCCGGTGATGATCCCCAGGGTCAGCATGGGGAAGCCGACCATGATCGCCTTGTAGTTGAGGTCGTCGAGGATCTTGGCCGAGGGGAACATGCCGAGAATCCCTCCGGCGGGCGAATTCTCAGGCAACTTCTCCTCCTTGCCGACCTTGACCAGGTACATGATCGACACCCCGCAGGCCATGGCGAAGGCCGCATAGCCGATGAAGCAGGTGATCACGTGGTAGGTCAGCCAGTTGCTCTGCAGCGCCGGCACCAGCGGCTCGATGGCGTCGTTGAGCCGCAGCTGCGCCCAGGTCATGCCGAGAAAGGCGAAGGGGAGCACGAAGGCGCCCACCGACCGCTGCTTGTACTTGAGATCGAAGAGCAGGTAGATCAGCAGGATCGACCAGGCGAAAAAAACCACCGACTCGTAGAGGTTGGAGAGCGGCGCGTGGCCGTAGCCCATGTTTTTTGATTCGATCCAGCGCAGGGCGATGGCGCCGGTGTTGGCGGCGAAACCCGCCCAGGCGGCCAGGGTGGCGATGAGAGCGACCGCCTTGCTGCGGCCGGCGATGAAGACGACGAACAGGACCATCGAGGCGAAATAGGCGATGGTCGTGGCGTTGAACAACATGGAGCTGGTCATGGTCATTTCCCTCCGTCACGGCCGCCTTCGGCCGAGGGTGCGAGTTGCTGTCTGAGGTCTTTCTTGAACTGGTCGAAATAGAGCTCGAAGGCCGGCTGGTTGCGATGGGCCGAGCCGCACAGCCGCACGCGGCTGCGCCCGCCCTGCTCCTCGATGCTCACCCAGATGCGCCGGTGAGAGAGGAAGAAGGCCACCAGCGAGCCGAGCACCAGCAGGGTGCAGCCGAGCCAGACCACCCAGACGCCGGGGTCCTTTTTCACCTGCAGGCCGGTGAACTGGGGCTGGCTGAAGCCGAGCAGGGCGAAGGCGAACTCGCCGCCGCGGCGGGCGTCGAAGTCGGGGAAGTTCTGCAGCACGATGAAGGGGTTGCCGTGTTTGCCTTCGGGGGTGTTGAGGTGCATCTGCACCGCCGGGCCGAACTGGTTGTAGGAGGGGGTGAAGCCGGTGACGGCGAAGGAGTAGCCCCCGGGCAGTGCCACCTGTTCCCCCTGGCGCGCGCTGATCTCGAGGGGCTCGCCGCCGCTGCTGGGCTTGACCCGCATCTGCACCGTCGGGTCGCCGGCCGGGCCGTAGCTCGACTGGTAGAAGGTGATCCCCTTGTAGGTGATCGGGTCGTTGACGATGATCTTGCGGTCGCTGACCACCTCCTGGCCCTGGTCGACGATGTCGAGGATGCTCATGAACTCCTTGGGGCGGTTGCTGCCGTCGTAGTAGGTGACTTCGAAATCGTCGCAGCGCACCGCGAAGCCCAGCTCGATGGGGGCCCCGCCGTTCTGGGGCCAGACCCGGCTCTCCTCGGTCCCCTCGGCGATGTTCACGTAGGCCTTGAAGCCCCAGAGGTTGCCGATGATGGCGCCGATGAAGATGACCAGGATCGAGAGATGGGTGACGTAGACCCCCAGCCTGGCCCAGGGGGCCTTCTGGGCGTAGAAGTGCAGCCGCCCTTCGCGCTCGGTGAGGGTCGGCGCGGCGAAGCGGCCGCCGAGAAAATCGGCCACCTGGTCGCGGACCCGGGCGGGCGGGGCATCGACCAGAAGCTCATCGGCGTTGGCCGAGAGCCTGAACTGGGTCTCGTCGGCGACCAGGAGCGGTTGGCGGACCGACTTCCAGACATGGGGGAAGCGCTTGATGGAGCAGGCGGTCAGGTTGATGCAGAACAGCACCAGCAGGGCCAGGAACCACCAGGAGTGGTACATGTCGGTCAGCTGGAAGCTGAGGAAGAAGCGATAGGTCGATTCTCCGTACTGCTGGATGTATTCGGCGGCGGGGCGGTTCTGCTGGATGACCGTGCCGATGATCGAGGTGACGGCCAGCAGGATCAGGGTGATGATGGTCAGTTTGAGGGAACAGAAAAAATTCCAGAGGGACTGGAAAAAAGTCTCTTTTTTTGCGCTCAAGGCAAGGATCTCCTGAATGTCGGATCAACAGCTTGGTCCCCGCGGATGGACGCGAGCGGTCTTCGGGCGCACTGCGCCGCGGAGCCTCCGTACGATGCCGGGGGGCGGAAAAACGGGGGGCTGTTGCTTAATTCAGAAGGACAACCGTTTTCAGGTGGGTCAGGGGAGCGTTGGCCGCAGGGGGTGGTTGGGGGAGCCGGCTGGGGAGGGCCAGGGCGGCCGCCGCCGGGGAGCGCGCAGGCAGCAGGGAAGCTACCGAGACAGCCGCCGGAGCCAGTTTGGCTTCAAGGCGTTTACCGCTCAGCGCCCGGGCGGTGAAAGAGGTTGGGATGTCGAGACAGGGGCCGCAGCAGGCCGGCTTTGCCAGAGCCGGGGCGGCGGGGTCAGCCTGCTTCTCCGCCTGGGTGACAGGACCGCAGCCGCCTGCGGCTGGGACCTTGTACCGGGTGTGCCCATCGACGCCGAAACACCAGACCGCGGCATGGACGTACCCGTACCCCGAGGCCAGGTAGGCCAGGATGCAGAGCAGGGCCAGGATTTTTCCGCTGAAGGGTTTCGACATGGGTGGCTGCCTGAGTAAAAAAAACGATTCCTTCAAGGTTAATCCAATCCGGGAAGTTTTTGCAAGAGGGTCCCGAACCGATCCGGTCATTTTTCATGAAAACGGCCGGTTGACAAAAGGTCGCCGGCCGCTGCATCATCTAACAAACATGTGAATAAGTGTTCAATTGATGGGTTGCCATGAACCACGACCTTTGCCAAGTCACGATCGTTCACCAGGACCGGCTGGCCAGGGCCCGCCGGGACATGCCCGCCGAGGCGGACCTGCTCGCCCAGGCCGAACTCTACAAGCTGCTCGGCGAGCCGACCCGGCTGCGCCTGCTGCAGGCGCTTTCGGTGGAGGAACTGTGCGTCTGCGATCTGGCGGCGCTGCTCGACTCGTCCCCCTCGGCGGTCTCGCACCAGCTGCGGCTGCTGCGTACCGCCGGCCTGGTCCGGTTTCGGAGGGACGGCAAGATGGTCTATTACAGCCTCGACGACGCTCACCTGCGGACCCTGCTGGCCGAAGGGGAGCGTTACGTTGAAGAGAGAATCAGGTAGGTTGATATGGACGTTTTTTGGGGAATTCTTTACGAGTGCTGGGTGGTGCTGGTCGAATCGGCCCCCTACGTGCTGTTCGGCTTCTTCGCCGCCGGGGTGCTCAAGGCGCTGATCCCCGAGGAGGCAGTGGCCCGCCACCTGGGTGAGAACAACTTCAAATCGGTGCTGAAGGCCTCACTGTTCGGGGTGCCGCTGCCGCTGTGCTCCTGCGGGGTGATCCCCGCGGCGGTGGAACTGCGCAAGCAGGGCGCCAGCAAGGGGGCCTCTGCGTCGTTTCTGGTCTCGGTGCCGGAGACCGGCGTCGATTCCATCGCCATCACCTGGGCCCTGCTCGACCCGCTGATGACCGTGCTGCGGCCGGTGGCGGCGTTTGTCACCGCCATGGTCACCGGGTTGGCGATCAACCGCCTGCCCGAGGAGGTGCAGCCGGCCTCGGCGCTGGAGGGCAAGCAGCCGGGCTGTGGCTGACCGTCCAAGCCGGGCGGGGGTGCCCCGCTCAATAACAAACCGCCGCTGTTCCACCGCCTGCGCCACGGGCTCGGCTACGCCTTCGGCGAACTGCTGGGGGATATCGGCAAGTGGCTGATGCTCGGCATCCTGGTCGCCGGGGTGATCGCCTACCTGGTGCCCGACGAGTTCTTCGCCCGCTACCTGGGCGGCGAGCTGAGCTCGCTGCTGATCATGCTGGTGGTGGGCATTCCGCTCTATATCTGCGCCAGCGCCTCCACCCCCGTCGCCGCGGCCATGGTCCTCAAGGGGCTCTCGCCCGGTGCGGCCCTGGTCTTCCTGCTCGCCGGGCCGGCCACCAACGCGGCGACCATCACCATTGTCTACCGCTACTGGGGGCGGGCGGCCACCCTGGTCTACCTCGCCTGCATCGCCGTATGTTCGCTGACCCTGGGCTGGCTGGTCAACCGGCTCTATGCCTGGAGCGGCATCGACATCCTGAGCTGGGTGTACGCCGGGGAGGAGGCGGCCTCGCCGCTGGCCGTGGCCTCGGCGGTGCTGCTGCTGGCAATGCTGGCCTGGCAGCTGGTGCCGTGGGGGAAGAAAAGCGCCTGTTGCGGTGGGTGAGATGAAAGGAAAACCAGTATCAAAGCAGTGGAAATGTTCCGTTGCTCTTGATGAATAGAATTCTCCTCCCCTTGAAGGGGAGGGTGAGGCCGAGCTTGAGGAACACGGCGAAGATTTTCCGGGGCGACAAGGTGCTGCGGTTTTTTGGCGAAATTTTACCCGATATCTCCGACCGCCCCTGGCTGCCGGTAAAATTTCTTCTGCAGCCAGAACGCCACGTTGACCAAGGCAATCAAAGCCGGAACTTCGACTAGTGGGCCAATCACGGCGGTAAAGGCGACCGCCGAATCGAGTCCAAAGACCGCCACGGCCACGGCGATGGCCAGTTCGAAGTTGTTTCCAGCTGCGGTGAAGGCGACGGTGGCCGTCTTCGAATAATCCGCCCCGACCTTGACCCCCATGTAAAAGCTGACCAGAAACATCGCCACGAAGTAGATCAGCAAGGGGATGGCGATGCGCACCACGTCGAGGGGAATAGTCACAATCAGCTCCCCTTTGAGGCTGAACATGACGACGATGGTGAACAGCAGGGCGATCAGGGTGATGGGGCTGATCTTCGGCATGAAGACCTTTTCGTACCAGTCGCGCCCTTTGGCTTTGAGCAGCACCAGGCGGGTCAGCATCCCGGCGACGAAGGGGATACCAAGATAGATCGCCACGCTTTCGGCAATCTGGCCGATGCTCACCTCGACCACCGCTCCCTGCAGGCCGAACAGCGGCGGCAACACGGTGACGAAGAACCAGGCGTAGACCGAGTAGAAGAGCACCTGGAAGACCGAATTGAAAGCGACCAGCCCGGCGCAGTATTCGGTGTTCCCCTTGGCCAGTTCATTCCAGACGATGACCATAGCGATGCAGCGGGCCAGGCCGATCATGATCAGGCCGACCATGTACTCGGGGTAGTTGCCGAGAAAAAGGATGGCGAGGGTGAACATCAGCACGGGGCCGATCACCCAGTTCTGCAGCAGCGAGATGCCGAGAATCCTTTTGTTGGCGAACACCTCGCCCAGTTCCTCATAGCGCACCTTGGCCAGCGGCGGGTACATCATCAGGATCAGGCCGATAGCGATGGGGATATTGGTGGTGCCGACGGAAAAAGCGTTGACCACATCCTTCACCCCGGGGAACAGCCAGCCGCCGCCGACCCCGACAAACATGGCGAGAAAGATCCACAGGGTCAGGTAGCGGTCGAGAAACGAGAGCTGTTTGGTCAAACCGTGCTGCATGGCGCGGTCTCCTTTCGTTGAGTAAAATCAAGCCGTAATAATGTGTCCGCGTGGCAGCAACAGCGAGATCCCTCCTGCCAGCAGCACGAACAGGGCCGAAACCCACAGACAGCCCACCAAGCCGGCCATCTGAAAGACAATCCCCGACAGCAGCGTGCCGACCAGCCTGCCGGCGGCGTTGGCCATGTAGTAGAAGCCGACATTGAGGGCCGCTTGATCGGCCTCGGTGTAGGCGAGGATCAGGTAGGAGTGCACCGAGGAGTTGACGGCGAAAACCAGTCCGAACAGGGCCAGCCCGACGACCACCGTCAGCCAGGGAGATAACTCCAGTGCCACGCCAATGGCGATCAGTGCCGTCAAACCTGCCAGGGTAAAGGCCCCGACGCTGGCTGTCCCGCCGCGTGGGGTCCCGCCCCGCAACGACCTTTTCAGCAGTTTGGGGGCCAACGCCTGCACCCCGCCATAACCGATCACCCAGAGGGCGAGATAGCCGCCAACCTCGGTATGACTCCAGTTCAGGCTGGCGGAGAGAAAGACCGGCAGGCCAACCACGAACCAGATATCTCGCGAGCCGAACAGAAACAGCCGTGCTGCAGACAAGAGATTGATGTCGCGACTTTTCGCGAAGATGGCGCTGAACCGGGTCTTCTTCTTTGCCATGCCGATCTCACGCGGCAATGAGAGCAGGGTCGCCAGCAGCACCAGCAGCAGGCCCGCCGCCATCAGCCAGAGCGCCCCGCGAAAGCCGACCGTGGTCAGCAGCAGGCCGCCGAGGAAGAACCCGGCCCCTTTCAGGGCGTTCTTCGAGCCGGTCAAAATCGCCACCCACTTGAACAGGGTGCTGTCGCCATCGGCAGGCACCAGCACCTTGATGGCGCTCTTGCTGCTCATCTTGGTCAGGTCCTTGGCGATCCCCGAGAGGGCCTGCAGCCCCATGACGTAGCAGACCGAAAAGAGCGGTGTCCAGTTCGGATCGAGCAGGCCCAAGGCCCCGAGTGCGATAACTTGCAACGCCAGCCCGGCGAAAAGGGTGACCTTGAGCCCCAGGTGCGAGCCGATCCATCCACCGACCAGATTGGTCACCACCCCGAAGAACTCATAGAGCAGAAACAGCAGGGCAATCTGCACCGCGGTGTAGCCGAGTTCGTGGAAGTGCAGCAGCACCAGCATGCGCAGGGCGCCGTCGGTGAGGGTGAAGCCCCAGTAGGCGCCGGTGACCAGGGTGTAGTTTTTCAGGTCGGTCATGGGTTTATTGTTTGCCCTTTTCTTTGGGGCCGCGACAGATCCGACCGATTGGTCCGATCCGACGGATCAGTCGGATCCGATGCGGCCCCTCGCCCAGCTCCTACAGCCCGTCCGCCACTTTCTTTGCCAGCTCCATCATGCGGTTGGCGTAGCCCATCTCGTTGTCGTACCAGATGAAGACCTTGAGCTGGGTGCCGTCGACGACCATGGTGCTGGGGGCGTCGACGATGGCGGATCTGGGGTCGCTCTTGAAGTCGATGGAGACCAGCGGACGCTCCTCGATGCCGAGGATCCCCTGCAGATAGGTGTCGGCCGCCTCGTGGAACAGGGCGTTGACCTCTTCGGCTGTGACTGCGCGCTGCATCTCGAACACGGCATCAGTGATCGAGCCGGTCAACAGCGGTACGCGCACGGCGTGGCCGTTGAGTTTGCCCTTGAGCTCGGGGTAGATCAGGGTGATGGCGGTAGCACTGCCGGTGGTGGTGGGGATCAGCGACATGCTTGCCGCCCTGGCCCGGCGCAGGTCCTTGTGGGGGGCGTCGATCACCACCTGGGTGTTGGTGGCGTCGTGGATGGTGGTGATCACGCCGTGCTCAATGCCGATCTTCTCGTGCAGCACCTTGACCACCGGGGCCAGGCAGTTGGTAGTACAACTGGCGGCGGTGAGCAGGTGGTGCTCGGCCGGATTGTAGAGGTGGTCGTTGACCCCCATGACGATGTTCAGCGCCCCCTGCTTGACGGGTGCGGCGACGATCACCTTTTTCACCCCGCGATCGTAATAGGGCTGCAGCAGCTCGGTGGTGCGGAATTTCCCGGAGGCTTCGATGACGATGTCGATCCCCAGTTCGTTCCAGGGAACTTCGCCGGGCGTTTTGTATTCACTGAAGCCGATTCGCTTGCCATCGATGAACACCGATCGGTCATCGTGTTCGATTCTTCGATTCCAACGTCCGTGCACCGAGTCGAATTCCAGCAAATGGGCGGCGCACTCGGCTCCCCCCTTAATCTCGTTGATATGGACGATCTCAAACTCCGGCCAGTCCCAGGCGGCGCGCAGCGCAAGCCGTCCCATGCGTCCGAAGCCGTTGATGCCGATGCGGATGCTCATGATTCACTCCTTGGTTTTCAATGCCTTGACAGAGACTCGTCCGATTGGGGAGCATTTTTTCAAACCGCCCCAGGATTGCAGCCACATCAGGACTGGGCGGACAGAGGACAGGTATTTTTCCCTTCACTTCGTTGTTCTAATCAGTCTATAGTATCCGCATTAGCGGATAATTAGGCTGAAAAAAAATCAGCGGCAGGCCGCAGTGCCTTTCTGGTTAATCAGTTGTTCCAGTGCCAAAGCGTCTTGGCGCGCCAGGGGCAGCTCGCTGAGGCGATGTTGCAGAAGCTCCAGCAGATCCTTGTGCAGGGGGCCTGCGGGCTGAGCGAACCGGTAATACATCCACACCCCCTGACGGCGGTCGCTGACCAAGCCGGCGTTGCGCAGGTAGGCCAGATGTCTGGACACGGTGGACTGGGGCAATTCGAGGATGCTCACCAGGTCGCAGACACAGAGTTCACCCGCGCTCAAAAGAGCAAGGATCCTCAACCGGGTTTCGTCGGAAAGTGCCTTGAACAAATGTGCCGTCTTCTTCATGGGGAAAGAATATCCGGATAGGCGGATAAGGTCAAGCCATTAAATGCAAGAACACTCAGATCCGAAGGGCAATGCATGAAAAGATCTCTTCTGGTTTTTCTGATCGCAGTTCTTCTTCTCCCGGCAACCGCTTTGCCCGGCCGGGCTACTGAGAAGGTGGAAAAGCCCGTCGTTCATTTCGGCGTCATCCCCCGTTACAACCCCATGGTCATGTACCGCAACTATCAGCCGATCATGGACTATCTTTCGGAGCATACGCCGTTTCGTTTTGAATTGAAGCTCTCCCGCAGCTATGCCGATGCGATCCGCATGCTGCGGGAAGGCCAAACCCAGGTGGCCTCGCTGGGCGATGTCACCTTCGCCGAGGCGTTTCGCGAATTCGGCGTCATTCCTCTGGTCAAACCCCTGAACAACCTGGGAGAGGCCTTTTACCAGAGCATCATCATTGTGCGCCAGGACAGCCCGATCCAAACGCTGGAAGACCTCAAAGGGCACACCTTCGCCTTCGGCAACATCCACTCCACCTCGGGAAACCTCATTCCCCGCCATTATCTTTTCCGCCGCGGGATCTCGCTTTTCGATCTGGAATCCTTCGAGAACCTGGATACCCACGACAAGGTGGTCAAGGCCGTACTTAAAGGGAAGGTGGCCGCCGGTGCGGTCAAGGATGTGGTGGCTTACCAGTACCAGTTCCATGGTTTGCGGTTTCTGGCCAACATCGGCCCTATTCCGAGCGTTCCCATTGTGGTCCGGCATGACACGCCTCCGGCCGTGGTCGAGGCATTGAGGACAGCCCTGCTGGCGATCAACCGGAAGAGTCCCGAGCAGATCAAAGAGATGCGGGGATGGGATCCCGAGTTCCGCAACGGGTTTACCGAGGCCCAAACCAGCGATTACCGGATCATCTTTGAAATGCTTGACAGCATCGACGAAGGGTGCGGAGCCAGATGCCATTGAAACCCTCTTTTTTCTGGGGGCTTCGGGCCCGCTTCATGCTTCTGGCGGTGGCTCTGACCTGCCTGTTTTCCTCGGCCTGGGGGATCTGGACATGGCAGCGGGAAAAGGCACAGTTGCGGCAGAACCTATCCAGTCAGGGGGTTCTGCTGGTTTCCTCCATGGCCATTCCCATCATCAACGCCCTGCTTTATGAAGAACTGGGGATCGTTGAAGAAGGGGGCCTGCTCGACAATTTCGTCACCGATATCATGGCCAATGACCAGCTGTGTCCGCTCTACGCCATGGTTCTGGATCAGGACGGCAGGGTGCTGGCCCACAATCGTCTCTCCGAATACGGCTCGCTTTACCAGGACCCCCTGACCCGTTCCGCCTTGTCGGCGGCAGGGGTCGTGGAGGGGGAGACGTTGGTCGATAACCAGCCGGCCATCGATTTTGCCGCCCCCTTGGCGATTGGAACGAAGCGCTGGGGGTGTCTGCGGGTCGGCGTTTCCCTGGCCCCCCTCGAAGCGACCATGGCCAGCCTGAAGAAGGGCCTCCTCGGGTTTGCCGGCGTTTTTTCGGCCATGGCTCTGCTGCTCTTCTACCTGGTGGCTCGAAGACTGTCGGCGCCCCTGGTCGTGCTTTCCCGGCAAATGGAGGCGGTGCAGGAAGGTCTACGCCCTACTGCACCTTCCGCCATTCGCAGTGATGAAATCGGGCAGTTGCAGAGCAGCTTCTTCCGCATGGTGGATCGGCTCCAGAAAAGCGAGAGGGAGCGGCAGATTTCGCAGCAACGGATGCTGGAAAACGAAAAACTTGCCACGATCGGCATGATCGTTTCGGGTGTCGCGCACGAGGTCAACAATCCCCTGGCCGGCATTCTAGGGGCGCTCTATCACTTGGAACGCAAGGGGGGAGCGGAGTCCGGCAAGTATGTCTCCCTGATTTCCGGAGAAGTCGAGCGGATAAGGAGGATTGTCGGCCAATTGCTGGATCTGTCGCGCTCTGGGGCTGTAGAATCGAGGGAGATGAAAAGTCAGGCTTTTTTCGCCGGCATTTCCCTGCTGGCGAAGATGGCCTTAAAGGGGCGCAAGGTTCGCCTGGAGTGCAAGGACCTTTGCACGCCCAAAGCCCTGTGGGTCGATGCCGACAAGGTCAATCAGGTGGTTCTGAACCTGGTGCTGAATGCGGCCGACGCTTCTCCTGAAAATGGCCTGATCACGCTGCAGGCCTACGATTTTGATGACAATTACTGCATCCGGGTGGACGATTCGGGCCCCGGCGTCCCCCCTCACCTTCGAAAACGCATCTTTGAGCCGTTTTTCACCACCAAGGAGCCGGGGCGTGGCTCCGGCCTCGGTCTGGCTATCTGTCGCAACATCGCCGAGCGGCATGGGGGGAGTCTGGAACTGGATTCGAGCCGGAACAAGGGGAGTGGTATTATTTTCCGAATTCCCATAGCCAAACCGAAAAACCGAAAAGGGGCGACGAAATGAGTCACCGCGTATTTCTGGTCGAAGACGAGGCCGCCCATCGGGAAATGCTTGCGGAGGCGTTGATCGACGCCGGCTATGAGGTAATTGCCGCGGCAACCGGGCAGCAGGCGCTGGATGCGTTGAGCCATTCGACTTTTGACGTGGCGCTGGTGGATATTTGCCTGCCGGATGTGGACGGGTTCGGAGTGCTGGACCTTCTGCGCACCCAGCAGCCCGCCTGCCCGGTTCTGCTCATGACCGGACAGGCCACCATCGAGGCGGCCGTATCCGCGATGAAAAGAGGGGCCTACGATTTTCTGGCCAAACCGTTTCGGCTTGAGCTCATGCTGCTTAAGCTGGAGCGCCTGTTTCAACTCGTTTCCCTGGAAAAGGAGAACCGCGACCTCAGAAAATCGACTCAAAATACAAACCTGGTCGGCAGCAGCCCCGAGTTCAGACGCTTTCTGGAAGCGGCCGAAAATGTCGCCGGCTCTTCCGCCACGATTCTCATCCAGGGGGAGAGCGGGACGGGCAAGGAACTGGTGGCGGATCTTATTCATTCCCGCAGCCCGGTCAAAGATGGTCCGCTGGTCAAGGTGAACTGCGGCGCCATCCCTGAATCCCTTCTGGAGGCAGAGCTTTTCGGGTACGGCAAAGGGGCCTTCACTGGGGCCGAGCGGGACCATCGGGGGTACCTGGAGCAGGCCCAGGATGGAACCTTGTTTCTGGATGAAATCGGCGAAATCCCCCATGCCATGCAGGTCAAACTGCTGCGGGTTCTGCAGGAGCGGCAGGTCCGACGCCTGGGAGGGGAGAAGGCCATTCCGGTGTCCTTTCGGCTGGTGGCCGCCACCAACCGGGACTTCAGCCAGTTGCGCGAAGAAGGGGTGATCCGCAAAGACTTTTTCTACCGTCTGCACGTCGTGCCCCTGAAACTCCCGCCGCTGCGCCGGAGGCAGGCCGACATTCCCTTGCTGGTTGACCATTTCATCCGCAAGTACGCCAACCGCTATGCCAAGCCTCCGATCCGGCTTCGTCCTGAATCCTTGGAAAGACTCCAGGCCTACCCTTTTCCCGGGAATGTGCGCGAACTGGAAAACCTCATCGAAAGGCTCCAGGTGATGAGTCCGGGGACGGAAATATCCCCTCGTGACCTGCCAATCGAAATGACCCGGCAGGCCAGTGAGGGCTCCCCGGTTTTTCAGTGTTTTCGAACCGAACTGCCGCTGAAGGAAGCCATCCATGATTTTGAAAGGCGCTTCATTCAGCGGGTGCTGGAAGAGGAGGGCGGGAACCGCACCGCCGCCGCCAAGCGCCTGGGGATCTCCCGAAAAAATCTGTGGGAGAAACTCGTCGACCGCTAATTCGTCACCGCTCTTTCGTCGTGATGCTTACCTGACTTTCCTTCAAGACTCCCACCGGCCATTTTCAAGCCGTCTTCCTCTGTCCGGCAAATCCCCGAGTGTTACTTTTTCGTAGCAGGAGCAGGCCTGGTTGCAAAAGGTCTTTTGTTTCAAATGGTTGGCTTGCCCTCATCGGGCGACGCTACCTCCGGGTAACGGTTGACTCCTTATGCCACACTTGAAAACTACAGTATTATCGATCACTTACGGTGGCATGGGATTTGCTCCTGCCTAACAAAGGTTAAAGACACAGTCGAGTTGCTGCAGTGCAAACCTGCTCCTCAATAACAGACAATGGAGGCGTTTATGAAACTGTCACGCAGAAAATTCCTGCAAGCTTCAGCTGCTACCGGGGGCGTTGTCCTGGCCGGTTGTGCGGGGAGAAAGCCCGAAACCAGTGCCATGACCGAAGCGCAGGCCAAGCCGAAATCCCCCGGCCAGGGAGAGTGGAAACCCAGCACCTGTCAGGGGTGCACCACCTGGTGCCCCGTCGAGGTGCTGGTGCAGGATGGACGGGTGGTTAAAGTACGGGGCAACCAGCGCTCGAAAAGCAACCACGGCTACGTCTGTCCCCGCGGCCATCTCTCCATCGGCCAGATGTACGACCCCGACCGCATCAAGGTGCCGATGAAGCGCACCAACCCGAAAAAGGGGCGGGGCGTCGATCCGAAGTTCGTGCCCATCAGCTGGGACGAGGCCCTGGAAACCGTCGCCGAGAAGATGATGGAGCTGCGCCGGGCCGGCGAACCCGAGAAGTTCATGCTGATGCGCGGCCGCTACACCTATTGTCGGGACGTCCTCTACGATGCGGTCCCCAAAATCTTCGGTTCCCCCAACAACATCTCCCACAGCGCCCTCTGCGCCGAGGCCGAGAAGTTCGGCGCCTACTACACCGAGGGGTACTGGGACTACCGCGACTACGACCTGGAGAACACCAAGTACGTCCTGCTGTTCGGCGGCGACCCCCTGGCCTCCAACCGCCAGGTGCCCAACGCGATTCACCAATGGGGCAAGGTCATGGATCAGGCGACCATCGCCGTGGTCGATCCGCGCTTCTCCGCCTCGGCGTCAAAGGCCCACGAGTGGCTGCCGGTTATCCCGGGACAGGACGGCGCCCTGGCGGTGGCCATGGCCCACGTGATCCTCACCCAGGGGTTGTGGAGCCGCGAATTCGTCGGCGATTTCCAGGACGGCCAGAACCGTTTCAAGGCCGGGCAGAGCGTCGATGAGGGCCTGTTCGACGAAAAGCTCACTAACGGTGTGGTCAAGTGGTGGAACCTGGAGCTCAAAGACCGCACGCCGGAGTGGGCCGCCGGCCTCTGCGGCATCCCTGCCGAGCAGATCGTGCGGGTTGCCAGCGGCCTGGCCAAGGCGGCACCCAACTGCATGGTCTGGATGGCGCCCGGCGCCGCCATGCAGCCGCGCGGCGCCTACGCGGCGTTTGCCGCCCATGCCCTCAACGGCCTGGTCGGCTCGGTGGACAGCGAGGGGGGGACCCTGCAAAAGATGAAGGCCCCCTACGAGCACATCCCCCTCTACGGCGACAAGTTCAAGCCCTACATCGACGAGATCGCCGCCAAGGGTGGCAAGCACAAGAAGATCGACCAGCGCGGCACCCTGGAATTCCCCGCCCTCGCCAGCGGCAAATCGGGCGGCGGGGTGGTCACCAACCGAGCCGCCGACGGCATCCTCAACGCCGATCCCTACGACATCAAGGTGGCCGTTGGCTACTGGAACAACTTCACCTTTTCCTGCACCGGAGCGGAGCGCTGGGAGAAGGCGATGGAAAAGATCCCCTTCTTCGTCCACATCACCACCAACCCGGCGGAGATGACCCAGTATGCCGACATCGTTCTGCCGGCGGCCTTCCACAAGTTCGAGCGCTGGGGGTTTGTACCCTCCAAGTTCAACCGTTACAGCTACATCAGTCTGCAGCAACCGGTGGTCAAACCTCTGTGGGACGTGCGCATCGACGAAACGGAAATCTCCTGGCTGCTGGCGGAGAAACTGAAGGAGAAAGGTTTCCCAAACCTCTACGACTATTTCCACAACGAGATGGTCGATCTGGAGACCGGCCAAAAGCCGACCAACTCTCAGGAGTTCGCTCTCTTTACCGTAAAATACATGACCCAGAACATGTGGGACCCGGCCAAGAACAAAGATGGTGACAAGTTCAGCGGCTGGAGTGAGTTTCTTGCCGCCGGGCTGTGGCAGTCGAGCCAGTATCCTTTCAAAATGAACTGGGGCAAGTGGAAGACCGAAACCAAGAAATTCGAATTCTACAGCGAGACCCTGAAAAAGGCCCTCACCGAACACGCCGAGAAAAACAAGGCGACGGTGGATGGCGTAATGGAAGCTGCCCAGTACGTTGCCCGGGGCGAGCAGGCTTTCATCCCTCATTACGAACCGCCCAAGATCCATGGCGACGAGAAGGAGTTCCCCTTCGTCTTCATCGACAACAAGAACCGCCTCAACCGCGAGGCCCGCAGCGCCAACCTGCCAAATTTCCACGAGTTCACCAAGGTCGGCCCGGGTGACGTGAGCCATCAGGACGCGCTCAAGATCAATCCTGCCGACGCCAGAATCCTCGGCCTCAAGGATGGCGATACCGTGAAGGTTATTTCGCCGGTCGCCGAGATGACCGTGACCGTGGCGCTTTGGGAAGGGGTGCGCCCGGGGACGGTGAACAAGAGCTACGGCCAGGGGCACTGGGCCTACGGCAAGGTCGCGGCCGCCGACTATCATGCGGCCAAACCCCGCGGCGGCAACAACAATGAGATCCTGGTCGCCGATTACGACCGGCTGAGCGGTTCCACCGCCCGGCACGCCGTTACCCGGGTCAAGATCGTCAAAGCCTGATCGACTATCAAGGAATGGAGGCGGATATGCCCAAGAAATACGGAATGGTTATCGACCTGCACCAGTGTGTGGGCTGCGGCGCCTGCGCCCTGGCCTGCAAAAACGAGAACAACACGCGCACCCGGGATGAGGGGCAGAGCTACAACTGGGCCGACTTTCTGATGAAGACCGAGGGGAGCTTCCCCAACGTCAAGTCGACCACCATCCCCGTGCTGTGCAACCACTGCACCAACGCCTTCTGCGTGGAGGCCTGCCCGGTCACCCCCAAGGCCATGTTCAAGGCCGACGACAACACCACGCTGCACAACCAGGGGCGCTGCATCGGTTGCCGCCTCTGCCAGGAGGCCTGCCCCTACAGCCAGTTCGAGCTGGCCGAAGGGAGCTTCAAGGGCGAATCATACAGCGTGATCAGCTTCAACTTCCATGGTCGCGAAACCCAACCCATGTGGAGCGACGGGAAAGAACTGATTCCCGGATGCACCGCCTCGGGAGCGGAGTCGGCGCAAAAAGCCGGGGCGACCCCGCCCGCCATGAACCAGTACGAGTCGGGGGATTACCAACCGGTAAGGCGCTCCGGGGTGGTGGAAAAATGCATCTTCTGCCACCACCGCATCACCCACGGTCTGCTGCCGGCCTGTGTCGAGGCCTGTCCGGCCCAGGCGCGACTCTTCGGGGATCTCAACGATCCCGCCAGCGCTCCGGCTCTGACTCTGAAAAAGCACCAGGCCAGCGTGCTTCTGGAGGAGGAGGGGACCGAGCCCAACGTCTTCTACGTTCGCGAATACGGCGTCAAGGGCTGATCGATGACAACCATCCTGGGGCCGGCGCCCGTCGGCCCCAGGAATAACAGAAAATGACTGACTCTATATGGCGAAAATCATGGCACAAACGAACTCCTCCTCCGCTGCTGACCTGGCTCAGGAAGAAATCTGTCGGCTGCTTGCCGCGAGTTTTTATCAGCCTGATGAAATGTTTCGCGAAGAACAGGTTTTCCAGCGCCTGGCCGAGTTGGCTGGAGAAATCGACCCCGACCTGGCGGAAATCTCCCGAGCTCTGGCCGAGGCTTTCGCTGGCGAAGACCTGCAGGACCTTCTGCTCGACTACAGCCGGCTGTTCCTTGGCCCCTTCGAAATCCTGGCCAAACCCTACGGGTCGGTGTGGCTGGAGGGGGATAAGGTACTGATGGGGCAGTCGACTGCGGCGGTCAGAGAATTGTACCGGGAAGGCGGTTTCGACCTGGCGGAGGACTTTCGCGAGGTGCCCGACCACATCGCCGCCGAACTGGAGTTCCTCTATCTGCTCAATTACCAGGTAAACGAAGCGTTGTCCGCCTCGGATCTCGGCGCCCTGGAGCAGATAAAATCCCTGAGGAAACACTTGCTCCAGGAACATCTCGGACGCTGGGTGTCCCCCTTCACGAGCGCCATGGAGCAGGGTGCCCAATCCCGTTTTTATCGCCTGCTGGCAAAACTGACCAAGCACTTTGTCCAGCGGCAGACCACCCTGGCTGCACAAGGCTGAACATGGTTGGCACCACGGCCATAACGCTCCTGACCCCGGAGCACCCCGTTACCCTCGCCAGGGGCCATTGCCTGCGCTATCGTTTCGCGCCGGCCGATTGCCGTTCCTGCGTCGATCATTGTCCCCATCAGGCCCTGAGCCCCACCCCCAGAGGGTTAGAGCTCGACCGGGGAAGCTGCCGCGGGTGCCTGCTCTGCCTGAGCGCCTGCCCGAGCGGGGCGTTGGAGGGTTGCCATCTCAACCTCGCGGAGAAACTGCAGCAACTTTCTCGCCACTCCCGGCCGGTATTGGGCTGCGCCGGCAGCCCCTCCCAGGCGCACGAACGGGTGCCGTGCCTGGGGGCGCTCGCCCATCCCGAGGTGCTGCTGGCAGTGGCGGCCCTCATGCCCCAACCGCTGCAGCTCAACCTGACAGCTTGCGCCCAGTGCCCCAACGCGGCCATCGTTGCGCCCCTGATTGCGGCGCTGAAGAGCCTGGAGCAAATGAAGGGGTTCCCCTATGCCGGACGCCTCGAGCTGATCACCCACGCACCGGACCTTCACTATCAGGCAGCCGGGCTGTCAAGGCGGGAATTTTTCACCCTGTTCCGGAAAAAGTCATCGGCAACCGCGGTCCGCCTCGTCGATCGTCTGGCTGCCAGTTCACCGACGCCGTCCTTTCAGAACAAGCGGCTTCCCCATTTCCGCGCTCTGCTTCTGGCCGCCTGGCCGGAGATCCTCGAAGACTTCCGTCCGCAGGTCAGGGCGGCCTTTTTTCCACGGCTGCAGATCAGTCAAGACTGTCGCGGCTGCACCGGCTGCGTCGGCATCTGTCCCACGGGAGCCTTGACTCCGGCCGATCGAAGCGGGAGCCCGCCCCTGGTACGGCCCGAACTCTGCGGCGCCTGCGGAGCCTGTTCGACCTTCTGCAGGCGACAGGCCATCCAGGTCGCAAAAAGTGCCGCCACGGCTCCCCGATGACGCCGCAGCCTGGCACAGGCGCTTGGCCATAAACCCACTTAATCTTTAAAGAAATCGATAAAGCGATGAAGGCGCAGTGGTAATTTATGCCCTCCGTTATGTCCAATCCGCACAACGGTTTCCGCCCATGGGAGGATGTCAGCGGGGTGATTCTCGCCGGCGGGCGCAGCCGCCGCATGGGGCGCGACAAGGCCTGTCTGGAGATCGATGGGCAGACCCTCTTCAGCCGCACCCGCGAGATGCTGTGCAGCGTTTTCGACCAGGTGCTGATTGGAGGAGATCGCCCCGACCTGGCCACCGCGCAGATCCCCTGCGTTTCCGACATCTATCCCGGCAGCGCACTGGGCGGACTGCACGGTGCGCTCAGCGCCGCCCGCACGCCCTGGATTTTCGCCGTCCCCTGCGATCTGGCCCACCCCGACCCGGAGCTGGTCCGCTTCATCCTGGCCCGAAAGGACGGCTGGGACGTCGTCGTGCCGCGTTCTCCGGCCGGGCTGGAGCCGGTCTTCGCCCTCTATCACAAAAATTGCCTGGGACCGATGGAGCGGATGTTGGCGCGGGGCGACTTCCGGATCTACGATTTTTATCACCAAGTGCATGTCCGCTACCTTGACTCCGAAACCCTCCCCGCGGGCTGGGCACGGGCGCTGCGCAACCTCAACACCCCGGAGGATCTCCGGCGCATGTCCAAGGAGGAACCATGACCCCACCCGTCGTTTCCATCGTCGCCAAGAGCGGCACCGGCAAGACCACCCTGTTGGAGAAACTGATCGCCGAGCTGAAAATGCGCGGCTACCGCGTCGGTGCCGTCAAGCACGATGCCCACAGCTTCAGCATCGATCATGAAGGCAAGGACTCCTGGCGCCTGACCCAGGCCGGCGCCGACACGACCCTGATTACATCCCCGGCCAAGGTCGCCATGGTAAAACAAAATCCCGTCGGACAGGAGCCCAGCCTGGCCGAAACGGTGAACAGCTACTGCGGCGATCTCGACATCGTTCTCACCGAGGGGTTCAAGCGCAGCCGCATGCCGAAGATCGAGGTCCACCGGCTGGAGCGTAGCGCCACCCTGATGTGCCGCGGCGAGGAACATGATCCAACGCTGATCGCCGTCGCTTCCGATCAGCCGCGGCAACTCGACGTGCCGGTTTTCCATATCGACGATGCCGCCGGACTGTGCGACCTGATCGTTGCCCGGTTCCTGTCGTGAAACCGCTGCGGGTGCGCTCCAAGGTCTGGCTGGAGGCCGACGGCGAACCGCTGCTCGGCGACGGGCGCGAACAACTGCTGCGCCTGATCGATGAGCTGGGTTCGATCAACGCCGCCGCCCGGGAAATGGGCCTGACCTACCGGCGGGCCTGGTCCTTTCTGCAGGCCATGGAGGACAAACTGGGCGTGCCCCTGCTGCGCCGGGAAAAGGGGGGCCCCGGAGGGGGTCATTCCGCGCTTACCCCCACAGCCCGGGAGTTGCTGGAGAAATACGATCGCCTGCGCGACGGTCTCAACCTGCTCATCGATCGCAAATTCGCGGACATTTTCGCGCTTCAGGAAGATCCCCCGGCGGCGCCCCGGCCAAAATGATACGAGACATGCGACGAAGGAGCACCTCATGCTGAGCTATGAAGAAGCCCTGGACATTATCCTCCGCACGCTGGCTCCTCTGCCGGCCGAAGACATTGCCCTGCCCGAGGCCCTGGGGCGGGCATTGGCCGAAGCGGTCCCATCCCGCTGGGACATGCCACCGGCCGACAATTCGGCCATGGACGGCTTCGCCTTCGCCGCGGCCGGCCTGGCGCCGCAGGGCAGACTGAAGGTTGCCGGATTATCCCGGGCCGGCGCAGGCTTTCCAGGGCCGGTTTTGCCGGGCGAAGCGGTCAAAATTATGACCGGAGCCCCCCTTCCGGAAGGCTGCGATACGGTGGTGCCCATCGAGGTCGTGGAGGAGGTGGCTGGCGTCATCGAGTTTCGCTCTTCGGTGCCAAATGGCGATCACGTGCGTTATCAGGGGGAGGAGTTTCGCCAGGGCGAAACCCTTCTGGGGGCGGGGACGACCCTGCGCGCCGGGGAGATCGGCCTGCTCGCTTCGGCCGGAGTGGCCCGGGTCAGGGTCCATCGGCAGCCGCGGGTGGCCCTTCTCACCACCGGCGACGAACTGGTCGACATCGGGGTTCGACCCGGCCCCGGACAGATCGTCAATTCCAACCGCTATCTGCTCACCGCCCGGTTGCAGGAGGAGGGGTGCACGGTCTGGCCGCTGGAGATTGCCGGCGACCAGCGCAGCGAGCTGACTGACCGTTTGGCGCAAGGGCTTCAGGCCGATGTGCTGATCACCACCGGCGGTGTTTCGATGGGCGATTACGACCTGGTTCAGAGTTGTCTCAAGGACCTCGGGTTCGAACTTGGATTCTGGAAAGTCGCCATCAAGCCCGGCAAGCCGGTGCTGTTTGGCAGGGTGGGAGACAAACCGGTTTTCGGCCTCCCCGGCAACCCGGCGGCCGCCGCGGCCACCTTTCAACTCTTCGTCCGGCCGGCCCTGCGGCGGCTCTGTGGTTATTGCGACCCCCTGCCCCCCCGCAGCCGGGCGACTCTGACCGCCCCGGTCAGCGGTGGCGGCAACCGCCGGCAGTTTCTCTGGGGTGCGGTCGTTGAAGAGGATGGACGATACCTCTTCACCCCCTCCGGCAAGCAGGGCTCCGGCCAGACCCGCTCCCTGCAAGGGGCCCAGGCGCTTCTGCCCGTCGCCGCCGGAAGCGGCGACCTAGCCGCCGGCCAGGAGGTGGAAATCATGCTGATCTATTTACCGGGCGGTGCGGCCAGTTAGCGATGCCGCAGGAAAGTACCGGTTAAAAATCGACCCGAACGATTCACTTTGAAATCCGCCGCGCTGCCTTCTTACGCAACTCCTTCTGCCCCAGCAACGAATTGGGCCGAATTGGAATAACTGGCGGACTGTTTCAGGCAAAAGCTCCCCCGAATCAAAGGGGGAGCCTTTTGGTTGTCCTCTCCGCTATCTATTTCTGCTCCCGCAGTAACTTCAAAAAATACATCGCCGCATCACCCCGCAAATTCTCAACAAGACCAATCAACCCATCAGTCAGGTACCTGGCGGGAATACCCTTGGAGCGCAGATAGGTCATGGCGATGATCGCCCGATCCTTGTGGGGACAGGCGGTGACGATGATTTTGTCCTTCGGCAGTTCATTCAGGCGGGCAGGCAGTTCGTTAAGCGGGATTTTCAGGGCGAAGCTCGGCCCCCATGCTTCCTGTTCTTCCTTGAAGCGGATATCGACCAACACTGCTTTGCCGTCTTCCAGCAGATCGAGCACTTTCTTGCTGCTGACCTTCATTTCCAGCCGGGCGTCGTAACCATAGTTTTGGATGTAACTTTCCAGCACGGCGTCGCTCGCCAGTGCGGGAGTCCCCAGAAACAGCAGCGTCAGCAAGGCAATCGTAAAGTTTTTCATCCATTTTTCCTTTTGTTTGGAGGTCAGGGTGCCGAATAGATCAGCCAAACCCCTCCTGCCATCACCAGCAGGCCACAAACGCGCTTTATCCAGAGAGTGCCTTGCGAGCGTTCGTTCCAGTTCAGGTACTGCTGGACCTTTTCCGTGAAGGTTCCCGCAAAGACGATCACCGCGCAGTGACCGAAGCCATAGGCCAGCAGCAGGAATGTCGCGTAGAGCAGATTGCTGCCCGCAGCGGCAAAGGCAACGCCGAGAACCGGTCCCATAAAGGCAAAGGTACAGGGGCCGAGGGCCACGCCGAAGACCAGCCCCAAAATCAGCGCCGCCAGCAGCCCCTTGCGCTGCGTGCCGACCTGCCCCAGCCCGGGCCAGGGCATGGGAAAAGCTCCCAGCAAGTGCAGGCCGAAGAGGAAGAAAATTCCCGCCACCAACCAGTTGCCCCATGGGCCAAGGTCGCCGAGCATGCGCCCGG
Source organism: Desulfuromonas versatilis (assembly GCF_019704135.1). Lineage (NCBI taxonomy): Bacteria > Pseudomonadati > Thermodesulfobacteriota > Desulfuromonadia > Desulfuromonadales > Desulfuromonadaceae > Desulfuromonas > Desulfuromonas versatilis. The sequence goes on from NZ_AP024355.1 coordinate 904,031, forward strand.
CCAGCGCCGTCAAAAGGCCGATCAGGGCAATGGACATCAGGATGCCAAACGCGAACAAGTTGGCGATGACAAAGGCCCGGCGGGTCGTCATGGTTTCCTGGCCTTCGATGAATCCGACGACCAGCGGAATGCTCGCCAGATGGCAGGGGGACAAAACGATGCTGAGGATGCCCCACCCCGCAGCGGCAGCGAGGGCAACCAGCGGTGCTCCGGACACGGCCTGACTCAGTTGCCCCAACAGGGTTTCGATCATGGTTTGTCCTTCTCGAAGGGATAGCCCAGCTCCCGCCACTTGGCGAGGATCTCTTCGCGGCCATAGAACCCGGTGTGCCGGAACAGTTCCCGCCCGTCGGCCGCATAGAAGATTTGCGTCGGGATCATTTTGACGCCATAGCTGGCCGCCTCCTCCCGCGATTTCCAGGCATCAATAAAAACGACCTCCAGTTTGCCGGCCAAGTCTTCTCTGAGCTGTTCCAGGACAGGCGCCATCTTAATGCAGGGGATGCACCTGTCGGCACCGACATCGACGAGCCGGGGAAGCGCTTCAGAGAAGACAGTGCAAGGTAATACCAGCACCAATAGACCGATGAACAGGATTGTCCGGAGAACCTGTCGGGGCATCATTTCACCTCCTTTATTCAGCCGCGATCGGTCGCATGAGTTTCATGATCTGGTCCGGGTTGAGAACTTTTCCCTGAGAGACGACTTTGCCGTCGATGGCCAGCCCCGGGGTGGTCATGCAACCGAATTTCATGATGTCGTTAATCTGGGTGACCTTTTCGAACACCACCTCTTCGCCCAACACCTGGGCGGCCTCTTTGACGTTGGCGGCCAGTTGGTTGCACTTGGCGCAGCCGGTTCCGAGAATCTGAATCTTTTTCATGCTCCTCTCCTTTCCATAGGTTGCAGGCTAACTGACCAGGGCTCCGTAGATCAGCCCCGAAAGGGTGGCCATCAGGATGACCAGACCGACAAAGACAACTGTTTTTTTCGTGCCCATGACGCTGCGGATGACCAGCATGTTCGGCAGCGAGAGGGCGGGACCGGCCAGCAGCAGCGCCAAGGCCGGCCCCTTGCCCATGCCGGCGCCGATCAGCCCCTGCAGGATCGGCACCTCGGTCAGGGTGGCGAAATACATGAAGGCCCCCACCACCGAGGCGAACAGGTTGGCCCACAGGGAGTTGCCGCCAACCAGGCCGGCGATCCAGCCGGAGGGAATCAGCCCCTCGTGGTCGGGGCGGCCGAGCAGCGCCCCGGCAATCAGCACCCCCCAGAAGAGCAGCGGCAGAATCTTCTTGGCGAAATCCCAACTGGTGGAAAACCATTCGCGCAGCTCGCCGTCGTCGTCCCTGCCGGTGGCCGTCAGGGAGGAGAGCCCCACCGCGCCGGTGATAAAGGCCAGCGAGGGATGCTCCGGCAGGGTTAAGGCAAGGGCTGCAACCGGCAGGCTGGCGATCAGCATGTGCCACTTACCGACCTTGAACCAGGCGACCAGAATCGCCGCCAGCGCCAGGGCGAAGAGCCCGGTGAGAGTCCACTTGGCGGCGTAGATCGCCTGCCACAGCCCCGAGGGGTCCGCCGGGCGCCCCCAGTTGGCGAAGACCAGGATGCCGACCATGCTGCCGAAATAGAGAGCATTCTGCCACAGGGGCCGGGCCACCTCCGGTTCAGGCATGGCGGCGGCCGCCTCAACCTTTTCGAGCTCTTCCCGGCGGAAAAACAGATGCATGAGCAGCCCGATAACGACGGCGAAAACGACCGCACCCACCGCCCTGGCGATGCCCATCGCCGGGCCGAGTACCGCTCCGGTCAAAACGATGGCCAGGATGTTGATGGCCGGCCCCGAGTAGAGAAAGGCGCTTGCCGGGCCCAACCCCGCGCCCATGCGGTAGATGCCGGCGAAGAGCGGCAAAATGGTGCAGGAACAGACCGCCAGGATGGTTCCCGACACCGAGGCGACCCCGTAGGCCAGCAGCTTGTTCGCTTTGGGCCCGAGGTACCGCATCACCGCCGCCTGGCTGACGAAGACCCCCACCGCACCGGCAATGAAAAAGGCTGGCACCAGGCAGAGCAGCACGTGCTCCTGGGCATACCACTTGACCAGGTGGAGCGATTCCCACAGGGCGTTCTCCACCCGTTGCGACTGCTGAAGCCAGTCCACCGGCAGATAATAGCAGGCGATAAAGATGGCAATGATCGCTGCCAGCGGCTTCCATTCCCTCGACCAGTTCATAATCCGGACCCTTCTTGGCATTTTACTATTTGGCACAAAAGCCAAATACTTGAGCAAAAAAATAGGAATTATTTCCCGACAGCCTCAAGCAGAGCCGACTGCTCCCGCACCTGGGTTTCCAGCACCGATTCCACACAGCCGAAAAAGTTAAGAATGCAGGGTACCCGCAAGCGGTAGAAGACCTGGTTGCCCCGCTTGTCATCGACCACGATGCCGGCTTGCTTCAGCACCGACAGGTGCTTGGAAACGGTGGAGACGTCGGCCCCGATCATCTCAGTCAGATCGCAGACGCAGCGCTCCTCTTTCTCCAACTCTTCGATAATGAACAACCGGGTCGGGTGAGCCATGGCCTTGAGGACCCGGGCGCGGGCTTCGAGGTGATTTTTCCGTTTCTGATCCATGCGGATCTCCTTCCTGTGTTTGGCAATATAGCCAAATAGCCAATTATGTCAAGCCGTTTTTTTCTACCACGCACACGGGGGGGCGCCGGGTTTGTCCTGAAAATGGAAGCCTTTCCCCTTCCCATAAAAAAAAGGCCGGTGCACGGCACCGGCCCGCAAGGGAGGAATTGCATTGAATCCAGGAGGTGGTGAACCCTTAATGGCGGTGCCCGCCTTCGAGGTCAAATATCTTTTCCGCCAAGGTGTAGAGAAAGAGGCAGACGGCGATAGCGCCGATGACGATGGCAATTTCAGCCAAAGATGGAAAATAACTCAGCAGGCCATGGGCGCCCCTGGCTGAATCTTCGCGCATGGGGACCAGTTGACCGGCGATAACCAGATCGTAGCGCATGAAGAAGATCCCGATGGTTGTCATCATGCCGGCAAACATGACGCCGAAGACGGTGCGCGTCTTGGGGTTGACCAGGATCAGGAAGGGGATGAGCATGCCGATCAGCACCTCGAAGAACCAGAAGTTCACCGCCAGCGGGCCGTTGATCAGGGCCATGGTCGCCTCGTATTTCTCGGGCGGCTGGCCGTAGAGCCCGGGGATGATCTTCCAGACCACGAAGAACATCAGGATGCCCAGGAACAGGGCCTGCAGCTTGCCCATGGTGAGCATGAACTCGGCGTACTTCGGGGAGAGTTCCCGGCCGCGGGCCTTGTGGTTGAAGTAGACGATCAGGGCCGTCAGGGCCCCGCCCGATACCAGGGCCGAGAGGATGAAGTAGATCGGCATGAAGGAGCCGTACCAGTAATGGCGGGCTTCCAGCAGGCCGAAAACGGCGCCGAGGTTGGAGTGGGCGGTGATGGCGGCGAAGAAGCCGAGCAGGCCGCTGATAAAGGCCAGCCGCCGGTTGCCCAGCATCAGGAAGGTGAATTCGCAGATCAGCAGCACCAGGTAGAGCCCGTACAGGGCGCCCATCCACCAGATGGCCGAGGTGAAGTTCGGGCTGATGATGGCGTAGATCCCCATGCGGATCGGGTGGTTGAGCTCCATCGCCATGGTGCCGAACCCGGTCACCAGGGTGAGGATCGCCAGCAGGTGCCCGCGCCGGCCGATAATCTCGAATTTCTCAAAGCCCCAGACATCGCCGAGGCTCGACACCAGGCAGAGCCCGGTGCTGGAGACGACGAAGAAGACGTAGGTCGAAATGAGAATCCCCCAGGGGATCTCGCGGGTCACGTTGTAGACGTGGGCATGCCCCTTGACCAGGACCATGGCCACGGCTACCGCCCCGGCGAGCATCCCCGCGCCGAGCAGGCCGAACCAGAGGATTTCCCCGGGCCGTTTGGGTAAGGCGAGCGTGGTCATTGTTTGACTCCGTTGTTTGCGAAAGGCGTAAGGCGTAAGGCGTAAGACGTAATGGGTAGACGATTTTTCCCATTACGCATTACGCGTTACGAATCACGGGTTCAAATCAGATAGAACAGGTACGGCTTGGTGCCCATCTCCGGCTTGAGGACCCGGTGCGGGTTTTTCGCCAGCAGCTTCGACACCTCGCTCTGGGGATCGTTGAGATCGCCGAACACCCGGACCTTGGTCGGGCAGGTCTCGACGCAGGCCGGCAGCCGGCCGGAATAGACGCGGTGGGCGCAGAAGGTGCACTTGTCGACGGCCTCGATTTCCTCGTTGTAGTAGCGGGCGTTGTAAGGGCAGGCGGTCATGCAGTACTTGCAGCCGATGCACTTTTTCTCCTCGACGGTGACGATGCCGTCCTGGTTGACGCCCGTAGCGCGGGTCGGACAGACCCTCTCGCAGGGGGTGTTGCCGCACTGCATGCACTGGCCGGGGGTGAAGCTCTGGCCAAGGTTGGGATAGCTGCCGCGCAGTGGTTCCTCGGTTACCCAGTTGCGGTGGTTGTCCCGGCCCAGGGGGACGTTGTTTTCAGCCTTGCAGGCCACCGTGCAGGCCTTGCAGTCGATACACCTGCGGGTATCGAGCACGATGGCGAATCGTTTGTTCTTCATCAGTCAAACTCCTTCCGTTTCAGCGCGGGTCAGGCCGGGGAGATTTCCACAAAGGTCTGGTGCATGGCCACGTTGCCCGAAATCGGGCAGGCGTTGTCTTCGAGCAGTTCGGCGTCGCAGCCGCCTTTGCCGTGGATCCGCGACAGCCCCTTGGAGAGCACGCCGAAGCCGTGGGCCATGTAGACGCAGTCCGGACGGATTTTTTCGGTGGCCTCCAGGCGCAGGGTCTGTTCGCCGACCGCGCTCTTGACCCGGACCATGCGCCCGTCCCTCAGGCCCAGGCGGGCGGCTTCGCCGGCATTGAGCCAGAGGGTGTTTTCGGGCATCAGGTCGTGCAGGAAAGGGTTGTTCTGCGTGGTGCCGTGGGTGAAGTAGGCGTGGCGCCCGACGATCAGCCGGTATTTGCCTGCAGGCACGGCGGCCGGCGATGCATAGACCGGCAGCGGATCGTGGCCGTTTTCGGCGTATTTTTCCGAGTAGATCTCGATCTTGCCGCTCTTGGTCTTGAGGCGCTTGCCGCGGCTGGAGCCGTAGGTGGGGCGCTCCGACTCGAAGTAGACCCCCCTGGTTTCGAGCATCGTCTGGGCTTCGGGCAGATGCTGGAGCTGATGTTCGACGTACTCCTCGATGGTGTAATCGAAGGATTCGTAGACCTCCTCGCCCAGCCGCTTGGCGATCTGCTGCATGATCCAGAGATTGGGCCTGGCCTCGAACAGGGGCTCGACCACCTGGTGGCGCAGCGAGAGCACCGGCAGAATCCCCGAGAGCGATTCGACCGGGTCCATGCGCTCCAGGTAGGTGGCCTCGGGGAGCACCACGTCCGAGTACCAGGCGGTGTCGCTCATGGCGATGTCGATGGTGCAGATGAAATCCATCTGTTCCAGCATCTTCAGGGTCTTGGCCCGGTTGGGGACCGACTGCAGGGGGTTCTGCTTGTAGACCATCATCCCCTTGACCGGGTAGGGTTGGCCCTCGAGCACCCGGTCGCGGAAATGCTTCCACGAGCCGTCCTTCTCCGAAAGGTAGGTGACGCAGTCCTTGTCGAGGCGCGGCGGGACGTCGTCGTACCAGGGGGCGACGTAGACGTGCTCGGCCAGCTTGATCTTGCCGTTGGGGACCATCCCGCCGGGTACGTCCCAGTTGCCGACGATGGCGTTGAGGATCGCCATGGCCCGGCGCATCTGGGTGTCGTTGTCGAAGAAGGAGGAGCGGCGCCCCTGGTAGTAGACCGCTTTCGGCGCGGCGGCGGCGAACTCGCGGGCGATGCGGGCGATGTCCGCTGCCGGGATCTCGCACTCCGCGGCTGCCCATTCGGGGGTGTAGGGCTCGATGTGCGGCACCAGCTGCTCGAACCCGACGCATTCGTCGGCGACAAACTGCTTGTCGTAGAGCTCTTCCTTGACGATGACGTGGATCATCGCCAGCATGAAGGCCATGTCGGTGCCTGGCTTGACCGGGAACCACTCGTCGGCCTTGGCGGAGGTCTTGGTGAAGCGCGGGTCGAGGTAGACGACCTTGCGGTTGCCGCCGGCCCCCTTGATCAGGTCGATGGTGTCAGGGGTGATGAAGGCCTCGGAGCGGTTGGCGCCGCTCATGATGATGTAGTCGGCGTTGAGTACGTCGGGGGTGGGGTTGGTGCCGAAGGTGGCGCCGAAACCCTGGATGTTGGAAGCCAGGCAGAGCGAGGGGTGGCGCAGGGTGTTGGGCGAGCCGAAACACTCGGCGAGCATCAGGAAGAAATGCTCCTGGAACCCTTCGGTGGAGACGAACATCATGCCGGCCCGGGTGTGCTGCTCGGCGATCCGGTTCATGTTCTTCACCACCAGGTCGAGAGCCTCGTCCCAGCTGGCCCGCCGCCATTTGCCCTCGCCGCGCTCGCCGGTGCGGATCAGCGGGTACTTGAGGCGGTCGGGGTCGTAGACGCTCTGGTGGCCGGCGTTGCCGCGGGCGCAGAGCATGTCGCGGCTCTTGATGTAATGGGGGTTGGGATCGAGCTTCTGGATCACCCCGTCGCGCACCCGGGCGATGACCCCGCACTTGTTGACGCACATCTCGCAGCTGGTGAAGACGTCCCTGGTGGGCAGGGTCGCCGGCTCGCCGACCTTGCCGTCCTTAGCCAGGGCCCTCAGTACGGTGACCTGCGAGCCGACGGCCGCCGTCGCCAGGGCGCAGGACGAGATGCCCAGAAACCGGCGGCGGCTTACTTTTTTATCGATCAGGCTGGACACGGTCTTCTCCTTCTCGGTGTCACGGTTTTTGTATCAGCACATTCAGATATCCGGATTGTTCGGTTTTTCAAAGGGGGGAGAAGAAAGTCTTCTCCTCCCCCCTGCGTGTTACGAATGTTGGTCGGCGAAAAATTCGCCTAGAACTTGACGGTCAGCGAGGCATAGCCGTCCCATGCGGTATCTACCGCGGGGAGCATGGAAGAAGCCTTGCCGTCCTGAACGTCGGCGATTTTCACCGGGGCGCCGACCGGAGAACCGCTTCCGGTGTACTCGTAGTCGTAGTAGATGCCGCCGAGCTTGATGAACATGTTGGGGTTGACATCGAAGATGTAGTACGCCTCGCCGACATGGCCGCGGGTGGCGAGCTTGCTGCCGATCAGGTCATCCTGGGCCTGGGTGAAGGGGATCCAGTACTTGGAGCCGTAGTTGTACTCGAGGCCCAGCTTGCCCAGGGGAGCGGGGATCTGGATGCCGGCGTAGACCGAGTAGCCGTCGCGTTTCTTGTCGCTGGAGGGGGTGGTGGTGAATGCGGGGACGATCATCTGCTCGCCGGGGTTGGACGGATCATCCACCAGTGCCGCCCTGTAGGTCGGGTCGGACAGCAGGCCGCCGAACAGGCCAGCCTTGCCGTTGGGGTCGGTCTGGGTCCAGGCCAGCGAGGTGAACCAGTTGACGCCGTTCATCTCCTCGCGGGTGAAGCCGATGCCGCCCAGCATGATGTCACCAATGTTGGTGGAGGGCTGTACGCGGGTCACGAAGTTGAAGTTGGGGAAATTCTGCAGATCGTTCCACATGGTCGGGGCCATCTGCTGGGCGAACTGGCTGGGGAAAGCGATCAGGCCCTTGAAGCCGTCGGTCACGTTCTCGGCCCGGAACAGGGTGAACTGCAGGAAGTTGGTGCCGTCGTTAAGGGCGTCGATGTTGAAGCCGCCCAGATGCACGTCTTCGGTGTTGATCTCGTTGAACAGTTCGCCGTTGCCCCACTCGGACTCGAAGCCCTGGCCGTAGCAGAAGCGCACGGTCTGTCCCTCGATGCCGGTGAGCTTGCTCAGGTGGTAGCCGACGGTGATGCCGTCAAAGTTGAAGTGCACCAGGTGCCCCGAGGGGGTGCCGCCGCGCAGCTCGTTCTCGCGGTACTGGCTGGGCGGACCGTAAGTGGAGGGGCGCCGGCCGATGGAGAGGTAGAAGTCGCTGCCGCCGATGTCCTTCCAGTCGAAGTAGGCGCGCTCGACCCGCAGCCAATCGCCGCTGGTGTTGCCGCCATTGGTGCCATCCATGGTGAAGGAGTTCCAGGAGTCGAAGACCTTCACGCCGGTGGAATCGCCCCAGTTCTTGTACATGGAGAGCCGGCCGGAGAAGTTGACGTTGTCCGAAACCTTGGCCTTCATCCCCAGGCGCAGGCGGGTGGTGTACAGGACGTCGTTGTTGATGGTCGATTTTTCCGCCGGCGCGACGACGAAATACCCCTGGGGCGGGAGAGCGCCGGCCATGAAGGCCGCGGCCTGCTCGGGGAAGGCGGCCATGAATTTGCTCAAGGGGGTGGTGGAGCCATCACCCGGATCGGTGGCGGCCGGGACGCTGAATTCCCCGGCCATGGCCCGCTGGCCGAAATCGGCGAAGTCGAAGTACACCCCCTGGCTGGCGGTCACATCCTTGTAATGCAGGGTGTCGGCCTTGACGCGCAGGTCGCCGTACCAGCTGATGCGGTCGGTGGCGGTGTGGCGTTCGGTCTTGTCGACGCGGTCCGAAAGCTCGGCGAGCTCCTCATTGAGTTCGTCGATCTTTTTCTGCATTTCCTCGACGGTCGGTGCAGCCAGGGCCACGGCGGGCACGGCGAGCAGGGCGGCGAGCAGCAGGGCGAAAAGTCTACGCATGAAAATGCCTCCTGAAAATGAGTTGTCGGAAGTCCGCCGCAGCGGCGAACCTTGAATCTTGGTTCGGTCGGCTCCGGGGGCGCTGGCAGGTCACGGCCCCGGAGACGACCCGGTTGAAATTAACCGCAGGTTTCGGGCTGGCTGGAGTCGAGCGCGTGGTCATACAGGAACTGGTTGATGTCCTTGATGTCCTGCTCCTTCAGGTCCTTCCAGGCCTCTGCCTTGGGGTGCTGGGCCTTTTCGAAGAAACGGTCCCACTGGGACATGGTCTTGGTCATCGGGGTCAGGTTGCCCCCCTCGGCGCCTTCCACGTGGCAGGATTTGCAGGTCTTTTTGTAGAGGTATTTCCCTTTTTTCGGGTTGCCCCCTTCGGCGGCCCAGGCCGCGCTGGCGCAAAGAGCTGCGATGGCGAGAATGGCTACGGCTTTGGCGATCTGTTTCATGACTTTCCTCCCTTGGGTTGTCCGCTGGGGCGTTGGCGACGCCCCCGGTTGCTGAGTTCTGCCCGGCTGCCCGGGCCATCGGGGTTGCCGATTCGCATTATCCATTTATAGGAATTTTTTATATGTGTGTTTAGCACAAGAAAGTAAAATATGCAAATAATGTTATTTTCAAATATTCCTATTTCACAATTCATGCCATTGGTAACAGGTTGCGAAATCTTGGGTGATTGCCGCATTAAGTGTGAGGAAATACCAGTTTCGTGCCAGACTGGGATTTAAAAAGGAATTTGCGATGTTGTGCGCATATGGGGTAAAAAATACACATTCTGAGCCGGAAAATTGACTCCTGTGGCGTTAAAATGTTGACGCACAGGTTGCCGTGAAATAACCAGGCGCCATGCCGCCACTTGGCGGGATATGGCGTCGAAAGACGCCTTTGCGTTGCTTGCCGGGCGCCCTGTGGTATCCTGAAGCCTTCTCGAATGTCCTTTGGAGGATGTGGTCGATGAGGGTGATGTGCTTGATCCTGCTGGTGTTGTTGCCTGTTTCCGCCGTCGGCCTGGTTTCCGAGGGCCGGCCCGGCGTGCCGTATTTCAATCACGTGCTTTTCCTGGATACCAAGGTCGTGGAGAACGGGGAAGTGAGCTGGATCAGCCTGGGCTATGGGGATCCGGCCGGCGACGCGCTGGTGTGCAATAACACCATCGACGTTTTCCGGGGGCGGGAGCTGTTCAGCGAAATCCCGGAAAAGAGCTGGGTGCTGGTCGACTACGAACTGCAGAGCATCCTGGTCCAGGAAGGGTTTTTCGGCGATGCGGACGTGGTGCGGGTGGTGGCCTGCGGCGATGTGGAGGCCTGCTGCGACCTGCGCGACCGGCTCAATGCCGACGACCGGGAGCGGGCACGCCGGGCCCGGGCCCCGCGCCCCGGCGAAACCCGGCCCGCTGGCCTCGGTGACATCGCCGAACGCCTCGAGGTGGGGCGCAACCTGGTGCGCGTGGCCCGCTGCCGCGGTTGTCACAGTATCGAGGGGTTTGGCGCCGGCCATGCGCCGAGCCTGAGTTGGAAACGCTTCAAGTATGAACAGGGGTGGCTGGAGCGGTTTCTGAAACAGCCCTACCGGATGCGCCCGGCGATGACCGAGCTGATGATGCTCGACTACACCTCCGCCAATGCCCAGCCGGCCTTGACCGAGCCCGAGGTCGAGGCGGTGGCCGAATTTCTGAACCGGGTCGCCTGGACCAAGTCCCCGGCCGACCGCTTCCGCAACGAGCCCTTTGCCAGCTACGACTGTTACGACTGCCATACCCGCCTGTACCGCGAGGAGCCGCTGGAATTCGTACCGACCCCCGTGCCCCAGCCGATCCGCGAGCGGCTCGATGCCAGCGGCGCCTGGCAGCTGTGCTTTGCCTGCCACTCCTTTGGCGATCACCGACAGCTCTCGGCAGCGCCCGGCGGCAGCCCCAACGCCCTGGCCATCGACCTGCTGCTGGCCATCGAGAAGCTGGAAGCCAACTATTTCGTCAATTTCGTTCGCGACCCCGGGTACCTGCAGCCCGGCGCCAAGATGCCCAGGCTCGGCTTCAGCGACAGTCAGCTTGAGGAGATCCGCGCCCTGGTGCTGGAGGTCAAGCAGGCCATCGCCAAGGGCGGCCTGCGGCCCGTGCACAACCACTACCGGATGGAGAAGCGCAGCGGCCCCGGCGGGCCGGGTCTCAACTTTCCGTCCCCAGCCGCCCCCCCGCCGTAGGCTGGGCGGAGGGCAGCGATGCCCAGCAGCCCCGGCGTACGCCCCCCGGCAATTTGCATTTCAGTTGGCTGCCGGCGGCAAATAGATTAAGATCTCCCCTTTACCGGCGGGCCAAGCCGCACCAAATCCCCACGGAGGTTTGCAGGATATGAGCACCGATACCAAAAAAGTCATCTACTCGATGATGCGGGTCAGCAAGCATTACGACAAGAAACCGATCATCAAGGACATCTCCCTTTCCTACTTCTACGGCGCCAAGATCGGCGTACTCGGTCTCAACGGCTCGGGCAAGAGCTCGCTGCTGCGCATCATGGCCGGCGTCGACAAGGAGTTCCAGGGCGAGGCCGTTCTCTCGCCCGGCTACAGCGTCGGCTACCTGGAGCAGGAGCCGCTGGTCAACGTCGACAAGACCGTGCGCGAGGTGGTCGAGGAAGGGGTGCAGGAGACCGTCGACCTGCTCAAGGAATTCGAAGAGATCAACATGAAGTTCGCCGAGCCCATGTCCGACGACGAGATGGCCAAGCTCTGCGACCGCCAGGCCGAGGTGCAGGAGAAGCTCGACGCCCTGGACGCCTGGGATCTCGATTCGCGCCTGGAGATGGCCATGGACGCGCTGCGCTGTCCGCCCGGCGACACCCCGGTCAAGGTTCTCTCCGGCGGCGAGCGGCGCCGCGTGGCCCTGTGTCGGCTGCTGCTGAAAAAGCCCGACATCCTGCTGCTCGACGAGCCGACCAACCACCTCGACGCCGAATCCGTCGCCTGGCTCGAGCATCACCTGCAGCAGTACCCCGGCACCATCATCGCCGTCACCCACGACCGCTATTTCCTCGACAACGTCGCCGGCTGGATCCTCGAACTCGACCGCGGCCACGGCATCCCCTGGAAGGGGAACTACTCGAGCTGGCTGGAGCAGAAGCAGGAGCGCCTGCGCCAGGAGGAGAAGTCCGAGAGCGCCCGGCAGAAGACCCTCGAGCGCGAGCTCGAGTGGATCCGCATGTCCCCCAAAGGGCGCCACGCCAAGAGCCAGGCCCGCATCAGCGCTTACGAGAAGCTGCTCGGCCAGGAGGCCGAAAAGCAGGCCCGCGACCTCGAACTCTTCATCCCGCCCGGGCCGCGCCTGGGCAACGTGGTCATCGAGGCCGATGGGGTGCGCAAGGCCTACGGCGACCGGCTGCTGGTCGAGGAGATGAGCTTCCGCCTGCCCCCCGGGGGGATCGTCGGCATCATCGGCCCCAACGGCGCCGGCAAGACCACCCTGTTCCGCATGGTCGCCGGTCAGGAACAGCCTGACGGCGGCAGCATCCGTGTCGGCGAGACGGTCAAGCTCGCCTACGTCGACCAGAGCCGTGAGCTCGATCCGAACAAGAGCATTTTCGAGGAGATCACCGGCGGCCAGGAGCAGATCGAGCTCGGCAAGCAGGTGGTCAACGCCCGCGGCTACGTGTCGCGCTTCAACTTCTCGGGCTCGGATCAGCAGAAGAAGGTCGGCGTACTCTCCGGCGGCGAGCGCAACCGCGTGCACCTGGCCAAGATGCTCAAGGAAGGCGCCAACGTCATTCTGCTCGACGAACCGACCAACGACCTGGACGTCAACACCATGCGCGCCCTCGAGGAGGGCCTGGAAAACTTCGCCGGCTGCGCCGTGGTCATCAGCCACGACCGCTGGTTCCTCGACCGCATCGCCACCCACATCCTCGCCTTCGAAGGGGACAGCAAGGTGGTCTGGTTCGAGGGGAACTACTCGGAATACGAAGCCGACCGCAAGAAGCGCCTCGGTGCGGCGGCCGACCAGCCCCACCGCATCAAGTACCGCCAGCTGACCCGCTGAGCGATTTCGCAGGATGAAAAAAACGGCCGCCCCTACGAGAAGGGCGGCCGTTTTATTATGTATTCAGCTGCTTTCTTGGTGTTTCCCCTCTCCCTCAGGGAGAGGGCCGGGGTGAGGGTGGGCCGAAAGCCCCCCGCCCGGCCGGCTCCTTCAGGACTGCGGTGGGAGCGCTTGGGATTCTTCTTCCGCCTCAGGCTCGTCGGGCGGCACCATTGGCACCGGTGCTTCTGCAGGTGCCTGCAGCTCTTCCACTGTCTCTTCCGCATCCGCCTGCGGCTCTTCTGCCGGCGGCGCTGCGGGCGCCTGTCTCGGCCGGCGCTGCAGCCCCGGGATGTCCGGTTTGTCGGCCAGGGCCAGCCGGTATTCCGCTTCGCTGAGCACCCCACGGATTTTCAGCAGCTTCAGGATGTGTTCGGCGCGTTTTTCCACCCGGCCCAGATTGCGGTAAGGATTGTAGGCGACCCGCGGACCCGGGAGCATGGCAACCAGAAAGGCGCACTCGCCGGGAGTCAGCTGGGAAACCTGTTTGCCGAAATAGTAGCTGGCCCCATGGCCCACGCCGAAGACCATCGGTCCCAACTCGACTACGTTGAGGTAGAGTTCGAGGATGCGCCCTTTGCTCAGCTCCTGCTCCATGCGCCGGGCGATAAGGAATTCCTTCATTTTGCGGAGCAGGGTCTTTTCCCGGGAGAGGAACAGGTTCTTGGCCAGTTGCTGAGTGATGGTCGAGGCCCCCCGGGCCAGCCGTTTTTGCTCCAGGTCGTACTTCAGGGCCTCCTTGAGCGCCTGGACGTCGATCCCCTGGTGACTGTAAAAGTTGGCGTCCTCGGCGGCGATCACCGACCATTTCAGCGCCTCAGGTACCGCCTTGAGCGGCGTCCAGCGGTGGTTTTTCGGGCCCAGGGTGAAAGGATGTTCCTGCCCCTGCCAGTCGCGAATCTGGATGACCAGGTTGGTCTTGCGGTCGGCCAGATGTCCGGTCTCAGGCAGGTCCCACCCTATCCAGGCGGCGGCTGCCGTCCCCAGCATTATCAGCAGCGCCAGCGCCCGCAGTTTGAAGCGCAGCAGTCCCTTGTGAAAATCACGCCAGTTCATTTTCTCATCCTCATGCCTGCAGACCGGGTCCGTCCCGGAATCAGTCGACCGAATCATAGCACGAAGCATTAACCCCGGACAGAGGAGAGCCAAGGGGGGCGCACCGGAAACTGGCACCTCGCTTGCAGCTAGGTAACTGGCGGTGTGCCCCGGGAGCCGGATGTTTGGTAATTCGGGCCCTTCTGGACGAAAAGGCGGAGTATTCCCGTCAAAACACCCAACCTTCCAATAGTCAAAAAACGGGATTTTAATTTATGAGTGCAGGAAAAGTGGTTCAGGCGGCCTGGCTGGGGGCCCTCGGTCGCAACCTCGGGAGCATGCAGCTGCAGTCGCTGGCCCGCGGAAATTTTGCCGATCCGGCCGGGCGCAACGAGCTGGTCGCCAAGATCCGCTGGTTCCTGGCGGTCATGATCGGCTGCTACGGGGTGTTCGCCGCGGGGTTCTACGCCTTCAGCGAGTACGGGCTTTTCCTGACCCGGGAGCAGGTGATTTTTCTGCTGGTCTCGGTCGGGGCCTTCCTGGGCTGCAACACGCTCTACCATTTCCATTACGAGCGGATTCGCAACATCCGTTATGCCGCCCATCTGCAGGTGCTGATCGACTTTCTGCTGATCACCCTGCTGATCCATTTCAGCGGCGGCGGGGCCAGCTGGTTCTGGCCGGTCTACCTGGTCGCCACCCTGGAGGCGGCGATCCTGCTCGATCGCAAGCGTGAGGTCTGGCTGCTCGGGGGCATCGGCGGGCTGATGTTCGGGGCCATGCTGGCCGGCCAGTACCTGGGGTGGTTTTGCGAAGTGCCGATGCCCTTCGTCGATCCTCAGCTGCATCATGACGGGCTGTTTCTGCTGCTGATCTGGCTGTGGGTGAGCCTGCTCAACGCTGCGATAGCTGTCATCGGCTCCTTCCTGATGTCGGTGATCCGCAATGAGAACGAGGCGCTCCGGCGCAGTGAGCGGCGCCTGGTCAATTTTCTCGATTCGGCCAACGATCTGATCTTCAGCGCCACCCCCGAGGGCCGCCTGCTCTATGCCAACCACAGCTGGAAGTCGGCCTTGGGCTTCGATCCCGACACCGCCGACAATCTCAACCTGCTCGACATCATCCACCCCACCTACAAGAGCAAATGCCAGGCGGCTTTCGGCAAGGCCGCGGCCGGCCAGCGGGTCAACGTCCTGGAGGGGAGTTTCATTGCCTGCGACCGCCGTCCCATCGACGTCGAGGGGAACATCACCTGCAACCCGGAAGACGGGGACGCGACGGTCATCTGGGGAATCTGTCGCGATGTCACCGAGCGCAAGAAAGCCCAGGAGCAGCTCTATCACCTGGCCCATCATGACATGCTGACCGGGCTGCCCAACCGGTTGTTTTTCATCGACCGGCTCAAGCATGCCCGGGCCATGGCCCGGCGCGGGGAAAAACAGGTGGCGGTGCTGTTTCTGGACCTCGACCGCTTCAAAATCATCAACGACACCCTGGGCCATTCGGTGGGCGATCAGCTGCTGCAGGAGGCGGCCAGCAGGCTGCTGGAATGCGTGCGCGAGGTGGACACCGTGGCCCGCCTGGGTGGCGACGAGTTCACCGTGGCCCTGTGCAACGTCAACGGTGTCGAGGACGTGGAGCAGGTCGCCCAGAAAATCCTCAAGGCGCTCTCCCGGCCCATGGCCCTGGGCGGACACGAGCTGTTCATCACCACCAGCATCGGCATCTGTCTGTACCCCGATCACGGCGAAGAACCAGTGGAGCTGATCAAGAACGCCGATATCGCCATGTACAACGCCAAGACCAACGGCCGCAACAATTACCAGTTCTACGACCAGGCCATGGACCAGGAGGCGGACAAGCGCCTGATGCTGGAAACCGGCATGCGCAAGGCCCTCGAGCGGGAGGAGTTCCGGATTTACTACCAGCCCAAGGTCGATATGGTCAGCGGCAGGGTTACCGCCATGGAGGCGCTGCTGCGCTGGGAGCATCCGGAGCTGGGAATGCTGCCGCCGAGCAGCTTCATCTCGCTGGCCGAGGAGACCGGCCTGATCTTCCCCATCGGCGAATGGGTGCTGCGCCACGCCTGCCTGCAGAACCGGGCCTGGCAGGACCAGGGGCTCGCGCCTGTGCGGGTGGCGGTCAATCTCTCCGGCTATCAGCTGCAGCACAAGGGGCTGATTGCGACCGTGCGCAAGATTCTCGAGGAAACCGGGTTGGACCCGATGTATCTCGAACTGGAGGTGACCGAGACGGTGGTCATGCAGAATCCGGACTTCGCCGTGGCCATCCTCAACGAGCTGCGCGGCCTGGGCATCCACATCTCCATCGACGACTTCGGCACCGGCTACTCCTCCCTGGCGCACCTCAAGCGCTTCTCGGTGAACACCCTGAAGATCGACAAGTCCTTTGTCCGCGAGGTGGACATCAACTCCACCGACGCCGCCATCGCCACCGCGATCATCGCCATGGGCAACAGCCTGAATCTCAAGGTCATTGCCGAAGGGGTGGAAAACGAGGGGCAGTTCTCCTTTTTGCGCGAGAACAAATGCGACGAAATGCAGGGCTATCTCTTCAGCAAACCGGTGCCGCCCCAGGAAGCAGCCAAGTTGCTGCGGGGGGAAGGGCTGAAAATCCCCGAAACTGCCCTGGCGGAGCTTTCGATCTAACAGGTTACGCCCAGAGGACGATTCATTTGCTTATTGACAGTTTCCAGGCCGAGGTTATATTTGATTAAATCATTCTTTTAATTCCCCTCGGGAGACGATATTTGCGAGCCGCGGTAACAGATCCGCAGCACTTTCCTGGCCGCTTCCCGCTGTTGACCGACAGCGGGAAGCGGCTTTTGTTTGCTCGCATTCCCTCTCGGCGTTCAGGCCCTGGGGGCTTTGTCCGCTGCGGCACCAGGACACCTCTGCTCCTGTTTCTCGGGTTGTGGCTGCTGCTTCTCGGGCTGTTGGCTCCGGCCTTCGGCGGGGCCGCATGGGCCGGGGGCGACAGCACACCCAGGGATATCCTGGTCCTGCACTCCTACCATCCAGGCATGACTTGGACCGACGGCATCATGGCCGGGATCCAGGAGGTGCTGGCAAAGGCGGAGCACGCCCTGCGCGTCCTTCAGGGGGAGCGGGCATCGAGGCTCTCCGTGGTCACGGCCGCGGCCAATCGCTTCAAGTTCGATTGCCGGGAACTCGAGCGTTTCCACATCCCGCTCTCCGCACTTCCCGCCAAACAGCTTGCCCTTCACGCCCCGGAGCCCTTTTACAAGATCGGCAAGGGGCCTTTCTGGTTGGCTCTGGCCGGCGCCCTGCTGCTGGCGGGAGCCTGCTTCGTCCTGGTGGTGAACGTGCTGCAGCGGCGCAAGATGGAACG
Organism: Desulfuromonas versatilis; assembly: GCF_019704135.1. Taxonomy (NCBI): domain Bacteria; kingdom Pseudomonadati; phylum Thermodesulfobacteriota; class Desulfuromonadia; order Desulfuromonadales; family Desulfuromonadaceae; genus Desulfuromonas; species Desulfuromonas versatilis. Next base: position 921,244 of record NZ_AP024355.1, read on the forward strand.
GGCCCTGCGGCAGAGCCGGGAGAATCTCGAAGACGCCCAGCGGTTGGCCCAGGTGGGGAGCCTGGACTGGGACATCGTGCACGACCGCCTGGAGTGCAGCCGGGAAACCTTCCGGATCTTCGGCGTCGAACCCTGCGGTCCCGAAACCTCCTACCAGGCGTTGATGGCCCAGATCCACCCTGCCGACGTCGAGCGGGTTCAGGCGGCCATCGACCGGGCTCTGCGTACCGGCGAGCGCCTGGACATCCCCTATCGCATCCTCCGGGCCGATGGAGCCGAGCGGTTTCTCCACGGCCGGGCCGAAGTGACTTTCGGGCCGGCCGGCAAACCGACGCGGCTGGCGGGAACGGTCCAGGACATTACCGAGCGGACCGAGGTGGGCGAAGCCCTGCGCAGTTCGGAGCAACGCTATCGCGAGTTGTTCGACAACAATCCGCTCCCCCTTTGGGTCTATGATCTGCAATCCTTGCGGTTTCTTGCCGTCAACGAGGCCGCGATCCAGCATTACGGTTTTTCCCGGGGGGAGTTTCTGGGGATGACCCTCCAGGAGATCCGACCAGCGGAGGATGTTCCGCGTTTGCTGGAGAACGTGTCCCGGGTCGATCAGGGCCTGGACCGGGCAGGGGTCTGGAGACACCTGAAAAAGGATGGCACTCCCATCGATGTGGAAATCATCTCCCATCCTTTGATGTTCGAGGGGCGCAAGGCCGAAGTGGTGCTGGCCAACGACGTCACCCAGCGGCTGCGGGCCGAAGAGGCGCTACTGCGTCGTGGCCGCCAGCTGGAGATGCTTTCCCGGGCCAGCCGCAAAATCAACCAGGTGCTGGAAATCCGGGCCATCCTGCGGGCCCTGGTGGAAGCCTCCCTGGAGCTGTGCGGTGCCAGCCGGGGGGCCGCGGGGGTCATGGAAGGGGGCCGGATGGTCATCAGGGAATACTGCCAGGATGGACGGTGGATTCCCCTGGATCTCCAGTTCGCTCCCGGGCAGGGGGTCCCCGGGTGGGTCATCGAACATCGCCGGCCCTACATCTCCAGCGATGCCAGGCACGATCCCCAGGTCATCCCGGAAATCCGCCAGCGCCTGGGTTTCAGCAACCTGGCCAGCACCCCGATCCTCGATCGCCAGGAAGAGGTGGTGGGGTGCTTCGAGATTTATGACAAGGCGGCCGATAAGCCCTTCGACCAACAGGATCTGCTCATGCTCGAGGGGCTGGCCGCCAGCGCCGCCGTGGCCCTGGAGAACGCCCGTTCGCTGGAAGCCCGGTTAAAAATGGAGCGGGAGCTGCGGGAGAGCGAGGGGAAATACCGCTCACTGTTCGAGGACTCCCCCATCTCCCTGTGGGAGGAGGACTTCTCGGGGGTCAAGGAGTTCCTGGACGGGTTGCGGGGCGAAGGGATAACCGATTTCCGGGAATATTTCCGGCAGCACCCGGAGGCCGTGGCCCATTGCGCCGAGCGGATCGCGATCATCGACATCAACATGGCGACCATCGACCTGTTTCGGGCTTCCACCAAGGAGGACCTGCTCGGCAACCTGCATCAGGTTCTGACCGAGGATTCCCTGGAGCAGTTCCGCGAGGAACTGGTGGCGCTGGCCGGGGGGGCGACCTGGTTCGAGACCGAGGGCGTCAACCGTACCCTGGATGGCGAGGAACGGGTGGTCAACCTGCGGCTTTCCGTTGCTCCGGGCCATGAGAAAACCCTCGGCAAGGTGGTGGTTTCCCTGATCGACGTCACCGAGCGCCGGCGCACCGAGGCCGCGCTTCGCGACAGCGAGGAGCGCTTCCGTACGCTGATGGAGCAGGCGGCGGATGCCTTTTTCGTTCACGATTTCGAAGGGCGGCTGGTCGATGTCAACCATGCCGCCTGCGAGAGTCTCGGCTTTCGTCGGGATGAGCTGCTCGGGATGCGGATGCAGGATTTCGAGGGGGATGTCACACAGCGCCCGCCCCATGCCCAGTGGCGTAAGCTGGCTCCCGGGGTTCCGGTGACCATTGAAAGCCACCATGTACGCAAGGACGGAACTTCCTTTCCTGTCGAATTGCGGATCTGTCGGGTGCAATCCCGGGGCGAGTCGCTGGTATTCGCCCTGGCCAGGGACGTTTCCGAGCGGCGGCGGGCGGAACAGGCGCAGCGCAGCGCATTGGCAGAGGCCGAAGGGGCCCGCGACCGGGTCGATGCCATCCTGCGCTCGGTTTTCGACGCCTTGATCGTCACCGACATGGACAACCGTCTGGTGCTGATGAACCGGGCCGCCGAGGAGCTGCTCGGTCTGCGTCTCAGGGAGCACCAGTTGGAGCCGGTCGAACTGGCGATCCGCGATCCCGAGCTCTGCGCCCACCTCACCAGTTTTCTGATCGCTGCCGAGGGGGAGGCGGTCAGCAGCCTGGAGCTGCTCGATCGGGGGCGGGGCGAGGTGCGTTATTTTCAGGCCCGCTCCTCGGTGGTTCAGGGGCGCGAGGGCCTGGTGTCGGGGGTCATCACTCTGCTGCGCGATGTGACCCGCGAGCGGGAGCTGGACCGGATGAAAAGCGAATTCATCTCCATCGCGGCCCATGAGCTGCGCACCCCGCTGACCTCGGTTCTGGGCTACGCGGAACTGTTGCTCAAGGAGCGGGAATTGGGCGGTTTCAGCGCCGAGGATCGTAAGAAATACCTGGACTATATCTACCAGAAGGGCGAAGTCCTCGAACACATCGTCGACGATCTGCTCAACCTAAGCCGGATCGAGTCGGGGCGTCCCATCGTGCTCAACACGGCCCCCTGCGAGTTGGGATCGCTCATCGAGGAACTGGTGCCCCATCATCAGAAGGAGACCCGTCGCCATCACTTTGCGGTGAATTGCCCGGGGCGGGTGGAGCTGGTGATCGACCGGGGCAAGATCCTCCAGGTGCTGGACAACCTGGTGAGCAACGCGGTGAAATACTCGCCGCGCGGCGGCGAAATCAGGATCCTATGTTCCGCGGGGGAGGCCACAGTGCAGATCTGCGTTGAAGACGAGGGGATCGGTATGTCGCCGGAGCAGGTTGAAAGGGTTTTCGACAAGTTCTACCGTGCCGATACCCAGAATACGGCCGTCAGTGGGCTGGGCCTGGGAATGAGCATCGCCAAAAGCATCATTGAGGCCCATCAGGGGAAAATCTGGGTGGAAAGCGAATTGGGCAAGGGGACCCGGGTCTGCTTTACCCTGCCCGGCGACGGCGTGGCGGGCGACTGAGGCACCCCGGTCTTGCCGGCCACAAGAAAGCCCAGGGCAAGCGGCCCTGGGCTTTTTGCCGTTCCGGGTTCCGGGGCGGGGAAAGCTATTCCCTGACGTAGGTGTCGATGTCGGTTTCGTGCACCATCCCCATCAGCCGGGCATACTCCGATTCGATCAGAATATAGTGGTTGTGGGTCGAGTCGGCGTTGGCGATGAAGACTTTCCGCACCGCCGGGTCGTCCATCTTCTCCGCCATCTCGCGCAGGTGCTTTTCCAGCTTCAGCTCCTTGTCCATGGCCATCTCCAAGGCCTTGCGCTCGTTGAAGTTCTCCACCAGGATTTTCTCGAGGTCGGAGAGCCAGTCGGATTCGTGGGCCTGGGGAGCGCTCATGAAATCTTCGAAATCGGGGATCCTGGGCCCCTGGTAGATGTCGAAAAACCAGTGGGCATGCTCATGTTCCTCCTTCGCCAGCAGTTCGAAGGCCCTTTTGGCTTCGGGGTCGCGCATATGGGTGGCGGCCAGACGGTAGAAATCCATGGCGTTTTTTTCCGTCTGGATGGAGCGCCGGATGGCTTCCTGGACATCGATTTTTTCGGTCATGCGGGTTCTCCTTCAGTGGGACAGCTGGGAAAAGATGATTAATATGCCAGAAACCTTACCGCAACGCCCCGGGTTGTCAACGATCCGGGGGGGGGGGGCCGCAGGAACCGGAGCCGGGTCCCGGTTGCTGTGAATGCCCGAATGCGGGGAGGCTGTCAGTAACGAAAAAAGGGGCGGCCTGCGGCCGCCCCTTTTTCGAATTGGTGCGTGAGGCTTTTCAGGCCCCGGCTGTCGGCGGAACGAAGACCCGCGCGCCGAGTTCTTCGTCGAGGCGCAGCAGGCCGTTGCCGTCGTTGCCGATGCGCTCGAGCTTGCGCAGGATCAGGCCGAAGCTGGCCTCTTCCTCGACCTGCTCGGTCACGAACCACTGCAGGAAGATCTGCGCGGCGTGGTTGCTCTCGGCCTTGGCCAAGTCCATCAGTTTGTTGATGCTGTCGGTGACGAAGTTCTCGTGCTTGAGGCTGTACTTGAAGGCTTCGACAGGCGAGGCGAATTCGTTGCGGGGAGCCTCGAAACCGCGGAAGTCGGTGCGACCGGCCGCGTCGGTGATGAAGTTGAAGAACTTCTCGCCGTGGGTCATCTCCTCGAGGGCTTGAACCCTCATCCAGCTGGCGATGCCGGGCAGATCCTCCGACTCGAAGTAGCCGGCGATGGCCATGTAGAGGTAGGCCGAGAAGAATTCGTTTTTCATCTGTTCGTTGAGCGCATCCTGCAATTTGGGGCTGAGCATCATGTCCCTCCGAGAAAAAGTTGATTGCTGGACGCCTGTCGAGCGCGTCCGATGGAACGTATATTTATAACACGAATCGAAAATCTGTCCAGCGCAGGATTCCCCGCGCCGGTTGCTCCAAACAGCAAAGGCGCGACCCGGGGGTCCCGCCTCTGCGAAAAGCACGTGATGCGCAACCGCTACTTGTTGCTGTCCTCGAAAAAGATCAGTTTGCGCAGGCCGTCGAGGGCAGTGTTGCCCTGATTGGTCTCGTCGGTGAAGGGGTTGCGGTAGGTGTAGGTGATGTAGGTGCAGTCGCAGTCCGAAGGGAGGAAGGCGTCCTGCAGGAAGAAGGACTTGCCGTCGGACTTCCGGGTCACTTCCATCTCCCCGGCGCTGATGTCGTTGCCGAAGATGCTGTAATTGATGTTGGGAGTATCGAAAAAGACGATCTGCGAAACCGTGTCGATGGGAATGTCGATGGCGGTGCCGTTGAGCCAGCCTTTGATGGTGTCCCGTCCGTCAATGCGGAAAAAGGAAATTTCCTGACCTTCGATGGTGACAAACTTGCCGGGCCGGGTATCGCCTGCGGTGGCGGGGCCGACCTGCAGCAGCAGGAAAACAGTCAGGATGGCGAAAACGCTTATCCGCTTGCATACGTTCATTTCAAAGGTCTCCTTTGGGGTAATGATTTATATGAATGCAATAGTTCTTGCGGAGGTTCCGCTCCGGTGCTTTCCGGCAACTTACACGCAATATCCGCGCCAGTACCTCGGTCTGGTTGCCGCCCGTCGGCGGCAGCCGGGGAGTTGAACGGTGGCGCTTGGCAGGACCGAAACCCAAACGGCGGCGAAGAGCCAGGTTCAACCATTAAAAACCTTGTCCCTTCGGCGGGTTGTCCGCAAAATGGGAATTAAAAAGGCGTCCCGCCCCGTCGACCTGCCCTTTTGCCAGCCTTCTTCCTAGCAGTTTTTAAAAAAAAAATCAATGGTTTTTGCGGTTGGGCCGGGATGGATTCCGCCCTCGGGACCGAGGTAGAATCCACCCTTTAGGGGGGAGATATCCACATCTTTTGACAGGGAAGGCTTTTCTTTTTTCGGCGGGATGGCTATGCTACCATCCCTTGTTGTCGAGCCCTTTTCCTGAACCCGTTGCTGGAGCGCACCTCATGATCGTCCGGTCCGCAGAATTTGTCAAAAGTGCCACACGGCCCGATAACTACCCCCCCGCCGAGATGCCCGAAGTGGCCTTCGCCGGGCGCAGCAACGTGGGCAAGAGCTCCCTGATCAACGTGCTGGTCAACCGGCGGGGCCTGGTTCGCACCTCCTCCACGCCTGGACGGACCCAGCTGCTTAATTTCTTCGACATCAACGGCACTTTCTCGCTGGTCGACCTGCCGGGGTACGGCTTTGCCAAGGTCCCCCTGGCGGTCAAGAAGCAGTGGGGGCCGATGATCCGCACCTACCTGGGCGGGCGGCCCAGCCTCAAGGCCGTGGTGCACCTGGTCGACCTGCGCCGGGTGCCCAACGAAGAGGATCTGCAGCTGCTCGACTGGCTCGAGGAGTACGAGATCCCCACCATCCCGGTCATCACCAAGGCCGACAAGGTGCCCCGCAGCCGGCGGGAGCGGCAGATCAAGGGGATTCTCGAGGCGACCGGGCTCCCCCGCGACGCCTTCACCCTCTTTTCGGCCATTACCCGGGAGGGGCGCGACGAAATCTGGCAGCGGATCGAAGCGGCCCTTGGCCTGCAGGCGGACAACGAGGGCCAAAGAGATTGACAGCCCCGTCGGGGCTCTGCTAAAAAGAACGAACAATCAGACATCTGGGTGCCCGCCGCAGCTGCAGCGAAGGCGGGAGAATAGGGAAGAGGGTGAGAACCCCTCGCTGCCCCGCAACTGTGTGTGGTGACGACCGCCGGAAGCATGCCACTGTCCCCGAGGGGATGGGAAGGCCCGGCCACTAGGATGAGCCACGAGCCAGGAGACCTGCCCGGATGGTGGAGCCTCGCCGATGCAAGGGTGCCGATGCGCATCCCCCGGCGCGGCTCCGAGGCGGACTCTTCGCGGGAGGGGTTCGGGCTTACCTTGACACCAGGGCCCCGAACTCGATAGACATCCGAGTTCGGGGCTTTTTTTTTCTGCCGGGAGGCGAGGTTGCAGCAGGGGCTTATTCAGGTCTACACGGGCGAGGGCAAGGGCAAGACCACTGCGGCGCTGGGGCTGGTAGTGCGGGCTCTCGGCCAGGGGTTGCGGGTGCTGCTGGTGCGCCTGCTGAAGCCCGTCGATCCGCCCAGCGGAGAAGTGTTGTTTCTGCAGCAGTGCCCCGGCATCGACGTCCTGACCTCGGGGATCGGCATTATCGGCCGCCGGCCCGACCCGGCCGAAGTCGCCGCCAGCGTCCTCGCCACCCTCGAGCAGGCCGAACAGCGGCTCAAAGCCGGCGGCTACGACCTGGTGGTGTTCGATGAGATCAACAACGCCCTGCATCGCGGTTACCTCCCCCTGGAGTGGGTGGAGCGGTTTCTGGCCTCCCGCCCAGCCGGCCTCGAGGTGGTGCTGACCGGGCGCAACGCGCCGCGGGAGATCCTCGCCCGGGCCGACCTGGTGACCCGCATGGAGGCGGTGCGCCACCCGCTCAAGGCGGGCATCCCGGCCCGGCGCGGCATCGAGTACTGAGCATGGCCCTGACCTTCATCACCGGCGGCACCCGCTCGGGGAAGAGCGAATACGCCCAGCGCCTGGCCGAACAGTGCCCGGGGCCGCTGCTCTACGTCGCCACCGCCGGTATTCACGACGGCGAGATGGCCGAGCGGGTCCGGCTGCACCGGCTCGCCCGGGGCGAGCGCTGGCAGACCCTCGAAGAACCCCTCGACCTGGCTGGAAAATTGCCGTCGGCCGCAGCGGGGGCAGGGGCGGTGTTAATCGACTGCGTGACCCTGTGGCTGACCAACCTGCTGCTCCACCACGGCGAGGACGAAGCCCAGGTGCTGGGCGAGGTCGAGCGCTTCATCGGCGCACTCCCCCTGGTCGAGGCGCCGCTGTTTTTGGTTTCCAATGAGATCGGCTTCGGCATCGTCCCCGAAAACCGCCTGGCCCGGCGCTTCCGCGACCTGGCCGGGACCGCCAACCAGCGCTTGGCCGCCGCCGCCGCCGAGGCCTGGCTGGTGGTTTCGGGGATTCCGTTAAAATTGAAATGAATTGCTCCGGAGGTGACTCGCCATGGATCTTGAAACCGCTCTGAAAAATATCTCTGCCGTCGACCCGGCCCGGCTCGGCGATATCCAGGATCATCTCGATCGCCAGGCTAAGCCGCGCGGTTCGCTGGGGCGCCTCGAGGAGTTCGCACGGCGCTTCGCCGCCATCACCGGCCGCAGGGAGATCCGCAAAAAGGCCGTTTTCACCTTCGCCGGGGATCACGGCGTGACCGAGGAGGGGGTGAGCGCCTTTCCCCGCGAAGTCACCCCGCAGATGGTGCTCAATTTCCTCAGCGGCGGCGCGGCGATCAACGCCCTGGCCCGTCACGCCGGGGCCGAGGTCATCGTCGTCGACATGGGGGTCGACTACGACTTCGAGCCCCGCGAGGGACTGCTGTTGAAAAAGGTCGGCCGCGGCACCCGCAATTTCGCCAAGGGACCGGCCATGAGCCGGGAGGAGGCGGTGCGCTGCCTGGAGACCGGCATCGAACTGGCCGTCTGGGCCAGGGAGCAGGGTTTCGACCTGGTCGGCACCGGCGACATGGGGATCGGCAACACCACCCCTTCGGCGGCCATCGCCGCGGTCTTCACCGGGCTGCCGGTCTCCAGCGTCACTCACCGCGGCACCGGAATCGGCGACGCCGCCCTGGCCAACAAGGTGCGGGTGATCGAGGCCGGCATCGCCCTCAACGCCCCCGATGCCAAGGACCCGGTGGACGTGCTCGCCAAGGTCGGCGGTTACGAGATCGGCGGCATCGCCGGGCTGGTGCTGGGCTGTGCGGCGGTGGGCCTGCCGGTGGTGGTGGACGGCTTCATCTCCACCGCCGGGGCGCTGATCGCCGCGGAGCTGCACCCCCAGGTGCGCGATTACATCTTTGCCGCCCACCAGTCGGTGGAGATCGGCCACAGCCACATGCTCGAGCGCATCGGCCAGCGGCCGATCCTCAACCTCGACATGCGCCTCGGCGAGGGGACCGGCGGCGCCCTGGCCATGGAGCTGATCGACGCCTCCCTGCAGGCGCTGCGCGAGGTGCGCACCTTCGACGCCGCCGGGGTCTCGGAAGGGGACGAGCGATGAAACGTGAGTGGGAAGATTTCCGCATCGCCGGGGCCTTCCTGACCGTCTTCCCCGTCGCCCGGGGGCTCTCCATGGAGCCCAGGCGCCTGGCCGGCAGCATGGCTTTTTTCCCCGCCATCGGCCTGGCCATGGGGCTGGCGCTGGTGGTGATCAACTGGGCGCTCGGACATTTTCTGCCTCGGCCGGTGCTCGACTGCCTGCTGGTGCTGGTGCTCATCGCCGCCACCGGGGCCCTGCATCTGGACGGCATCGCCGATCTGATCGACGGGCTGGCCGGCGGCAAGGACCGCGAGGGGACGCTGCGTATCATGAAGGACAGCCGGGTCGGCGCCATGGGCGTGGTCGGCCTGGTGATGGTGCTGCTGCTCAAGTACCTCTGCCTGTTCAACACCCCCCTGGAGCTGAAGTCGGCGGCGCTGATCTTCATGCCGACCGCGGGACGCTGGATCCAGGTGGTGCTCGCCTCCTACTGCCGCTACGTCCGCGCCGAGGGGGGGACCGGCGGCGCCTTTGTCGACCATGTGGCCGAGCGCGAAGTCCTCCTCGCCACCGGCACCCTGCTGGCCGCGGCCCTGGTGCTGTTCCGTCTGGAGGGGGTGTTTCTGGTGTTCCTGCTCGGGCTGGCCGCCATGGTGCTGATGCGCTATTTCAACGCCCGTCTCGGCGGAGTGACCGGCGACGTGCTCGGCGCGGCGACGGAAGTGGTGGAGGTCTTGAGCCTGCTGCTGGTGCTGGGGATGTTCGCTTCGGCATAAGCTCGGGGGATTCGCGATGGAAATGAGCCATACCCGCATCTACCTGGTGCGTCACGGCCAGGTCGAGGGGTTCGAAGAGAAGCGCTACAACGGCCAGGCCGATGTGGCGCTGACCGCCCTGGGGCACGACCAGTACCGGCAGCTGGCCGGGCGCCTGGCGGCCAAGCCGCTGGCCGCGGTCTACAGCAGCGACCTCTCCCGCTGCCTGGAGGGGGCGCGGCTGCTGGCCGAACCGCACGGGCTGGTCCCGGAGGCCTTTGCCGAACTGCGCGAGCTCAACATCGGCCACTGGGAGGGGCAGACCTGGAAAGAGCTGCAGGCCCGCTACCCCGCGGAGTGGCAGGCGCGCCTCGCCGACCTGGAGAACTACCGGGTCCCCGGCGGGGAGAGCGCCCGCGACATGGCCGAACGCGCCCTGCCGGTGATCCGCCAGTTGGCCGAGCGCCACCGCGGCCAGGAGATCCTGGTGGTCGGCCACGGCGGGCTCAACCGCGTCATCCTGCTCGATGTCATCGGCGCCCCTTTCAAGCGCCTGTTCCATATCGAGCAGAACTTCGGCTGCCTGAACATCATCGACTACTACGCCGACGGCATCGCCGTGGTGAAGCTGCTGAACGGGTGAAAGGGCCGTAAGGCGTAAGGCGTAATCCGTGAGGCGTAACCGCTTTTACCCATTACGCCTTACGCATTACGAAATTACGGAAAAGACTATGAAACCTCTGATCATCTCCGCACCCAGCAGCGGCTGCGGCAAAACCACCGTCACCCTCGGCCTGCTGGCCGCGCTGCGCCGGCGGGGGGTGCGCGTGGCCCCGTTCAAAGTCGGCCCGGACTTCATCGACCCGGGCCACCATGCCGCAGCCTGCGGCCGGGTTTCGCGCAACCTCGACGGCTGGATGTGCGGCGAGGCCTGGGTGCGGGGCGCCTTCGCCCGCGGCTGCGCCGGGGCCGAGGTCGCAGTGGTCGAGGGGGTGATGGGGCTGTTCGACGGGGCGAGCGGCGCCTCGGATGTCGGCAGCTCCGCCGAGATCGCCCGCTGGCTGGGCGGCCAGGCGGTGCTGGTGGTCGACGCCCGGGCCCAGGCGCGCAGCGCCGCCGCCCTGGTCCAGGGTTTCGCCGGCTTCGAGCCGCGCCTGGAGTTCGCCGGGGTGATCTTCAACCGGGTCGGCAGCCCCGGCCATGCCGAAATGCTGCGCGAGGCAGTGGCCTCGGTGCCGGGCCTGCCGCCGGTCCTCGGCTGCCTGCCGCGGGCGGAGGACCTGGCCATGCCCGAGCGGCACCTGGGGCTGGTCACCGCCGGGGAAGGGGCGGTGGACGCGGAGTTTTTCGCCCGGGTGGCGGACTGGGTCGAAGCTGGAGTGGACCTGGACGCCCTGCTGGCCCTGCCGGGGGTTCGCGCATCGGAAAACGGAGCCCAAAAAGTCACATTTCAAGACCTGACCCCGGGTTCGGGGCGCAGGGTGCGGATCGGGGTGGGGCGGGATGCGGCCTTTTGCTTCTACTATCCCGACAACCTGGAGCTGCTCGAGCAGGCCGGGGCCGAGCTGGTCTTCTTTTCCCCGCTGGGTGACGGGCGGCTCCCTGTGGATCTGGACGGTCTCTATCTCGGCGGCGGCTACCCCGAGCTGCATACCGCAAGCCTGGCGGCCAACCGGGCCCTTTTGGAGGAGATCCGCCGGGCCGCAGAAAACGGGCTGCCGGTCTACGCCGAGTGCGGCGGCTTCATGGCCCTGGCCCGCGGCATCGACGGCGTGGCCATGGCCGGCATCTTTCCCGCCGAGGCACGGATGCTGCCGCGCCGCCGGGCGCTCGGCTACCGCGAGGTGTCCCTGACCGCCGACTCGCCGCTCGGCCCGACGGGGACCGTCGCCCGGGGGCACGAGTTCCACTACTCGGAGATGGCCCTGCCGCCAGAGGTGGAGCGGGTCTACCGCATGACCCGCCGCGCCGGGGTGGATGCCGGCGAAGAGGGCTACCGCATCGGCAACACGCTAGGCTCCTACGTGCACCTGCATTTCGGCAGCAACCCGCAGCTGGCGAGAAATTTCGTCGAATTCTGCCGCCATGCCAAAGGCTGAATAACCGCAGCGGCGCAAAGGCCGCAGAGCAGGGCTTTGAGATATTGAAAAATCAGATTTGATCAGATTTGATCCGCGTCCCATTCATGGTTTTTGAAGTTAAGATTTCCAGGAGGATCTACAAGTGTTAACCCAGATCGAATACGCCCGCCAGGGGGTCGTCACCCCGCAGATGGCGGTGGTTGCCGAAAACGAGAACCTCAGCGCGGAATACGTCCGCCAAATGGTCGCCGAGGGGAAGGTCGTCATCCCCTGGAACCACAACCGCCAGCCCAAGGCCGTCGGCATCGGCAAGGGGCTGCGCACCAAGGTCAACGCCTCCATCGGCACCTCCTCGGACATCGTCGACTACGACGCCGAGGTGCGCAAAGCCAGGGCCGCCGAGGCGGCCGGCGCCGACACCCTGATGGAGCTTTCCGTGGGCGGGGATCTCGACCGGGTGCGCCGCGAGGTGATCGCCGCCGTCGAGCTGCCGGTGGGCAACGTGCCCCTCTATCAGGCGTTCTGCGAGGCGGCGCGCAAGTACGGCGACCCCAACAAGCTCGACGAAGAGCTGCTCTTCGACCTGATCGAACAGCAGTGCGCCGACGGCATGGCCTTCATGGCGGTGCACTGCGGCATCAACCTCTACACCATCGAGCGGCTCAAGCGCCAGGGCTACCGCTACGGCGGGCTGGTCAGCAAGGGGGGAGTGAGCATGGTCTCGTGGATGCTCGCCAACGGCCGCGAAAACCCGCTCTACGAAAAGTTCGACCGGGTGGTGGAAATCCTGAAAAGGTACGACACGGTCCTCTCCCTGGGCAACGGCCTGCGCGCCGGGGCGATCCACGACAGCTCGGACCGGGCGCAGATCCAGGAGCTGCTCATCAACTGCGAGCTGGCCGAGCTGGGGCGCGAGATGGGCTGCCAGATGCTGGTCGAGGGCCCGGGTCACGTGCCCCTCGACGAGGTCGAGGGCAACATCCAGCTGCAGAAGCGCATGAGCGGCGGCGCCCCCTACTACATGCTCGGGCCGATCTCCACCGACGTCGCCCCCGGCTACGACCACATCACCGCCGCCATCGGCGCCGCCCAGTCGAGCCGTTACGGGGCCGACCTGATCTGTTACATCACCCCCGCCGAGCACCTGGCCCTGCCCAACGAGCAGGACGTGGTCGAGGGGGTCAAGGCCGCCAAGGTCGCCGCCTACATCGGCGACATGAACAAGTACCCCGAGCGCGGCCGCGAGCGGGACAAGCAGATGAGCAAGGCGCGCCGCGACCTCGATTGGAACCGGCAGTTCGAGCTGGCCCTGTTCCCCGAGGACGCCCGGGCCATCCGCGCCAGCCGCACCCCCGAAGACGAGCAGACCTGCACCATGTGCGGCGATTTCTGCGCCTCGCGCGGCGCCGGCAAGCTCTTCGCCGGGGATCTCAAAGGCGATAAGATCTAGTGGACCGTGGACCGTGGACCGTGGACCGTGGACCGTGGACCGTGGACCGTGGACCGTGGACCGTGGACCGAGATGGGTTTTATCTGCCCACGGACCACGGACAACTGTCCACGGACTTTAACAAAGGAGTAATCAATGAACACCGCCATCCTTCTCATGGGGCACGGCTCGCGCATCCCCGAAGCCAACGACGCCCTGCACGCCATCGCCGAGATGGTCAAGGCCCAGACCGGCTGCCCGATCGTCGAAGTCTCCTTCCGCGAGCAGCATAGCCCCAACATCCAGCGGGGCATCGACGCCTGCGTGGAGCAGGGCGCCAAGCGCATCCTGCTCTATCCCTATTTCCTGTTCGCCGGGGCCCACGTGCTTGAAGACCTGCCCGCCGAGATGGAGGAGGCGACTCGTCGCTACCCGGGCCTGGAGATGGTGCTGGGCAAGCCCCTGGGCGTGCACCGGAAGCTGGCCGAGATCGTCTGCGAGCGGATCTCCGATTCGCTGGGCGAGGTCGGCTGGGAGTGCGAGGCGAAACGGGCCGCGTCCTGAGCGGGGGATTGCAATGACCGGTACCGGTGCTATCCTTAATCCCCAGGAAATCGAGGCGAAAAGCTTCGAAATCATCGATGCGGAAGTCGGGCCCCACGGCTACGACCGGCGGCAGTGGCCGGTGGTGCGGCGCATCATCCACACCACCGCCGATTTCGACTTTGCCCGCATCACCCGCTTTTCGGCGGGGGCCATCGAGGCGGGCGTGGCCGCCCTGCGCCGAGGCGAGAAAATCCTCTGTGACACCAACATGGTGAAGGCCGGGGTCAACAAGACCGGGCTCGCCGGCTTCGGTTGCCAACTGGACTGCCACGTCGCCGACCCCGAGGTCGCCCGGGCCGCCCGCGCCGAGGGGATCACCCGCTCTATCGTCGCCACCCGCAAGGGGGTGGCCGAGGGGTGCGGTATCTACCTGATCGGCAACGCCCCCACCGCGCTGTTCGAGTTGTTGCGACTGGCCGAAGAGGGCTCGGTGAGCCCCTCGCTGGTGGTGGGCGTGCCGGTGGGGTTTGTCGGCGCCGCCGAGTCGAAGGAGGCCCTGCTGGCCTCGGGGCTTCCCCACATCAGCTGCCAGGGGCGCAAGGGGGGCTCGGCGATTGCCGCGACCATCCTCAACGCCTTGATGATTCTGGCCCGGGAGGCCTGATGAAGAGCCGTACCTTTGCCGCGATGGGAACTGGCGCGCTTGTCGGAGGCTCTCTGCTGGCTCCGACCAGCGCCCGGGCCATGCACATTTCCGAGGGGATCCTGCCGGCGGGATGGGCGATTTTCTGGTTCGTGGTGGCGCTGCCCTTCGTGGCCTGGGGCGTCCGCCAGGTCAATCTGTCCAAAAAAGCCGATCCCTCCTATATCCCCCTGTTGGGCATTTTCGGCGCGGCGGTCTTCGTCTTCAGCTGTTTTCCCATCCCCGTGCCGGTGGCCGGCAGCACCGCCCATCCGGCCGGCACCGGGATCAGCGCCATCTTTCTCGGGCCTTTCGCCAGCGTGGTGGTGGCTTTCATTTCCCTGTTGCTGCAGGCCCTGTTTCTGGCCCACGGCGGCCTGACCACCCTGGGGGGGAACACTTTCTCCATGGGGGTGCTGGGCTCCTTTTCCGGTTTCGCGGCCTTTCTGGCCGGGCGCAAACTTGGGCTCGGCTTGTTCTGGTCCGGTTTTCTCGCCGGGATGGCGGCGGATCTTTTCACCTACCTGGGGACTTCCTTCGAGATGGCCCTGGCCCTGCACGGCACCCAGTCCTTCTGGTCGGTGCTGGGGCAGATCTATCTGGCCTTCATGCCGACCCAGATCCCCCTGTCGATCCTCGAGGGGGCGGTGACCGGCGGCATCCTGGTCTACGTGCAGAAGCATCGGCCGGACATTCTGGCCCGGCTCAAGGTGATTGGGGGGGCCAAGCCATGAAGCGCCTGTTTTTGATTCTGCTGGTTGTTGGCTCGCTCGGTTGGGGCCCGGCTCTGGCCGAGGAAGAGAAGCCCAGGTGGCCCGGGGTGGACGAAACGGTTGTGGAGAAGTACGCCAAGGACCTTGGGCGGGAAGCCCGCGACCCCTATATCAACACCGACCAGGGGGATCTGCTGCTGTTTCTGTTCGCGCTGGCCGGCGGCATCGGCGGTTTCATCATGGGCTACTACTGGCACAAGGTCTTTGTCGCCGGCAAACAAGACCCCGGCAAGCCCGAGTGATGGGGGGCGCGCACCATTTCATCGACGCCCAGGGCGATAGCCGACGGCTGCTGGTGGTCCTGGACGGGCGCATCAAGCTGGTCCTGCTGGCGGCGGCCCTGCTCGTCAACCTGACCGCGGGCGGCCTGCTGGTCCCCTTGCTCCTGGCCGCACTGGCGCTGGTTCTGGTGATGGCCGCGGGGGTGCGGGCAGGCGCCTTTTTCCGGCGCATGGCGATTCCCGCCCTGTTGGCGGCGGTGGCCCTGGCGACCCAGCTGTTCTGGTTTCGCGAGGGGGCTCCGCTATTTTCCATTCCCCTGCTGTTCACCGAGTTGACCATCCATGCCGGGGGGGTGCTGCGCGGCCTGGAACTGGCCGCGCGGATCCTCGGCGGCATGGGGGTGCTGTTGTTTTTCTCGCTGACCACGCCGCTGCCGGAGCTGATGCGTGCGGCGCAGTTTTTTCGCTGCCCGCCGGTGTTGGTGGAGCTGGCGCTGATCATGTATCGCTACATCTTCCTGCTGCTCGAGGAGGGCGGGCGCATCCGCAACGCCCAAAAGGCGCGCCTGGGGTTCGTCGGTTTTCGCGCCGGCCTGCGTTCGAGCGGCATCCTTGGCGGGATGCTGATCCTGCGCACCTGCGACCGGGCCGAGCGCAGCTTTGCCGCCATGCGCTGCCGCGGCTACCGGGGGGCCCCCACCGGCATCGCCCCTGGCCGGCTACAGGGGCGCGATTGGGGGGCGTTTCTGGCGGGCCTGGTGTTGTTGGGGACGTTGTTTGCAATGCGGTAGGGGCGCACCTGCGTGTGCGCCCGCCTGCGTGTGCGCCCACCCCGGGCGGACACACAGGTCCGCCCCTACGATGTTTTTCAAGGATCTTTCGTGCTCAAGATCGAAAACCTCCATTTCACCTACGAAGACGGCACTCCGGCGCTCAACGGCGTCAACCTGGAGATCGCCGCCGGCGAGTTCCTGGCCATCCTCGGCGCCAACGGCTGTGGCAAGTCGACCCTGATCAAGCACCTCAACGGGCTGTTCCGCCCCACCCTCGGGCGGGTGCTGCTCGACGGCCAGCCGGTCGAGGGGCTGGAGGAGGGCGATGTTTTCCGCAAGGTCGGCATCGTTTTCCAGGACCCCAACGACCAGCTGTTCGCCTCCACCGTCGAGGAGGACGTCGCCTTTGGCCCGGCCAACATGGGGCTTGCCCCGACGGAGGTCAAGGAGCGGGTTCACCAGGCCCTGCACATGGTGGAGATGCAGGACTACGCCCGCAAGGGGATTCACGCCCTGTCCCACGGGCAGAAGAAACGGGTCTGCGTCGCCGGGGTGCTGGCCATGGAGCCCCAGGTCATCGTCCTCGACGAGCCGACCGCCGGCCTCGACCCCTGGGGGGTGCACTCGCTGATGCACCTGCTCGAGGATCTCAACAAGAAGCGGGGGATCACCATGATCATGGCCACCCACGTGGTCGACCTGGTCCCCCTGTTCATGAGCAAGATTGCCATCCTCAGCAAGGGCCAGGTGCTGCGCCACGGCTCTCCGGAGCAGGTCTTCGGCGATCCCGAGGCGATGGAGAAGGCCCAGCTCAACCTGCCGCTGGTGGCCGAACTGATGCACCTGCTCAAGACCCGCGATCACGTCAAGCTGCATCACGTCCCCCTGACCGTCGGCGAAGCCCGCCGCGAGATCCTGCGTCTGCTTTCGGTGCAGGATGTCATTTCCAGGGTCTGAGATGCCCCGCCCTTCTCTGCGTCATGGCTACACCACCGGCGCCTGCGCGGCTGCCGCGGCCCTCGGCGCGGCATTGATGCTGCGCGACCAGCGCCCGGTTGACGAGGTCGAGCTGGAGCTGCCCGCAGGCTTTGCCGCCACCTTCCGCCTTGCGGGGCAGGGCTTCGACGGACAACGGGCCCATTGCTTCGTGGTCAAGGACGCCGGCGACGACCCGGATGTGACCCACGGGGTCGAAGTGCATGCCGAGGTGAGGTTTGGTTCCTCCTCACCCCAACCCTCTCCCCCGGGGGGAGAGGGGGAGGAAACGCCGGAGATTGTAATCCAGGGCGGCACCGGCATCGGCCGGGTCACCAAGCCCGGGCTGGCTGTGCCGGTGGGCGAATGGGCGATCAACCCCGTGCCGCGCCGGATGATCCGTGAAGCCGTGGAGAAGGTTTTCACGGATTTCGCCTTACGCCTTACGCTTCACGTGACCATCTCCATCCCCGACGGCCTGGAGCGCTCGCGGCGCACCCTCAACGAGCGCCTGGGGATCGTCGGCGGGCTTTCCATTCTCGGCACCACCGGGGTGGTGCGGCCGATCTCCCACAAGGCCTGGACCGATACCCTGGAGGTCGCCCTCGATGTGGCCCTGGCCGCCGGGTGCCGTATGGTCGTGCTTTCCACCGGGCGCACCAGCGAGCTGGCCGCCCAGCAGCGGCTCCAGCTGCCCGAAGAGGCCTTCGTGATGATGGGCGACCACGTCGGTTACGCCCTCGAGGCCTGCCACCGGCGCGGCTTTGCGCAACTGGTGCTCAGCGCCCAGTTCGCCAAGCTGGTCAAGATAGCCTGCGGCCACCCCCAGACCCACGTCAGTTCGTCCAGCCTCGATCTCAGGTATCTGGCGGGCTGGGCGCGGGCCGTCGGCCTTGACGAGGCGGCGGCGAAAACGATAGAGTGTGCCAACACTGCCCGGGAGGTTTTCGAGCGGCTCGAGCAGTACCCGGGGCTGGTCGAGGAGGTGGCCCGCCAGGCGCTGCTGCGCTGCGGCGAACGGGCTCCCGGGGCGGCGCTTTCGATAATGCTGGTCGGGTACGACGCCAGGCCCGCCGGGCTTTTTGGAGATTGGCCGGGTGCACCGGCCGGGGAGGGTAAGGGATGAACAAGATTTACGTCATCGGCGCCGGGGTCGAAGGGCAGGAGGGCTTCAGCGGCCGGGCCCTGGAGCTGATCCAGCGGGCCGGGATTCTGCTGGCCGGCGAGCGCCAGCTCGAGCTGTTCCCCGAATTCGCCGGCGAGAAAATGGTGATCGGCAGCAACCTGGGCCAGGTGGTCGAGCGGCTCAAGAAGCGGGACAAGCTGGCGGTGGTGCTGGCCTCGGGCGATCCGCTGTTCTTCGGCATCGGCCGCTACCTGCTGCGCAACCTGCCCGAAGAGGACCTGGAGTTCGTCCCCAACGTCAGCTCGGTGCAGTACGCCTTCGCCAAGGTCAAGATCCCCTGGGACGACGCGGTGTTCGTCTCGGCTCACGGCCGCGGCATCAAGGGGGCCGTCGATCGCATCGTCGCCAACGACAAGGCGGCGGTGCTCACCGACGAGGTCAACACCCCCGCGGCCATCGCCGCGGAGATGATCGAGCGGGGCCGTGACGGCTACGGCGCCTGGCTCTGCGAAAACCTCGGCACCGTCGAGGAGAAGATCACCAACACCGACCTGCGCGGCCTGCTCGAGATCGAGGCGGCGCCGCTCAACGTGCTGATCCTGATCAAGGAGTTCGAAACCGAAGGGGACGAGTACGTTCCGACCCTGGGGATTCCCGACGAAGAATTTGCCACCATCAAGAAGCTGATCACCAAGGAGGAGGTGCGGGTCATCACCCTGGCCAAGCTCAAGTTGCGCCACGACATGACCCTCTGGGACCTCGGCGCCGGTTCGGGCTCGGTGAGCATCGAGGCCGATCACCTGCTGCCCAACGGCCGGGTCTTCGCCGTCGAGCGCAACCCCCAGTGCGTCGGCTTCATCAAGGAGAACCTCAACAAGTTCAACGCCCGCCACGTCACCCTGGTGGAGGGAGAGGCGCCGGACTGCCTCGAGACGCTGCCCGACCCCGACCGCGTGTTCATCGGCGGCTCGGGGGGCAACCTCTTCGACATTCTCGAAGCCGTCGACAACCGGTTGCCAGCCGAGGGGCGCATCGTCCTCAACGCCGTCACCCTCGACACCCTGATGGCGGCCAACGAGTTCTTCGAGAACGCCGGCTACCAGGTGGAGGTGACCACCGTCAACATCGCCCGCACCCGGCCGCTGACTGACTACAAGATGTTCGAGGCCTACAACCCGGTCTACGTGGTGGTGGCGGTCAAGGAATAGAAACCCGATTCAAGGAATTATATGCAAGCTCGTGTCATTGCCGTCGGGGTTGGTCCCGGCGATCCTGAACTGCTGACCCTGAAGGGGGCTCGGCTGATCCGCGAAGCGGATGTGGTCGTCACCCCGGTCAGCGACCCCGGCAAATCATCCATCGCCCGCTCGATCATCGAGGGGCTGCTCGACCCCCAGCGCCAGCAGCTGGTCACCCAGGTGTTCCCCATGCGCCGCGACCAGTCGGGCCTCGAGGAGGACTGGGTGCGCTCGGCCCACGAGGTCGCCGGGTTCGTCCAGCAGGGCAAGACCGTCGCCTTCGTCACCATCGGCGACCCCTTTCTCTACAGCACCTTTCTCTATCTCTACCATCAGCTGCAGAAGTTCCATCCCGCGATTGAGGTGGAGATCGTCTCCGGGGTCTCCTCCATCAACACTGCCGCGGCCCTGGCCGGGCTTCCCCTGGGGCTTTCCGACGAGCGCCTGGCGGTGCTGCCGGCCACCTACGAGGAGCAGAAGCTGGTGCAGACCCTCGAGCAGTTCGACACCATCGTGCTGATGAAGGTGCACCGGGTGTTCGGGCGCATCCGCACCCTGCTTGCCGAGCTCGGCCTCAAGGAGCAGGCGGTCTACGTCAAGCGGGTGGGTCTGCCGGGCGAGGCGGTGTTCCACGACCTCGACCAGGTCGGCGAGGAAGATCTCAACTACCTTTCCATGGTCATCGTTAAAAAGTGAGGAGTGAGAAGTGAGGAGTGAGGAGCAGGTGGTCTTTGTCGGGGCCGGCCCGGGCGACCCGGAGCTGATCACCGTCAAGGGGCTGAAGGCCCTGCAGGCCGCCGACCTGGTGATTTACGCCGGTTCGCTGGTCAACAAAGCCCTACTGGCCGAATTGAAGCCGGGCGCCGAGGCCCACGACAGCGCTCCGCTGACCCTCGAACAGGTCATCGCGCTGATGACCGAGGCGGTGGCCGCCGGCCGCCGGGTGGTGCGCCTGCACACCGGCGACCCGGCGGTTTACGGGGCGATCCAGGAGCAGATGGAGGCCCTCGACGCCCTGGGCATCGGCTACCGGGTCATCCCCGGGGTGACCGCGGCCTTTGCCGCCGCGGCCAGCCTGAAGCAGGAGCTGACCCTTCCGGAAGTTTCGCAGACGGTGGTGCTGACCCGGGTCGAGGGGCGCACCCCGGTTCCGGAGAAGGAGCGGCTGCAGCGCATCGCCTCGCTGGGCGCCACCGTGGCCCTCTACCTGTCGGTGTCGATGATGGACAAGGTGGTCGCCGAACTGCTCGCCGGCGGCGTCTACACTACCCGGACCCCGGCGGCGGTGGTCAGCAAGGCCAGCTGGGAGGACGAGCGGATCGTCGAAGGGACCCTGGGCGATATCGCCGAAAAGATCAAAGAGGCCGGCATCAGCCGCCAGGCCCTGATTCTGGTGGGCGAGGTGCTGGGTGCCCGGGAGAAGGGGGTGCCCGAGAAGTCGAAGCTCTACGACAAGGAATTCTTTCACGGTTTCCGGATCAAAGCCTGAACGCGAGGCCGTTCGCCCGCTTATTGGTTTGATCTCCCTCCCCTTCAAGGGGAGGGTTGGGGTGGGGATGGGCCCGCCCGGGCAGCCTGGCACCCCATCCCCCTCCCGGCCTCCCCCTTGAAGGGGGAGGGGATTAATTCGTCAATTATTACTTGTTTTCTTTTTATTTTCCTGCCCCTGGGCGGAACCAGAGTTCATGGAACTTGCCATCATCGCCATAACCCCGGGAGGGGCGCGGCTGGCCCGCCGGCTCGGCGCCGAATCCAACGAGGTCGACGTCTACCTCCCCGCCCGCTATCGCGAATCGGACGGCTGCCGTTATTTCGCCGAACCGGTGGCCGAACTGCTCCCTCAACTGTTCAACCGCTACCGGGGCCTGGTCTGCATCATGGCCACGGGGATCGTGGTAAGGGTGCTGGCGCCGCATCTGCGGGGCAAGCAGGCCGACCCTGCGGTGGTGGTGATGGATGAGGCGGGGCGGTTCGCCATCAGCCTGCTCTCCGGGCATCTGGGCGGCGCCAACGAACTGGCTCACGAGCTTGCCGAACTGACCGGTGGGCAGGCGGTGGTGACCACCGCCACCGATGTCAACGGTCTGCCCGCCTGGGACGACGTGGCCCGCCAGGCTGGGCTCGGCATCGAGCCGGTGGAGCATATTCGCCATCTCAACAGCCTGCTGCTCGAAGGCAAAAAGATCGCCCTGGTCGACCGGGACGGATTGGTCGCCGGGTTTTTCGAAGATGTGCCGGGGGTCCGGGTGTTCGGCAATTTCGCCGAGGCCATGCAATCGGGCAGCGACGGAATGGTGTTCGTCACCCACCGCCACCTGCCGGGGCTGGATAAGCAGCCGAACCTGCTGGTGCTGCGCCCCCGCGACCTGGTGGTGGGCATCGGCTGCAACCGCGGCACCAGCCTCGAGGAGATCGAGGCGGTGGTGACCGCGGAACTGGAAAAGGCCTTTCTCAGCTTCGCCAGCATCGCCTGCCTGGCCACCATCACCGACAAGGCCGACGAGCAGGGCCTGCACCTGTTCGCCCGCCGCCACGGCCTGAGCGTCGAATACCATGTCGCCGAGGATCTCAACCGGGTCGAACTGGCCAGCGAGATCTCCGAGCACGCCCTGGCCGCGGTGGGGGCCAAGGGGGTCTGCGAACCGGCGGCCATCCTCTCCGCCGGCGGCGGAGTGCTGCTGGTCAAGAAAAAGAAGTCCGGCAACGTTACGGTGGCGGTGGCTCAAAAACAGTAAAGAGTGATGAGTAATGAGTGATCAGTAACTGCTTCTGACTCTGCGTCCTCACTTATTACTCATCACTTATCACTCATTAGGCTTCTGGTTCTAGAATGAAAAACAAACTCTACGTCGTCGGCATCGGGCCAGGCGATCTGCAGCATATGACCCCGGCCGCACGGCAGGCCATCGAGGCCGCCGAGGTGGTGGTCGGCTACAAGACCTACCTGGGGCTGATCGATTCCTTGCTCGCGGGCAAGGAAGTGGTCTCCTCGGGGATGATGAAGGAGGTCGAGCGCTGCCGCCAGGCCCTGGAGATCGCCGCCGACGGTCGGAGCGTCGCTTTGGTCTCCTCGGGCGACGCCGGCATCTACGGCATGGCCGGGCTGGTGCTGGAACTCGTAGGCGAACACCAAGGTTCGCCCCTGCAGGGGGTCGAGGTCGAGATCGTCCCCGGGGTTTCGGCGGTCCAGGCCGCCGCCGCGCGCCTGGGGGCGCCGCTGATGCACGATTTCGCGGTGATCTCCCTCTCCGACCTGCTCACCCCCTGGCCGTTGATCCGCCGCCGGCTCGACGCCGCCGGACGGGCCGATTTCGTGGTCGCCCTCTACAACCCGCGCAGCCGCGGCCGCACCACCCAGATCGGCGAGGCCCGCCAGATCCTGCTGGCCCACCGCGAGCCGCAGACCCCGGTAGGCATCGTGCGCAACGCCTGCCGCGCCGACGAGGCGGTGATCCTCACCACCCTGGAGGAGCTCGCCTCCCGCGAGGAGGAGGTCGACATGTTCTCCCTGGTGATGATCGGCAACAGCCAGACGCGAATTGAGGCGGGGCGTATGCTGACTCCACGGGGTTATCGCGTCAGGAATCAGGAGTCAGGAATCAGGACTCAGAAGCAATGTCTGAAACCTGAAACCTGGAACCTGAAATCTGAACAGGGCAAGGCCCTGTTCGTCGGCGGCACCGGCTCGGATGTGGGCAAGAGCGTCATCACCGCGGGGCTCTGCCGCATCCTGAAGCGGCGCGGCCTTTCCGTGGCGCCCTTTAAGGCGCAGAACATGGCGCTCAACTCCGCCGTCACCCCCGAGGGGGGCGAGATCGGCCGGGCCCAGGCCCTGCAGGCGGCCGCCTGCGGCATCGCCCCGCACGCCGACATGAACCCGGTGCTGCTCAAGCCCAACTCCGAGACCGGCTCCCAGGTCATCATCCAGGGACGCCCGGTGGGCAACATGGGGGTGCGCCAGTACCATGCCTACAAGGACCAGGCCTTCGCCCGGGTGCGCGAATCCTACGCCCGGCTTTCCGGCGCCCATGACGTGGTGGTGCTGGAAGGGGCGGGGAGCATCGCCGAGATCAACCTGCGCGAGCACGACATCACCAACCTGCGCGCTGCCGAAATGGCCGACGCCCCGGTGCTGCTGGTGGCCGACATCGAGCGCGGAGGCGTGTTCGCCGCCATCGTCGGTACCCTCGAGGTGCTCGCCCCTGCCGAGCGGGCGCGGGTCGCCGGGGTGATCATCAACCGTTTCCGGGGCGACGCGAGCCTGCTGCGGCCCGGGATCGAGGCGGTGGAAGAGCGCACCGGGGTGCCGGTGCTGGGGGTGGTCCCCTGGCTCGATCTCAAGCTCCCCGAGGAGGATTCGCTGGCCCTGGCCCGCAAGGGGAAGGGCGCCGTCCCCGCGGCCCTGCGCATCGGCGTGGTGCGCCTGCCGCGCATCTCGAATTACACCGATTTCGACCCTCTCGAGCAGGAGCCGGGCGTCGAACTGGTCTACCTGGACGAGCCTGAGCAGGTGGCGGGGCTCGACCTGCTGATCCTCCCCGGCACCAAGAGCACCCTGGCCGATCTCGCCGAGCTGCGCCGGCGCGGCTTCGAGCGGGCCATCCTCGCCTACCACGCCGCCGGCGGCCGCATCGCCGGCATCTGCGGCGGCTACCAGATGCTCGGCGGGCGGATCGCCGACCCCGGCCAGGTCGAATCGGACCACGGCGAGGCCCGCGGGCTGGATCTGCTCGACGTGGAAACCGTGCTGCGACCGGCCAAGCAGACCCACCAGGCCAGCGCCGTCCCCCTGCCGGCCGCCTCCGCGGCAGGTTTGGGGGCCCTGGAGGAGATCACCGGCTACGAGATCCACATGGGCGAGACCCGCTGCGGCTCCCTGGCCCGCCCCCTGCTGCGGCTGACCCGCCGCTCGGGCAAGGAGGTGGACATGGCCGACGGCGCCGTCGACCAGGACGGGCAGGTGTGGGGAACCTATCTGCACGGACTTTTCGACAGCGCGCCGTTTCGCCGGGCCCTGCTCGCCCCCCTGTTCCGCGCCAAGGGGCTGGAGCCGCCCGATTCCACACCCGGGGCGTCGCTGGATGCGCGCCTGGATGAGCTGGCCGATCATCTCGAGGCGCACCTCGACCTGGAGCGGATCTTGAGTCTTCTGGATCGCCGGACGCGGGAGGACTGCTCGTGGAATGGCTGATCCCCTGCGCCTTCGCCCTTGACCTGGTGCTCGGCGACCCGCGGCGTCTCACCCACCCCGTGGTCCTGATCGGCGGGCTCATCGAAGGCCTTGAGGTCCCCCTGGTGGGGCTGCTGAAAAATCGCCGCCTGGCGGGCATCCTGCTAACCGCCCTGACCCTTCTGGTCACCGGGCTGGTCGCCATCGCAGTGCTGAAATTGGCCCAGGCGGTCCACCCCTGGCTCGGCTGGCTGGCGGCGCTCTGGCTGGCCTATACCACTCTCGCCCTGCGCTCGCTGCACAAGGAGAGCCGCGAGGTGGTCACCCTGGTGGAGCAGGGCGATCTGGACGAAGCGCGGCGCAGCCTGGCGCTGATCGTCGGGCGGGAAACCAGCCACCTCGACGAGGAGGGGATCCTGCGCGCCTGCATAGAAACCGTGGCGGAAAACACCTCCGACGGGGTGATCGGGCCGCTTTTCTACCTGTTTATCGGCGGGCCGGTGCTGGCCCTGCTGTACAAGGCGGCCAGTACCCTCGACTCGATGGTCGGCTACCGTGACGACCGTTATCGGGAGCTGGGCTGGGCCTCGGCCCGCTTCGATGATCTGCTCAACCTGGTTCCCGCGCGGCTCACCGGCCTGCTCATGGCGCTGGCCGCCTGGCCGCTGGGGCTGAACGGGGCCGAGGCCCTGCGCATCATGCTGCGCGATGCCCGCAAACACAGCAGCCCCAACGCCGGGTATCCCGAGGCGGCGGCGGCCGGGGCCCTGGAGGTACAGCTCGGCGGCCCGGCAATCTATTTCGGCGCCAGGGTGGAAAAACCGACCTTGGGTGATGCTGACCGCCCCATTACCGTGGCCGGTTACCGGGCGATGGTTCGCCTGATGTACCTTGCTTCGCTCTTGGCCCTGGGGCTGGGTGTGCTGCTCCAGTCGCTGCTGGCCTGATCACCCCCTTTCAGGTGCCGCCGTCGGGCATGATTATTGCTCTTACCTAAGGCTTGTGCCGCAGCCGAAAACTACTTGATGTTATTTTCCAGGAAAGCCAGATGATTCAATCCGAACATGGCGGCGCCGTTGCCCAGGCCGCTCGCGAGCTTGGGGTCTCCGCCAGGGCGATCGTTGATTTTTCCGCCAGCATCAACCCCCTTGGGCCTCCCCCGAACGTACTGGGTGCTGCTCGTGAGGCCCTCGACGAGGTCATGCATTACCCCGAGATCGACGCCGCCTCGCTGGCCGAGGCGCTGGCCAGCCATCATGGACCGCCGGTTGCCCACCTGTTGCCCGGCAGCGGCTCCACCGAGCTGATCTATCTTTTTCCCCGGGTGCTGCGCCCACGCCGTGCGCTGCTGGTCACCCCCGCCTTCAGCGAATACGAGCGAAGCCTGGTCCAGGCGGGAACCCAGATCGACGTATTCCCGCTGAGAGTCGAGGAGCAGTTTCGACTCGACCCCGAGCGGCTGTTGCGAGCGCTCGACTCCAGCACCGACCTGGTCATGCTCGCCAATCCGGGCAATCCCACCGGTGTCGGCATCGATCCGGGAGTGATCGAGCAGATCGCCCGGGCCGTTCGCGAGCAGGCGGTGGTCGCGGTGGACGAGGCCTTCGTCGATTTCTGCCCCCACCGCTCGGTCCTGGAAAAAGTCCCCCTGCATGGCAATCTCTATGTGTTCAGATCGCTGACCAAGTTCTACGCCATCCCCGGGCTGCGGGTCGGTTACCTGGCCGGGCCCGCCAGGGGGATCGCCCGACTGTCCGAGGCCCGCGAGCCCTGGGCCCTGTCCGCCCCCGCCCTGGCTGCCGGCCGTGCCTGTCTCGGCGAGCAGGGGTTTCGCGAGCGGACCCTGCTGGAGCTGCCGCGCCTGCGCGAGGAGCTCGGGCGGGGGCTCGAGGATCTGGGGTTGACGGTGTTCTGCGGAGAGGCCAACTATCTTCTGGCGCGCCTGGAAGGGGCCGGCGCCAGCGCCGCAGCGCTTGCCGAGCGGCTTCGCAGCCAGGGGGTGCTCATTCGCGAATGCGGAAATTTCCCCCCCCTCGATGGCCGCTACCTGCGCGTTGCGGTGCGCACCAGCGAGGAAAATCGCCGTCTGTTGGAGGGACTGAAAAATCTCCTTCCCCTTCAGGCGGCAGCCAGCGCTTCGGGATGAACTCATCCCCTTCCGTGGAGGTCTGAATGAGTTCCAAACTGGTGGACAGGGCCGCCCTGAATCTGGACACCCAGGTCCTGTCCAACTTCATCTACGAGTGGAACATCTCCCGCCGGCATATCTCCGCCTATCCCCACGGCCACCCCCTGATCGGCAAATCCGCAGAAAAAGTGCTTTCCCTCCTTGGTCAGCTGCTCGAATTCCGCAGCGCCTTCACCCTGGGAATCGCCAAGGACTCCCTGTTGATCGGCAACTCGTTTTTCGACCGCCGCAATCCTGTTTTCAGGGATTTCGCCCAGGCCCTGTTCGGTGTGGGCATCGCCTCCATCACCGTGCGCAGGGGGCTTACGGCCGATGAGTTGTACCGGTTCAACCGCATCCTGTCGTTCAGTCGGGAGGAGGTCCGTGACTGCGGCGGGATCGAGCAGGCGCTGATCGATTCCGGGGTGCGCTGCATCATGGTCGAGCAGGTCGATTACGACGCCTTCCGGGCCACCGAGGAGACTTCGGTTCGGGCCTCCGATGCCGCAAAAGCTCCGCGTGACCCCGGCTCGCTCTGGGACCAGTTCGTCAAGGGGATTCTGGACGGGACCGGCGACTCCGCCACGGAACCGCCCACAGCCGCTGCCCTGGCCGATGCGATGAACGCTCAGCAGGATACGCCCGAAGCGGGCCGGGAAAAGCAGTATCAGGAAGCCATCTCCTCCTTCATCAGCCAGGTGGGCGCCGGCGGCATGGAGCGCGCGGCCCGGCGCGAGGTCCTGGAGCGGCTCGGGGGCCTGGTCGCCGGCCTGAACCCGGAACTGCGCCGGCAGTTTCTCAACAGCGCCTTCCAGTCGCTGGCCGAGGCCGACGCCGTCGCCGAGGAATTTCTCGGCCGGCTGCCTGACGGGGTTATCATCGAAGCCCTCGAATCGGTCAACGAACGGCGTGACTCGGTCCCCTCCGGGGTGCTCAACCTGCTGGCGAAGCTGGCCCGCCATGGCCAGCAGGGCAAGGGGGGGCGGATCCGCGGCGCGGACCGGGCCGGGGAGGGGGGGGTGGAGGAAAAGCTTCAGGTGATCTTCCGCGAGGAGGAGACCGAGCGCTTCGTTCCGCAGGATTACCAGGAGGCGCTTGGCGCCATTCTGGAGGCCGAAAGCCTTCCGCCCGACGACCTGGAACAGCTGGAGACCCTCAAGCAGACCCTGGAAAGCCACTGCGTGGAGACCCAGATCAGCTCGGTGATCCTGGAGGTCCTGCGCTCCGGGCCCGATGCCGAGCAGCTCGAGGTGCTCAAGCGCAGCCTGCTCGAACTGGCCGGCTATTTTCTGGAGATGGGCGATTTCCCAGCCCTGCTCGCCATGCACCACCGCCTGGTCGGCGAGGCCGGCGAGGAATCCCTGCGCCGGGAGATCCTGACCCTGTTTGCGGAGGAGGAGTTCGTGGAGCAGGTGCTTGACTCCCTCTCCCGGCACGGCAAGGCCAAATACGAGGAGATCGCCGGGCTGATCCGCGAAATCGGAGAGCCCTTCGTCAACCCGCTGATGAATCGCCTGGCTGAAGAAAGCAGCATGTCGCTGCGCCGCTATTACATGGTCCGGCTCGAAGAGCTGGGCCATCTTACCCGCGACGCGGCGCTGCGGCGCCTGGACGACCCGCGCTGGTATTTTGTCCGCAACCTGATCATTTCGTTGCGCCAGCTCAACGACCCGTCGGTGGTCGAAGCGGTGCGCAAACTGCGCAGCCATGAACGCCCCCAGGTCCGCCAGGAGGTCATGCGGACTCTGCTCCATTTCAACGATGCCGAGGCCAACCGGATCCTGCTCCAGGACCTGGCCAGTTCGGAACTGCCGCGCCAGCTGACCGCCCTGCAACTGGCCGAGCGCAGCCCCAGCGCCGAGGTGTTCACCAAACTGCTCGAAATGGCCGCCAGCGGGGGGCTGGGAAAACGGGAATTCGAGCTGCGGCTTGCGGTGCTTCGCACCTTGGCGGAAATCGGCAGTCCTGAGGCCCTGCCCGTGCTGGGCCGGATCTTCAACTCCCGGCCCCTGCTGCACAAGAAGACCCACCAGCGGCTTCGCCTGGAAATTCTGCGCAGTCTGCCCCGCTATCCCGCCGAGTCGGTGACCTGGCTGCTGGAGAAGCTGGCGGGAGTAAAGGATCCGGATATCGCCCGGGAGGCCGCGAAGACCCTCCAGCGGGTAACCCAGGGGAGGCGCAAGTGAGTACCGGACAGAGAGCCGATTTGATGGATTTTATCCGGCACCTGGTCACCGCCATGGCCACCGCCACCCTCTACTCGCCCCAGCACCGCCAGGTCAGCCGATTGCGCGAGGCTGCCCTGGCCAGCCTGCGCGATGCGCTCAACGCCGGGCCCGACATCTCCCTGATGCTGGTAGACGAAGAGCTGATTTTCGACGGGACGCCACTGACCACCAGCATGCATGTGGTGAAGCTCACCCAGGCCATGAAGGCCCGTGGCCTCGGGCACCTGAAAATCCGCCAGGGTATCGGCGACGAGGAGGTGATGCGGCTGATCACCCAGCTGGCCAAGTCCGCGGATGCCGATACGGAGTTGATCTCCACCGAGTACCTGCGCTTCGGCAAGGTCCAGGTCCGTTTCGGCCAGAGCGGTGAAGGAGAATGGGAAGGGGCGGAGATCCTCGCCATCCCGGAGCTGGGAGAGATTCCGGATGAGGAACGGTTCCGCTTCGAGGAGCTGTACGACGAGGCGCGGCGCCACAACAAGCTCAACGTCAAGGGAATCAGTGAGATCGTCACCAGCTTCATCCAGACCTTCAGCCGCGAGGCCGATCCGCTGTTGACGCTGGCGCCCCTGCGTGCCCTGGACGAGTACACCTTCACCCATTCCACCAACGTCTGCGTGCTGAATCTCGCGCAGGCCATGGCCATGGGAATTTCCGGCGCGCGCCTGCATGATATCGGCATCGCCGCCATGCTCCACGACATCGGCAAGGTGTTCATCCCCGAAGAAATCCTCAACAAGGCGGGGAAGCTCGACGAGACGGAATGGGAACTGATGCAGCAGCACCCGCTCAAGGGGGCGCAGCATCTGCTCGACACCCCCGGAGTGCCGCGCCTGGCGGTGGTTACCGCCTTCGAACACCACCTCAAATACGACTTTACCGGCTACCCGAAAGTTGCCGCTGGCTGGGAGCAGAACCTCTGCAGCCAAATGACCACCATTTCCGACGTATTCGATGCCCTGCGTACCAAGCGGGCCTACCGGGGCGCCATGGACTATGAAAAAATTTCCGCCATCCTCCTGGAAATGGCCGGCACCGAGCTGCACCCGACGCTTACCCGCAATTTTCTCAAAGTACTGGGACGGGTGGGGCTGTCCATAACCGCGGGCGGGTAAGGCTGAACGGTGGTTTTTCTCACCAGGAGATCCAGGCGCGGGCCGCCCAATGCGAGGGGGCTTGATCGCGGTTCCAGGTTGGGCGAAAATGCTGATTCCGGCCAGGGGTGAAGAACGGGGCGAATTGACCAATGAGGCAGCAGAGCATCATCGAGCGGGTTCGGGAGATCGAGGAGCTGGCTCGCAAATTCCACGAGGTGGAAGCGAGCATCCTCTCCATTCTCAATTTCCGCGGTTTTTTCGAAACCCTGCTGTCAAAAATCGCCGGCACCTTTGAAATCCCCCAGGTCAGCTTTGCGCTGATCGAGGAGTCGGAGCTGGCCGGGCTGGTCCGCGAGGCGGTGCGCGAGCCGGCCACCCGGCGCAATTTGAGTTTTGTCCGGCGCAGCGAATTCGAATCGCTGCTGGGGGGCCGTCTCGTTCCCCTGCTGGTCAACGAGGGGCTGCAGCCTTACCTTCGCCTGTTCCCGGCGGCAACCCGCGGCGAAATCCGCTCGGCAGCCATCGTCCCCCTGCAACTGGACGGTGAACTGGTGGGCAGTCTCAACCATGCCGACCCCTCCGCGACCCGCTTTCAGCCCGGGCTGAACGCGGTCTTCCTGGAGCGGCTGGGACTCAAGGTTTCGCTCTGCCTCTCCAATGTCACCGCCCACGAGCAGCTGGTATTCGCCGCCCAGCATGACCCGCTCACCAACCTGCTCAACCGCCGGGTCATGGATTCGGTGCTGGCCCGCGAGTTCGCCCGGGCCAGGCGCTACAACGGCACCCTCTCCCTGGTGTTCCTGGATCTGGACGATTTCAAGCTGGTCAACGACAGCTTCGGTCACGACTGCGGCGACCGGCTGCTGCAGCACATCGCTCGGCTTCTGGAGCGCCTGACCCGCTCCAGCGACCTGGTGATCCGTTTTGCCGGGGATGAGTTCGTGCTGATCCTCCCCGAAACCGCACCCCGGGACGCGGTGCAGCTGATGGGCAGGGTTCAGACGGCCCTCCAGAAAAACCCTTTCAGGGAGAACGGGATAGTGGTGCCGACCGCGATCAGCTTCGGCATCGCCTCGACCCTGGAGGAGGACTTGGCCGCCGCCGAGCAGCTGGTCAAGCGGGCCGACCAGCGGCTCTACCGGTTCAAGGACCAGAAAAAACGCCCTGCAGAGGAGCTAGCCCATGGCCGTTAAGCCCCATGCCGATTCCGCCGCCGCGCTCCCCTGGAACCCTGCCAGCCAACCGTTGATGCTGGCCCCCATGCAGGGGCTGACCAACCGGGCCCTGCGCGGGGTCTTCGTCGACTGGGTCCGGCCCGACGTGGTCTTCACCGAATTCATCCGGGTCAATGCCGGCACCGCCCGGGGCCTCAAGGCAACCGATCGCAAGGAGGCGGCGGACCGCGCCGGGGGGGTGCCCCTGGTGGTTCAGCTCATCGGCAGAAACGCGGAGACCCTGGTCCCTGCCGCCCTGGCGGCGCAGCAGGCCGGGGCCGAACATCTGAACCTGAACATGGGCTGCCCCTTCGGCCGGATGACCCCCGGTTCGGCCGGCGGCGGCATGCTGAAAACCCCCGAAAATATTCCCGAGATCCTCCGGCAGCTGCGCCTGGCCATCTCCGGGAGCTTTTCGGTGAAGATTCGTGCCGGCTATGAAAATCCACAGCAGATCTTCGAACTGCTGCCGGTCATCGAGGCGGCCGGGGTCGACTTTCTCGTGCTGCATCCTCGCACCGTGCTGCAGAAATACAGCGGCCGGGCCGAGCATGGCATCACCGCCAGGGTGGTCGCCGCCACCAGGCTGCCGGTCATTGCCAATGGCGACATCGACAGCGCGGAGTCCGCCCGGCGGGTCGCCGAGACGACCGGCGCTGCCGGATTGATGCTGGGCCGGGCGGCGATAGCCGATCCTCTGCTGTTCCAGCGGATCCGGGGGCAAGCCGCTGCCGAGCCATCCGCGGCCGAAAGGCGGGCCGAACTGGCGCGGTACCTCGGCCAGCTGCTCGAGCGCTACGCCGAACTGTTCTGCGGCGATACCCAGGTACTGCGCAAGCTCAAGGAGGCGCTGGCCTTCCATGCCGACCCGCGGCTGCGTGAGGCGGTGACCGGATTGCGGCGGGCAAAGAGCCTGGCTGAATTTTCCGACCGGGTGCAGGCGCTTGGGGGCTAGGGCCGTTGCGGGGACGGCAAAAATTGCCGGACCTCTTGTGCAATTTCATAGAACGCGGTTATTATTTCCTGGGGTTTCCTTCAACGTCTTCGCCCTCGGGCAGGAAAGAGGTTCATGACTCACCAGGGCTATTTTGAGCGTATCGAGCAGCTTGACCGTGCCCGGTCGGTGGAAGAGCTTCATGCCGGCTGTGCGGATATCTGCGCCGACTACGGATTCGAGCATTTCCTCTACGGAGCGCGGATCCCGGTCTCGCTGGTCAAGCCGCAGATGTTCATCATCAGCGGCTACCCCAACTCCTGGTGGCAGCATTACAAGGACCAGGGTTACATGGGGGTCGATCCCACCGTCAGCCACTGCGCCACGCGGCATGTGCCGCTTTATTGGGGGGCGCCGGAGGTGGCCGGAACCGCAGGTTCGTCGGCCCGGAAAATGATGAGGGAGGCCGGAGAGTTCGGGCTGTGCAACGGCCTGAGCATCCCGGTGCACGGCAGCCAGGGTGAAAACGCCCTGCTCGCCCTGACCACTTCGGCGCCGCCGGAGCGCAGCGAGGGGTGGATCCGCGAGGCTCTTCCCTTCGTGCAGGCGCTGGCCCCCTTTGTCCACGAAGCCGCCCGCCGCATCATCGAAATCAGGGAGATTTCCCCGGCCCGGCCCCGGCTCACCTCCCGGGAGAAGGAGTGTCTGCTCTGGGCGGCCGAGGGCAAGACCTCCTGGGAGACTTCACAGATCCTCGGTGTCGCCGAACGTACCGTCATCTTCCATCTGCAGAACGCCGCCGCCAAGCTTGAGGTCAGCGGCAAGCAGCACGCCGTGGCCCGGGCCATCTCCCTCGGCCTGATCGCCACTCACCCCGCCTGACCCGCAGCAATCTCCCCCAAATCGCCTTTTCTCTCAAAAAAACGCACGATTTCAACCGGTTCTAGGAAACCTGTAAGATCTTACAGCTGTCGGATAGCCCCTCTGCATGGTTGACTTCCCCATGAACTCTAACTGGGAGGTTGTCCAATGAGCAGAGTCCTTACCGGACGGGCCCTCGACCCGCACATCAATAGCCAAAGCCTCAGGGGCATGTTTCATCTGCGCCACCGGGTGTTCTTCGAACAGCTGGGCTGGGAGGTGCGCAGCCGCAACGGCCAGGAGCGGGACGGTTTCGACGACCTGGACCCGGTCTACATGTTGACCGGGGGGCAAAAGGGAGCCGTCGAGGGATGTTGGCGGCTGCTGCCGACCACCGGCGACTACATGCTCGAGAAAATCTTTCCCCAGCTGGCGCGGGGGGCCGAGATCCCCAAGGACGAGTCGATCTGGGAGATCAGCCGCTTTGCCGTACTCCCCTCAGGGAGCGCTTCGCGCCAGCAGGCCAATCTCTGTTCGCTCACTTTCGACCTGCTGCGGGCCGGAGTCGATTTCGCCGACCGCAACGGCATCCGTCATTACGTATTCGTTACCAGCGTGGCGGTTGAGCGCCTGCTCAAACGGGTGGGGCTGCCGCTGCGCCGTTTCGGCGATGGACAGGCGGTGCGCGTCGGCAAGGTGCTCTCGGTGGCCTGCTGGATCGACATCGACGACCACACCCGCCAGGCGGTCTGCGGAGCCAACGCCCCGGCCCGGGAGGCGGCATGAGGGTTCTTTTCGTCGGCAGCCATCCGCGGGCCAGGGCGCTTTTTCGCCTGCTTTGCGGCAGGGACCGGCAGGCGGTGCTGCACAGCGCCAACGGCCTGACCTCGGTGCGGCTGCTTCTGGAGACGGGCAACCGCTATGATTTCGCCATCCTGAGCGGCAGAGAGGGTACCGCGGATTGCCTGGCCATGGCCGGGGAGCTGCGGGCGGCCAACCCCAGGGTGACCATCGCCTATCTGTCCATGGCAGAGCAGGAGCCGCCACGGGCCCGGGGCTGGAACCGCTTGCTGGGCGCGTTCGAAAAAAGCTCCCAGGGGCCGCGGATGCTCAATTGCGTCCTGGCCCTGCCGAGCGCGGCGGCGGGCAACTGCGCCCGGGACCTTGGGGAGGTTATTTTCGAATACCAGGCCCCCTGCACCCCGAAACGCGCCATCGCGCCCTGAACCGGAAAAGGAGCAAAAGCCGTGGGTTTCGAAAACTTTTTCGAAAATGCCGTCCAGTGCATGCTGCTGATCAGCGCCGATGAGAGAATCCTGCGCGTCAATTCGGCGGCGGAGGAGCTGCTGGCCCGCTCCGCCGACACCCTGGTCGGGCAGGCGGTGGTCGATCTGCTGCCGGAGGAAGATCTGCAGCGCTGGAAAATCCTCCGGCAGCCAGACGATGCCGGGGCCGGCAACCGCTTTCGCTTTGATCTGGACTGCCTGCGGGGTGACGGGCGCCCGGTGTCGGTCCGCCTTTCGCTGCAGCCCGGTCCCGAGGATCCCGGAGAAGGCAGGTCCTATGTCATAACCCTCGAGGATCGTTCGGCCCTTCAGCGCATGGAGTCCCGC
Organism: Desulfuromonas versatilis; assembly: GCF_019704135.1. Lineage (NCBI taxonomy): Bacteria > Pseudomonadati > Thermodesulfobacteriota > Desulfuromonadia > Desulfuromonadales > Desulfuromonadaceae > Desulfuromonas > Desulfuromonas versatilis. The sequence goes on from NZ_AP024355.1 coordinate 955,888, forward strand.
CTGGAATACCTGACCCATTTCGACCCCCTGACCGGTCTGGCCAACCGCGGCCTGTTCCGCGACCGACTGGGCCATGCCCTGGCCAAGGCCTGTCGGCAGAAACAGCACCTTGCCCTGCTGCTGCTGAACATCAACCGGTTTCGCTCCGTCAACAGCTCCTGCGGTCAGAAGATCGGTGACGAACTGTTGAAAAAGGTGGCTGCCAGGCTCAAATCGTGTGTTCGCGTCACCGATACCGTGGCGCGCATCGATGGCGGCCGGTTCGCCATTCTGCTGGAAGACCTGCATTCGAACGAGCCGGTTTCTCCGGTGCTGCGCAAGATCATGCAGGTTCTGGGGGTACACTTTTTGATTGAAGACCAGGAGTTTTTTCTCAAATTCGGTGTCGGCATCGCTTTTTATCCCGAGGATGCGGAAGACCCCGAAGCGCTGCTGCGCAATGCCGAAACCGCCATGTGCCGGGCCCGCGAAGAGGGGCGCAACTGGTACCAGTACTACACCCAGGAGATGAACGCCCACGCCCGGGAGCGGCTGCGGCTGGAGAGCTCACTTCACCGGGCCTTGGAACGGGGCGAATTCGAACTGTACTACCAGCCCAAGTTGGAGGTTGCCAGCGGCCGGGTTGTCGGTTTCGAAGCCCTGCTGCGCTGGAACCATCCGCAGTGTGGGCGTATCGGTCCGGGCGACTTCATCCCGCTGCTCGAAGAGACCGGCCTCATTCACCCGGTGGGGCGTTGGGTACTGTGGGAGGCCTGCAGGCAGGCGGTTCTTTGGCGGCGAAGCGGCCGCGAGGCGCTGCGCATGGCGGTGAACATTTCCGCCCGGCAGTTCATGGACCGGGAATTTATCGGCCTGTTGGAGCATGCCCTGATGGAGACCGGCATGGACCCCGCCGACCTGGAACTCGAGTTGACCGAGAGCGCGCTGATGAAGGCGAGCCCGGAAACCTCCAGGGCGCTCGAGGCGATAGCGGCGCTCGGGGTTCGCATCGCCATCGACGACTTCGGAACCGGCTATGCTTCGATGGAATACCTGAAGCGCTTTCCCGTTCGCTCCCTGAAAATCGACCGGGGATTCATTGGCGGCATCGTCGACAATCCAAGCGATGCGGCGATCACTCTGGCCATCCTGACCCTGGCGCGCAGTCTTGAACTCGACCTGGTGGCCGAGGGGGTGGAAAGCCCAGAGCAGCTGGAGTTGCTGCACTCCTGGGGGTGCGGGGAGGTCCAGGGATTTCTGTTCGCCGCACCGGGGCCGGCCGTCGATTTCGATAGCTGGAGCGTAAAGGACTGGCTGTGCCCGACCCCTCCCACCCTGCTCCACTGATCCCCAAGGCCGCATTATAGAAGGGGTGCCGGGATTTTAAGGGAAAAGCCACCTGCTCCAGGATAATATATGCTGTTGACATTCCCCCTTTCGCCGTTGTATTAAAAAAACGTATTTTTTAGGCGTTAAGATTCTCTGGGAGGGGGAATGCGGGCGATTGCCGGTTGGTTACTGGTGGCGATGCTGCTTTTGGGAGCCGCCTCGCCCCCGGCGAGCAGCAAAAAGCTGGTCATCGCCGGCACCGGGGACAGCCTGCGGTTGTTGGGTGTCCTGGGGCGGGCTTTCGAGGGCCATTACCCGGCGATCGCCACGGAGGTGCCGCCCAGCGTCGGCAGCACCGGCGGGATCAAGCGTCTGTTCGAAGGCGACTGCGACCTCGCCAGGGTGGCCCGCCCCCTGGATGCCCAAGAGACCCGGCTCGGCCTCGGCTACCGCCTGTTCGCCTACTCCCCCGTGGTTTTCGTGGCCAACCTGCCCTCCTCCTGCATCGAGGGGGTTGCGGCGGAGCAGGTCATAGGGATCTATTCCGGGGCCCTCGACTCCTGGGACCAGCTGAGTCCCGCCTGCGAACAGCAGAAAATCTACGTCGCCAACCGCGAGGAAGGCGATTCCTCCCGCCGGGTAATAGAACAGCGCCTGCCCGCCTTCAAGGCCATTCCGGCCTTTGCCGGAGAAGTTCTCTACAGCACCCAGGAAGCCCTGCGCATTCTTGAGCGCTACCCCTACACCATCGGCTATCTCCCCCTGGCCAGCGCCCTGGGCAGCTCCCTGAAAATACTTGCTTTCGATGGGAATTTGCCGCAGGTCACGGACGGCGGCGCCCAGAACTACCCTCTGCTGGTCCCCCTGGGGATTGTCTGGAAGGGGCAGCTGCAGGGGCCAAGGCGGCAGTTTGTCGAGTTTCTCTCCAGCTCCGAAGCCAGGGAACTGGTCCGGGCCAACGGCGCTTTGCCGGCATCGGGACCCTGAGCCGGCCCACTGTTCAGGCATATGCCCATGCTCTCGCTCAAAACGAAAATCACCGGGGCCTTCGCCCTTGCCGTCATCCTCACCGTGCTGCTGCTGGGAGGGTTGAGCCACCTGCTGCTGGTTCAGACCCTGACCGAGGTTCAGCAGCAGGAGATGCACCAGTTTGCCCGCAGCACGGTCAAGGATCTCAGCCAGTTCCTGCATCACCACGAAGAGATCATGGCACGGATGGACACCCGGGATTACCACAGCAAGCGGGGAGACCTGCCCCTGGCCAAACACTTCTCCCGGTTCACGGAGGAGTTTCCGGTCCTTATCTACCTGGACCGGGCGGGGGAGGAAAAACTTCGCCTGGTGCGCGGGAGCATCGCCCTGCCGATGCAGAACTGGAGTTCGCACGAGCTGTTCCGCAAGGCGATGGCCAGTCCCAACCAGGTGGTCTATTCCAGGGCCGAACTCTGTCCCGACCTGGGAGAGCCGGTGGTGTGGATGGCGGTTGCCCGCTTCGGTTATTTTGGCGATGAATTTTTCGGGATTTTGGTGGGCGGGATTCCCCTTTCGGCTTTTTCCGCAGTCTGTTCGCAGGAATCGTCGGGCAATTGCTGCGACATTCTGATCATTGACGACAACGGCCAGCTGCTTCACCATCCCGAAGGGCCCGGCCTGCTTCATCCCCTCGGGGGGTCCGCGGCGGCCGCCCGTCAGTTGCTGCGCCAGACTCCGATGGAACAGGGATTTGCCCGGGCGACGCTGCAGGGCAGGGATGTCTTCGTCGCCTACGAGCCTCTGCAGCCCCTGGGGTGGTCGGTCGTGGCGCAGCTGCCGCATGAAGAATTCATGGCGGCGCCCAAGCGGCTGAGGACCCTGACCCTGGCCATCTGCCTGAGCATTCTAGCCGCCGGCTGCCTGGTTTCCCACCTGTTTTCCCAGCGGCTCACCACCGCCATCGACCAGCTCATCGCCCAGACCGGTCATGTCGCCGGGGGGGATTTCAGCCGGCGGGTGGAAACCGGTTCCGGCGATGAACTCAGCAGGCTCGCGGCCGCCTTCAATACCATGACCGAAACGCTGCAGGCGACCACCCAGGCCCGCGACTCGGTGGACGAGATCCTGCAGTCGATCATCGACCCCCTGATCGTGGCCGACGCCGACGGGCGACTGGTGAAGGTCAACGCCTCGGCGGTGCGGCTGTTTGGGCATACCGAGAAGGAGCTGCTGGGGCAAACCCTCTCGTCCCTGTTTGGCGCAGGCGAAACCGTTGCCCGCCAGGGCGAGCTGTTCCGGTTGCTGGGACTCGGACCGGTGAGCAACCTGGAAACCCGGGTAATCACCCGCGAAGGGCACGCGGTACCGGTTCTGCTCTCCTGCTCCCTGTGCGGCAGCGGCTCGGGGCAAGGGCCAGCCGGGGTGGTGGGAATCATCAAGGACATCACCGAGCGCAAGCGGGTGGCCGAGGAGCGCAGCCGGGCCCTGGCCGAGGCCGAAGCGGCCCGCGACCGGATCGACGCCATGCTGCGTTCGGTGGCCGAGGCCCTGGTGGTGACGGACCTCGAACAGCGTCTGTTGCTGATGAACCCGGCCGCCGAGCAGCTTCTCGGGATCGGGCTGGAGGATGCTTTGGGACGCCCGCTGCGGACGGTGATCAAAGTTCCGGGCTTGCGCGATCATCTGCTTGCGGCTCTGCCCGGTCCGCAGGAGCAGCTCAAGGAATTGGAGGTCTTCGACCACGGCCGGCGGGAAAACCGGATCCTGCAGGCAACCACGGCGGCGGTAAAAAACCGGGAGGGAAAAAAGTCCGGCTACATCACCAGTCTGCGCGACGTCACCGAGGAGCGCCTGGTCGAGAGGCTGAAAAACGAATTCATCAGTACCGCCGCCCACGAACTCAGGACCCCGCTGACCTCGGTCATGGGCTACGCGGAACTGCTGCTCAAGCCCGAGGATTTCGGCGGCTTTACTCGGGAACAGCAGCAGGAGTTCCTTGGGGAAATTTACGAGAAGACCGAGGTGCTGGCCCGGATCGTGGGGGATTTGCTGGATATCGCCCGGATTGAGTCGGGCCAGGCGGTTCCCCTCGACAGGGTCGAATGTTCGCTGGATCGCTCGATTGCCAAGGTCGTTCGCCACTACCAGGTGCATCATCCGGACCATCGGCTGGAGGTCCACCTGGAGGCCGCCGAGGGCCACCGGGTTCTGGCCGATGAGAACAAGATGGTCCAGGTGCTGGAAAACCTGGTCAGCAACGCCGTGAAATATTCGCCCCGGGGAAGCCGCGTGGCGGTGACCAGCCGGGTCGTCGACGCCGGCTACCTGATCCTGGTCGAAGACGAGGGGATCGGCATGAGCGCGGACCAGGTGCGCAGGATCTTCGACAAGTTCTACCGGGTCGACGCCTCGGACACGGCCGTCGGCGGCCTCGGGCTGGGGATGAGCATCGTCAGGAATATCGTTGAAGCCCACGACGGCACGATCGAGGTGGATAGCACACCCGGCCAAGGGACCCGGGTCAGGGTCATTCTGCCGCTGTCGGCGAGTTCCTCGCGGATCTGGGAGTCCGAGGCTGCCGCCGCCAGCCGTTCCTGAACCGGCCCTTCCCCTCCCCCCGAAAGATGCAGCGGGGCGGATGGCGAATCTTGTTGACAAGAGCCGGGGAAAAGCCCGAGAATCCGGCGACCTGCTCGATGGGTCCAGCGCTCCCGGAGGTCGTGCCAGATAATTTATGCGGCTTGTCTCTTTCAACCCTTATCGCTCCCTGGGGCTGCCCGGGGTGCGTTACATCAAGCCCGAGCTGGCCCTGCGCCACAAGGACGAGGTGAAGGCCGCGGATTGGGCGCTCTTTCCCGAGTCCTGGCAGGTCAACTTTCTGGCCTACGGCCTGAAAGTTCCCATTTTCCCCAACCTCAGCACCTTCCATCTGGGTTACGACAAGGTGGAAATGACCCGGGCCTTCTGGGCGGTGGCTCCCGAACATTTCCCGCACACCCTGATCCTGCCTTCCAACGAAAACGCCATCGGCCAGGTCCTCGATGAGCTGAGCTTCCCCATGGTGGGCAAGGAAATCCGCAACTCCATGGGGCGCGGCACCTTCCTGCTGCAGAACCGCCGTGAACTGATCGACTACGCCGCGCGCAACCCGGTGCTCTATCTGCAGGAATATCTCCCCATCGATCGCGACCTGCGGGTGGTGTACGTGGGCGACCGGGTGGTTTCGGCCTACTGGCGGATCGCCGGGGAGGGGCAGTTCCTGACCAACGTCGCCCAGGGGGGGCGGCTCTGCTTCGAGGCGATCCCCCCCGAGGCCCTGCAACTGGTGGAGCGGATCGCCAGGGCGTTGGAAATCAATCACGCGGGTTTTGACCTGGCCCTGGTCGAGGGGCATTTCTATTTTCTCGAATTCAACCCGATGTTCGGCAACGAGGGGCTGGCCCGCAGCGGCGTGCCCCTGGCCGAGATCATCTGGGAGTACCTGCTCACCCACACCTCGCGTCCCCCTGTCGCTCCCGGGCGTCCCCCCCTGGCCAGGGCCATCTGAAACTCCGGCGGTGCCCTCCAGGCTCCCCCGTCCTGTTCACCTCTCCTCCGCTGATCCCGCGACGCCCGGTCGGGGCCTTGGCTTTCGCAGGGCCGCCGGCAGCATCTGCGGTTATCCCGTGGGCCGCCGACAGGCTTGGCAGATGGCCTCCAGAGGCTGCCAGGCTGCCCGAGCAGGGCCCGCCAAGGTGTCAGGATTATTAATAACTACGATCAGTTACCTGCCGCCCCCCTTTTGAAAAAATGCCCCCCGGGTGATATAATTTTTCTCGTAGCGCGATGGTTGACGACCATCGGGGATTTAATGCCATCCAGCCGTGATGGATGAGAAAGAAGAATCACCATGCTCGCCTTGAGGCCGGCAGCAACGTCCCGGCCCCTCAATGATAATCCCGCGTCAGCATATTCGAACCAATTGCCCCCCGTCGGGGGCCTGGTGCCAACCGAGCCTGGAGGACAGGGATAATGCCAGTAAAAAAATACGACCAGTCGCTGCTCAGCCATCTGAAGGCCGTGAAGGAAGGGAATCGCCGGTTCGAAAACGCCTTTCAGGGAGTCGCCCGGATGATCCTTGAGGAGAAGATCGAGAAAGTCGTGGTCAACGGCAAAACCACCTACGACTTCCAGATCTTCCGCAACGGCCGCAAACACGTGATCGGCATGTATGACGAACTCAACAGCTTCGTCTCTTTCGTCAAGGACGCGGCCGAAGGGGGCTCGAGCAAGGAAATGGCTTTCGTGCTGGTCGGCGAGCCTGGCAACGGCAAGACCTTTTTCGTGGAGTTCCTCTGCAGCCGCTACCGCCAGTTCCTCAGCGACGAACGCAACCGCAAATACACCTTCAGGCTGACCGGCATGGGCGAGCTCGGCGGCTACGGGCGCATCTCCACCATCGAGTCGCAGACCTACGAAGACCCGATGATCCTGGCCATGAACCTGTTCGAGGCCGAGGAGGAGAATCGCGAGTTCCTGGCCAAAAAGGGGGGCTTCAGCGACCCGGAAATCGACCGGTTCTACGAAAACTATCGCCCCCTGGGGGCCTGCAGCGGCTACATGTGGAATGACATCCGCAGTTTTGCCGGCGGCAAGATCGAGGACATGCTCAAGCGCGTGGAGATCATCCCCGTCCCCCTCACCGAGAGCCTCGGTACGGTCACCGGCAAGTACGCGGCCAAGGACAAGATCACCTCCTCGGCCGTCGACCTGCTGGGCGAGGAGTCGATCCAGCGCCTGCTGCACATCACCGACACCAACAACCCTTACCGCTTCGACCTGCGCCGGGGGGCGCTGGCCCGGGTGGCGGGCGGCGGCATCCATTTCTCCGACGAGATCTACAAGAATAAAAAGGACCTGGTCCAGGTCTACCTGGGGGTGATCCAGAACCGGGTCATCGAAATCGACGGCTACAAGTGGCCCATCGACACCCTGATCATCGCCACCAGCAACAACTCGGAGTTCAACCGCTTTCTCGCCGAGAAGGAGGAGGCGCCCATCGTCGACCGCTGCCGGGTCTGCTACGTTTCGCACAACACCAACTACCGCATGCAGAGGGACCTGACCTACTACGCCATCGGCAGCGAGACCAAGACCACCCTGGCCAAGGAGGATCTGCACCAGGACCCCAACCTCAACTACGCCACCTCGGCCGCGGCGGTGCTGACCCGCCTGCCGCGCAGCGAAAAGCTCACCCCGGTGGAGACCATGAAACTCGCCGCCGGTGAGGTGGCCGGCGAGAAGAGCATCAAGGCCCTGGCCGAGGTCATCGACACCCTCAACCAGGAGCCCGACATTACCAAGCGCTTCGGCCAGAAGGGGCTGGGCCAGCGCAACCTGGGCAGGGCGGTGCAGTTGCTGATGGAGAGCTCGGAGACCAACGAGGGGCGCTGCATGTTCGCCTACGACGTCTTCGAGGCCTTTGACCGCATCATCCTCGACTACGTCCCCGACGCCAACGACCGGGCCAAGTATCTGGAGGACCTGAAGATCGCCAAGACCCTCTACCGCGAACGGATCATGACCGAGATGTTCAACGCCTACATGGACGAGCCCCAGGCGATCCGCAAGGACGTGATGAACTACGTCAACATGGTCATCGGCATCGACGCCGAAAACCTGGGCCCCGACCGGATGTGGAAGTACAAGGATCCGCAGAGCGGCGAGCTCAAGGCGCTGAAGATCGACGAGCGCTTCGTCAAGAGCATCGAGGAGCGGCTCGGCCTCAAGACCGAGGAGCAGCGCGAGACCTTCCGCACCTCGATCCGCAAGATCTACGGGCAGAAGATCTCCGTCGACCCCAACTACGACTTCATGGACAACCTCGAGCTGGTCAAGGCGGTCACCGACGTGCGCCTCAAGTCCGACATCGCCGGTGCCGGCAGCCTGATCGGGGCGCTGGCCAACCGCACCAACGAGGAGAACCAGAAGCTCTACGACCGGATGATCCGGACCATGCTGAAGAAGCTCGGTTACTGCACCACCTGCGCGCAGAAGACCATCGAGTATTTCTGCACCCAGGAGGATGAGGCGTAAAATCAGCAGTCAGGGGTGAGGAGTGAGGAGTGAGGGGCGTTAACGCTATATGAATCCGAAGCTGGCTAGATATTTTGCAGAGATCAAGAAGCGCGGGCTTTCGCCGCAGCGCGAGGCGCTGATCCGGGCCGAGCTGGCGTTGGGCGGCGGTCATGGACTGCGCGAGGTGGTTGGGCGCGAGGAATTTGCCACCTCCGCCTTGGGTCTCTACGCTGACGGCGATCTTTCGCGGATCCAGGCCATGACTTCGCCGCAGGGCTCCTACACCACCAACGTGCGCTCGCTGGACGAGCTGCTGGAGCGGGACCGGCAGCGGGAGAAGGACGGTTTCCCCCGCAAGATCCGGGTGGGGCGGCTGATCAAGCCGGGCAAGGGGGATTCGGGCAAGGTGGTGGTGGTGCCGACCACGGTGGAGGAGAAGTTTCTCCACGACTCCGCCTTCAAGCAGGAGCAGGAAGGGGGTGGCGCCTCCGGCGGCACCGGCGAGGGCGAAGAGGGCGAGGTCATCGGCGAACAGCCGGTGCGCGGTCCCGGCGAGGCCGGGTCCGGCAGCGCCGGCCAGGGCGAAGGGGGCGGCCACGAGGTGGAGTCCAACGCCTACGACCTGGGCCGCATCCTCACCGAGAAGTTCGAGCTGCCCAACCTCAAGGAAAAGGGGAAGAAGCGCTCCCTGTCGCGCTACACCTACGAGCTGACCGACAAGAACCGGGGCTTCGGCCAGGTGCTCGACAAGAAGGCTACCTTGCGCAAGATCCTCGAGACCAACATCAGCCTCGGCAACCTGCCGGATCTGGGGGAGATCGACACCACCAGGTTCCTGATCTCCCCCGACGACAAGGTCTACCGGATCCTCTCCCGCGAGAAGGACTACGAGTCCCAGGCGATGGTCTTTTTCGTGCGGGACTACTCGGGGTCGATGGAGGGCAAGGCCACCGAACTGGTGGTCTCCCAGCACGTGATGATCTACAGCTGGCTACTCTACCAGTACGAGAAAAATGTCGAGTCGCGCTTCATCGTCCACGACACCGACGCCACCGAGGTACCCGACTTCTACACCTACTACAACTCGCGGGTGGCCGGCGGCACGCGGGTGGCGGCCGCCTACCGGCTGGTCAACGAGATCGTCGACAAGGAGAACCTGGTGCAGGACTACAACATATACATCTTCCACGGCACCGACGGCGACGACTGGGACACCGGCGGCAAGGAGGTGCTGCCCGAGCTCAAGGCCATGCTGCGCTACGCCAACCGGGTCGGGGTGACCATCGCCGAGCACATCTCGGGGCCCAGCCACAGCACCGAGGTCGAGCGCTACCTGAAGAGCTCCGGCCTGATCGAGCAGGCCTCCAACCTGCTGCGGCTCGACGTGATGGGCGAGGACGCCGACGAGAAGCGGGTCATCGAGGGGATCAAGTCATTGATTTCGTGATGCCATGGAACGATACACCCCGTAGGGGCGGCCCTGTGTGGCCGCCCCAGGGCAGACACGCAGGTCTGCCCCTACAAAGATTGAATTATGGAACTCATCGACCAGCATACCAAGAACATCATGGAAGGGTGCAAGGAGCGGGCGCGCCAGGCGGGGTTGCGCTTCCAGGACGAGACCCTCGAGTACATCGTCACCAACCGTGACCTGCTCGAGCTCTCGCCCAAGCTGATGATCCCCACCCTCTATGACTACTGGGTGCATGACGTCGAGGTGCTCAAGGAGAAGGGGCGCTACGAACTCTATCCCCACAACCCCTACGAGACGGTCATCAACACCCGTCCGGCCATCTCCTTCTACAACGACAACAACCCCGACTGGCTCAACGTGATGATCTTCTATCACGTGCTGGCGCATATCGACTTTTTCCAGAACAACCTGTACTTCCGCCACACCTGGGATTTCGACCTGACCGGCCAGGCCCTTTCGGACAAGCGGCTGATCGCCAAGCTGCGCTCGGAAAAGGGGCGCTGGGTCGATTACGTCATCGAGTTCGCCCGGGCCATCGACAACCTGGTCGATTACCACGGCGAGCTCTCCGCCGTCCACCGCCCCGGGGTCGGTGTGCGTTCACGGCGCCTCGACTATTACTTCGATTTGTTCCTGCAGCAGGTGAAAAAGGTCAAGATCAGCGAATACGTGACGGAGATCGAGCGCTACAACCAATGCACCCGCGAATACCGCGAACAGGCCGAGCAGTGCTTCTTCGCCGAGGTCAACGCCAGGTATCCCGAGTTCGAGGCGATGTTCGAAAAGCACCGCGGCGGCAAGCCCGACGGCCGCAAGGACCTGATGCAGTTTTTGCTGGAGCATTCGGAGTTTCTGAACAAGGACGAGAACAAGTGGATGCTCTCGGTGATCCAGGTGATCCGCAAGACCTCCCTGTATTTTCAGCCGCAGATCCGCACCAAGTTCATGAACGAGGGATGGGCCAGCTACTGGCACGAGAAGCTGTTTCTGCAGGACGAGCGCATCGGCGGCCACGAAGTCGACTTCGCCCGGGTGCACGCCGGGGTGACCTCCCTGCCGCGGGTCGGCCTCAACCCCTACGCCATCGGCATGCGGCTGTTCCAGCACCTGGAGGAGATGGCGGACAAGGGCCGGCTTTCCAACGACTACCAGCGCCTGCTCGATGCCGACAAGCGCAAGACCTTCGACTCCAAGGCGATGAAGGGTCAGCAGAAGATTTTCGAAATCCGCGAGAACCTCTCCGACTTCACCTTCATCAACACCTACGTCGACCAGGACTTCGTCGACCGCTTCCGGCTGTTTGTCGTCGACCGGCGCCTCAACGAGGCGCGCATGGTCTGGCAGTACTACGTCAAGAGCCGCAAGGCCGGGGATTATCGCGAGATGCTGCTCGGCAGCCTCTACCACCCGCCGGTGATCCGCGTGGACACCGGGCGGACCCGCGACGGCACTCTCTGCCTGGTCCACCGCTTCGAAGGCAAGCCGCTGGTTCGCGAATTCATCGCCAACACCATGATGGGGATCGAATTTCTCTGGGGGGGGCCGGTGCAGCTGGAGACCAGCGAGGTGGCCGGAACCGCAACCCGGCCGCCCAGCGCCCGCGAGCGCGGCGAAAAGGAGCCGGAGATCGCCTGGCGCCGGGTACTCTACGAGATGAAGGATCGCAAGTTGACCAAGCTGGCCATCGGTTGACGAAGGCCGCGGCGGCAGCTGAATGGCGACTCCGGCCGGGGCGAGCCGGCAGCACAGAAAGCCCGGGGATCAGCAGATGAAAAACATCCATCGAGCACTACACCGCATCGACCGCAGCATCAGTGAATGGGAACAGCGTCCGCCCGTCTCCTTCGACGCCTTTTTGGCCAGGCTGACCGAGGAGCCGGCAGGGATGGTGCGTAACATTTTTCAGGTCTTTCACGACCTGATCAAGGGGCACATCACCGATGGGACGGACGAGTACCCCGATGATCCCGAATCGATCCACTACGTCTCCTACGATTTCACCCCGCTGTTCGTCGACGGGGTCGACAACCCCTTTTTCGCCGACCGGCTGTTCGCCAACCGCCTGGTCACCCTGGTCGAGGCCCTCAACCGCGGGGCCCAGCAGAACAAGATCTATATCTTCGAGGGGCCCCACGGCTGCGGCAAGAGCACCTTTCTGAACAACCTGCTGCTGAAATTCGAGCAGTTCGTCAACACCGAAAAAGGCGCCCTGTATGAAACCGTCTGGCGGCTCAGCCGGGCGGACCTGGGCGGCGGCAACGACGCCGAGCATGTGCTCGAGCGTCTCTCCTACCTGCTCGACCATTCGCCGGGCAACGCCGAGGAGACCGCCAAGAAGGTCAAGGCCGAAGCCGCCAGGCGCAGCGTCGAGTACCTGGAGGTCCCCTGCCCGAGCCACGACCATCCGCTGCTGATGGTGCCGAAGAATTTCCGCCGGCAGTTTCTCGACGATCTGTTCGGCAACACCGAGTTCAAGTGGCGGCTGTTCACCGAAAAGGAATACGAGTGGGTGTTCCGCGACAGCGCCTGCACCATCTGCAGCAGCCTCTACCAGACCCTGCTGGGGCGCCTGCGCAGCCCGGCCCGGGTGCTGCAGATGGTCTACGCCAGGCCCTTCCAGTTCAACCGGCGGCTCAGCGAGGGGGTCAGCGTCTTCAACCCCGGCGACAAGCCGATGAAGAAGAACATCCTCTCCAACTCCATCCTGCAGAGTCGGCTCAACGAGCTGTTTCGCGACAGCAACCTGGTGCGCTACATCTTCTCGCGCTTCGCCAAGACCAACAACGGTGTCTATGCGCTGATGGACGTCAAGGCCCACAACGTCGAGCGGCTCATCGAGCTGCACAACATCATCAGCGAAGGGGTGCACAAGGTCGATGATGTCGAGGAGCACGTCAACTCCCTGTTCCTGGCCCTGATGAACCCCGAAGACCGGGAGAACATCCGCGAGTTCCAGTCTTTCTCCGACCGCATCGAGTACATCAAGATCCCCTACGTCCTCGACCTGAAGACCGAGGTGGAGATCTACCGGAACATATTCGGCAAGCACATCGAGGAGAGCTTTCTGCCGCGGGTGCTGCACAACTTCGCCCGGGTGATCATCGCCACCCGGCTCAACGCCAAGTCCGAGGCGATGCTCGAGTGGATTCCCGACCCCGAGAAGTACCGGCTTTACTGCGACGAGAACCTGCAGCTGCTGAAGATGGAGATCTACACCGGCTTCATCCCCCGCTGGCTCAGCGAGGAGGACGTCAAGCGGCTGACCGCCAAGCGCCGCCGGCGCATCATCGGCGAATCGGAGAAGGAAGGGGGGCACGGGCTCACCGGCCGTGACTCGATCAAGCTGTTCAACGATTTCTTCTCCACCTACGCGCGCCCCGGCGAACTGATCAACATGTCGATCCTCGGCAGCTTTTTCACCAAGCGCCACCCCGAGGTGGCGGAGATGCTTCCCAGGGGGTTTCTCGACTCGCTGCTGCGCATGTACAACTATTCGGTGCTGCAGGAGGTCAAGGAGTCGCTCTACTACTACAACGAGGACCAGATCGCCCGGGACATCTCCAATTACCTCTTCGCCATCAATTTCGAAGCGGGTTCGGTGGAGACCTGCCGCTACACCGGAGAGCGGCTGGAGATCAGCGAGGAGTTCTTCGGCTCCATCGAGCGGCGCATTCTCGGACCCGACACCGATGCCGCGCGCCGCCTGAGTTTTCGCAAGGCCACCCAGAAGGAGTACACCTCGCAGACCCTGACCCAGGAGATCATGGCGGCCGGTCGGCCCATCACCGAAACCGGCCTGTTCGGTGCGCTTCGGGAGCGCTACGTGCACAACCTCAAGGAAAAAGTCCTCGACCCCTTCCTGGAAAACGAAAACTTCCGACGGGCGATCAAGGATTATGGCCGCGAGGATTTCAAAACCTACGACAAACGCATCCGGGCCGATGTCAGCTTCCTGATCCGCAACCTCTGCAGCCGGTACCGCTACACCGAGAACGGCGCCCGGGATGTGTGCATGTACGTGATCGACAACGACCTGGCCCGCCAGTTTTCGTGAAAACCGGCCCCGGGTTGACATCCATCGGAAATCATTTATCTTTTTAGGAAAATAAGACCGGGAGGTTTTCTTATGAGCAAGCAGAACGAATGCCCCGAGCCCGAAGCACATCACCTGCACATGTGCCAGCTCAAGGCCAAGGAGATGCACAAGGACATTGAAAAACTGGTGGACAAGCCCACGGTGGTCTGCGCCAATTGCGGTTTCCGGGCCAACAAGCCGGAAAATCTCTGCCGGCCCAAACCGATCTGAGCGAACCCGGCGCCGAAACGAAACAGGCGGCCCTCCAGCAGGGCCGCCTGTTCTGCATGTGTGCCGCAGAGTCGATCAGCGCAGGCGTCCCGCCCCGACCAGGTGTCGGCTCCAGTAAGGCTCCTCGAGGCTGGAGATGCTCACCCGCTTGCCCCGCGAGGGGGCGTGGACGAAACGATCCTCGCCGACGAAGATGCCGACGTGGGAGATCCTGCGCCGATAGATGCGGAAAAACACCAGGTCGCCGGGCTGCAGTTCGGTCATGTCCACCTTGTCGGCAATCTTGTAGAGCTCCTGGCTGGAACGGGGTACATCCAGACCGATCTGGCTGTAGGCGTAATGAACCAGCCCGCTGCAGTCGAAGCCTTTCGGGCTGGAGCCGCCGGATGCGTAGGGGGCACCCATCTGTTCCAGGGCGGCCTGCATCACCTGCAGGCCGGTGTCGTCGAGGATCTTGCCGATGAGCTCTTCCGGCGAAGGCTCGAGGGAAAATTCGGGATACAGCGGCGGCGGCTCGATCTGCAGGGGATCGCCGGAATCTTCCTGGTTTGCAACGGATGGTTCCAGCAGGCGGACGGTGCGGCGGGGAGGGGTGGCAGGGATCTGCAGGGGGGGCTTCCAGGCCTCGGGCGCCAGCCCCGGCAAGGCCCAGTCCGGCATTGTCCATGCGGGCAGGTTTCGGGCCTCCGGCGGGGGGCTCTGCAGCACGGGCGCGGCGCAGCCCGAGGCCAGCAGGCTTGCCGCCAGCAGCAGAGCCAGAAAATGCAGAAACGCAGACTGAGACGATGCTGCTGTCATGATCCCACCGGGAAATAATAGTGTCGCTGCGGCCTGCGGGGCGGCAGGGGGGGATTATACTCCGGTTCCCTTATGCCGGGGAACCAAAATCGTCAAGCCCCGGCGGAGGGCGTCTCTCCCCGGGGCGAGGGTGAGGATTTCCGCTATACTTTTGCGGTAGGCAGGTACGTTGGGCGCCTCGCCCGAGGAGGAATTCCCATGGAGCTACTGGCCGGATTGCAGGGCATCTACCGGGACCTTGCGGTAATCGGCGGGGAAATCCTGCTGCTGCTGGGCGGCTTTGTCGCGACCATGCTGCTGGCGCGGCTGGTGTTTCGCTGGCTGGGGTCCGTGCCGGCCCTGGAAAACCACCGGCCGCGGCTGGTCCGGCTGCAGCGCCTGGTGCGCGCCGTGTTGCTGCTGATGTTGCTGATTCTGTGCCTTGCGGTCGGCGGCTTCAACGGCTACCTGATCAGCCAGAAGGTCGACGTCTTCGCCTATACCCGCGGCTGGATCGCCAAAATCCCCCCCGATTTCTGGCCTCAGCTGGGGCTGGGGTTGGCGAAGATCTTCGCCCTGGTGGTCTCGGCCTGTTTCGTGCTGCACTGGCTGCGCCGCCTGATGGGAATGCTCGAGGCGCGGGCCAAGGGTTACGAGCAGGTTCAAGCCAACGACGAGAGCATCACGGCTTTTTTTGCCAGCCTGACCCGCATCCTGGGCAACGTGACCTGGCTTGGGGTCTTTATCCTTTCGGCGGGGTTTCTGGACCTTCCCGGGCCCGTGGTCGGGGTTCTGTGGATCATCCTGCGGATCTACCTGATCGTCGCCATCGGCCTGCTGGTGGTGAAAACGGTGGCGGCAGTGGTCGAGAGCCTCGACGCGCTGAGCAAAAAGTACTGGTACCGGGAGAACTACCTGGGGTGGTACGAGCGGCTGAGCACGCTGGTCCCCCTGCTGCGGCGCTGTCTGGAATACGTCATCTACGTGTTCGTCGCCACCGGGGTGCTGCTGCAGGTCGAGTTCATCGCCCACCTGGCCACCATCGGACCAAGGGTCGTCAAGGCCATCGGCATCGTGTTTCTCAGCAAGGTGGTGGTGGCCATCTGCAACCTGCTGGTGGACAGGGCCCTCGGCCCCCGGGAAGACCTGGAAGAGGCGGAGCGCAAACGGCGCCTGACGGTCAACCCGATCTTCAAGAGCCTGCTGGAATACGGGGTCTATTTCATCGCCTTCGTGCTGATACTGAAGGCCTTCGATCTCAATCCGCTGCCGATCCTGGCCGGGGCGGGGATTGTCGGGGTGGTGGTGGGCCTGGGGGCCCAGCCGCTGATCAACGACATCGTCTCGGGGTTCTTCGTGCTTTTCGAAAACCTGTTCCTGGTAGGGGATTATGTCGAAACCGGAGAGGCGCGGGGGACGGTGGAGGCGATCCACATGCGCACCACCAGGATACGGGATCCCGACGGCCAGGTGCACATCCTGCGCAACGGCCAGCTCGGCTCGGTCATCAACTACTCCAAGGATTACACCCATGCGGTGGTCGAGGTGGGTGTCGCCTACGAATCGGATCTCGACCGGGTCTACCGGGTGCTCGCGGAAACCGGCCAGCGGCTCATGGCGGAGAATGAATTTGTGCTTTCCCCCACCGAGGTGAAGGGGCTCAAGGAGTTCGGGGAGTCCGAGCTGCTGATCCGCACCGTCACCCGGGTCAAGCCGGGTCATCATCGCGATGTGGCTTTCCAGCTGCGCAAGATGATCAAGGAGGATTTCGACCGCGCCGGGATTGAAATCCCCTTTGCCCGCCGGGTATTGATTTTCCGTAACGAGGCGTCCCAGGATACAGCTGCGGCGGATTCGGCGCAGCCCCTCCCGGGTCTGGGCGTGCAGGCCGGTTCCGCGAAAGGGAAGGACTGATGATCAAGCTGTTCGTCGCCATCGGCGCCGGCAATGCCTTTCTGGCCGTGGCCCTCGGCGCCTTCGGCGCCCATATTCTCAAGGCCAGGCTGGCTGCGGACATGTTCGCCATCTGGCAGACCGCGGTGCAGTACCACCTGCCCCATGCCGTCGGCCTGGTCGTGGTAGGCATTCTGATCCACCTGCTGCCGGGAAACGCCATGCTGAACTGGGCCGGTTGGCTGCTGGTGGTCGGTATGCTGCTGTTTTCCGGCAGCCTCTATCTGCTGGCGCTGAGCGGGCTGCGCTGGCTCGGCGCGATAACCCCCCTGGGCGGGGTTGCCCTGCTGGGGGCCTGGGCTGCGCTGGTCGGCGCCGTCCTGGGGGCAAAGTATTGAAATTATTGCAGGAGGTATGAACTATGGCCATCTGGTTCCACGAAGTCACCCTCGACGAGGTCAATCGCCTGGGCCGGGGGAACATGATCGAACACCTGGGGATGGAGTTCTACGAGATCGGCCCGGATTTCCTCAAGGCGAAGATGCCGGTCGATCATCGCACCCGCCAGCCCGAGGGGCTTCTGCACGGTGGCGCCTCGGTGGCCCTCGCCGAGACCCTCGGCAGCTATGCGGCAAATCTGGTGGTCGACCCCGAAAAGTACTATTGCGTCGGCCAGGAGATCAACGCCAACCATGTTCGGGGTTTGCGCCAGGGGTGGGTCTTCGGCGCGACCAGGCCGCTGCACCTGGGGCGCCGCTCGCAGATCTGGGAGATCCAGATCGAGGACGAGCAGGAGCGACTGGTGTGCGTGTCGCGGCTGACCATGGCGGTGGTAGAGCTCAAATCCCTGCGCACCGGCGCCTGAGCGGCTGCCCGGTTCCTGGGCAACCCTGCCCAAATCGGTGCCATCAACCAGCTTCCGGCAGCGGTTTTTTCTTTTTAATGATTTATAAAAACTTGAAATTCCAGGTGGTTGAGTGCAGGGGGCCGGGCTGGCATACTCTCTGCTATTCCTAGACAGGCAAAGGGCACAAGGGTGTGCCCCCACGAGCGACGAAGCCCGCAGAAACCAGCGTCTGCGGGCTTTTTATGTTCCGGACAGGACGCCGGGCCCCGGCGGAAAGGATCGGCTACCGATGAGTGAACCCAAAGAGGATGTAGAGGTAAGTCTGGAAGAGGCTGCGGCGGTGCTGCAGACCACCAAGTTGAATGTTCTGATGCATCTGAAACGCAAGCTGCTCGAGGGGACCGAACTTGACGGCAACTGGCGCATCTCCCGCTCCAGCCTCGAGGCGCTCAAGCTCAAGACCGCCAGCGAAGGCAAGGCGGTGGTCTGTCGCTCGCACTGCTCCTCGGCCGGGGGGTGCGGCGGCTGCAAATAAGCAAGGAGAAACAGCATGGACGTGGTCATCAAACCATCGGATCTGTATTTCAAGTACCCAAAAAACAAGGAGAACCTGGATATTCCCAAGTTCGCCGGGAAGCCGGACAAGGCCCCCTTCGACCGGGACGATCTCTACGAGGTGATCCCCATGTTCGAGGCGGTGCTCAGCGAAGTCGGCACCAACGACGGCAGGCACCTGCAGTTTCTGGAGGAATTCCTGACCTACAACGTGCCGAGCTTCGTCAAGACTCGCGAGGAGATCTTCGACTGCCTGGTGGAGAGCCTGCGCGAAATTCTCGATTGACGGCGGCTGGGCAGGGGGGGGCGCCCCTACAGGTACTTCCCCGCCAGCCAGTAGAGCAGCATCCCGACCAGGGCGGTGCCGCCCAGGGAGCGGGTCTTGAGGGCAAACAGAAAGGTGGGGACGGCGACCAGCAGTTCGGGTCTGGCGAAACTCAGCGAGCGTGGCTCGCCGGCGGCGAACAGGGTCGGGGCGACCAGGGCGCTGAGCAGCGCCACGGGGATCAAGCCGAGCCAGTCGATCAGCCACTGCGGGAGCTTGCGCTGGGACAGGGCGAACAGCGGCAGCCAGCGGGGGATGTAGGTGACCGCCCCCATGGCCAGAAGCAACAGCAGGTATTCCCGGAAGTTCATGCCTTGCTCCCCCTGCGGCGTCGGCGCAGCAGGTAGCCGACCGTGGCTGCGGCCACCGAAGCGACCACCACGTAGGAATCCCCCGGTACCCACAGGTACCAGGTCACCGAGAACACCCCAGCGATCAGCGCGGTAAGAATATAGATGCGCCCCTGCAGCTGGAAGACCAGCAGGCACAGGAACATGGCCACCAGGGCGTAGTCGATGCCGAAGGCTCCCGGGGGGATGAAGGCCCCGACCAGGGCGCCGGTCACCGTGGCGAAAACCCAGGTGAGGTTGGCCGCGTGGTTGACCACCAGGGCCCGCCAGCGGTCCCAGTCGCCCTGGCGGAAGCGGGTCATGTTGACGGCGAAACTCTCGTCGGTGATGCCGTAGGCGAACAGGGAGAGAAAGCCGCGGTGGACCCGGGCCAGGTAGACCGCCATCGCCGAACTCATCAGGAAATGCCGGAAGTTGACCACGAAGGTGGTGGTGACGATGGCGCCGAAGGAGGATCCGGCGGCGATCATCGCTACGGCGATGAACTGGGCGCTGCCGGCGAAGACCAGCACCGACATCAGCCCGATCTGCAGCGGCCCCAGCCCCGCCTTCTGGCCGAGCACCCCCAGGGCCAGGCCGATGGGAAAGTATCCCAGGCAGATCGGCCAGGCGGCGCACAAGCCCTCGCGGAGTTTTTGGCCTTTGCTGTGGTTGGTTTTTTCCGGGTGGGCGTTCAAGGTAGTCCTCGGGCGCAGTCGCTTTTGATCCGACGGATCGGTCCGATCAGTCGGATCTCAGGCAGGAAAAGCCTAATCTTAGCAGGCTAGAAACAAAAAAGGGACGCCCGTTTTGGGCGTCCCGATTTTTTTTCGAGGGTTCGGCTCAGAGCACCTGGTTGAGAAACGCCTTGGTGCGCTCCTCCCTGGGCGAGGAGAAGATCTGCTCGGGAGTCCCCTCCTCGACGATCTTGCCCTGGTCCATGAAAATGACCCGGTCGGCCACTTCGCGGGCAAAGCCCATCTCGTGGGTCACCACCACCATGGTCATCCCTTCCTTGGCCAGCTGCTTCATGACGTCGAGCACCTCGCCGACCATCTCCGGGTCAAGGGCGCTGGTCGGTTCGTCGAAAAGCATGATCTTGGGGTCCATGGCCAGCGCCCGGGCGATGGCCACGCGCTGTTGCTGGCCGCCGGAGAGCCGCGAGGGGTATTCGCTCTCCTTCTCGGCGATGCCGACCTTCTTCAGCAGGGCCCGGGCCTTGGTCTGCGCTTCGGCGTTCTTGCGCCCGCGCACCACCTGCTGGGCCAGGGTGATGTTCTGCAGTACTGTCTTGTGCGGGAAGAGGTTGAACTGCTGGAACACCATGCCGACCTCGCGGCGCACCTTGTTGAGATCGGTCTTGCGGTCGGCGAGATCAACCCCGTCGATGACGATATGCCCCGAATCGAAGGTTTCGAGGCCGTTGAGGCAGCGCAGGTAGGTCGATTTGCCCGAGCCCGACGGGCCGATGATGACTACCACCTCGCCCTTCTTCACGTGGGTGCTGACCCCGTCCACGGCCCGCACCACCTGGCCGCGTCCGGTAAAGATTTTGACGACGTCCTGAGTCTTAATCACTGATCGCGAGCCTCCGTTCCATCCAGCCGATCAGCTGGGAAAGCGCAAACGTCATCACCAGGTAGAGCCCCGCCACGGTGAACCAGATTTCGAAGGTGGCGAAGGTGGAGGTGATGACCTCCCGGCCGCTCTTGGTCAGGTCGGTGATGGCGATGACCGAAACCAGCGAGGAGTCCTTGATCAGGCTGATGAACTGGCCGGCCAGCGGCGGCAGGGTGCGCTTGAAGGCCTGGGGCAGGATGATGTGGATCATCGCCTGGGGTACGGTCATCCCCAGGGAGCGGGCCGCTTCGGTCTGGCCGCGGGGGATCGACTGGATGCCGGCGCGGATGATCTCGGCGACGTAGGCCCCGGAGAAAATCGCCAGGGCCCCGATTCCGGCGACCATCCGGCTCAGGTCGAGCACGGTGCCGAGAAAGAAGTAGAAAATGAAGATCTGCACCAGCAGCGGCGTACCGCGGATCAGCTCGATGTAGGTGATGGCCAGCCCCTTGAGGGCCTCGTTCTTCGAGATCCGGCAAAGGCCGGTCACCAGGCCGAGAATCATCCCGAGGATCCCGGAAACGAAGGAGATCCAGAGGGTGGTCCACAAACCTGTGGTCAGCGGGCCGGCCTTCCAGGTGAAGGACGCGCCGAGGTTGTCTCCCTCGAAGAGCAGGTCACCCTCGTCGACCCGCAGGCTCTCGGCGGCGACGGTGACCTTGCGCGATTCGCCGTTGTCGCCGGTGATGGCGATGACGGCGTCTCCGCCCTTGGTGGTAATGCCGGCTACCTGGCCGTCGAAGGGGACCTTGTGCAGCTGTTCGGCGTGGTAGAGGAAGTACTGCGGCACCCGGTTCCAGCGCCAGGTATAGTCGATTTTTTTGGTCGCCCCCCAAAGAGCGGCGACCATCCCCAGGAGGATGGCCGCCAGCAGAAGCTTGGAGGTCAGGGACCTGCTTTTCGGCTTCACTTGGTCGTTCCTTTGTCCTTGCCTTACTGAAGTTCCTTCAACCAGGCGGTGTCCTTGAACCACTTTTCGTAGATCTTGTCGTAGGTGCCGTCGTTCTTGGACTGGTTGAGGAAGTTGTTCAGCCAGTTGATGAAATCGTAGTCGCCCTTGCGCACGGCCCAGGCCAGGGGCTCATAGGTGAAGGGCTGATCGAGAAATACCAGTTTGCCTTCACCACGCTGGGCCATGGCGGTGGCGCAGTAGGGCAGGTCGTAGACGAAGGCGTCGGCCTTGCCGTTGACCAGTTCCATGACCCCTTCCTGCTCGGTCTCGAAGGAGATGTAAGTGGCCTTGGGAATCATCCGCTTGACCGCCTGTTCGCCGGTGGTGCCGAGCTTGGAGACAACCTTGTACTTGGCGTCATTGAGGTCTTTGTAGGATTTGATCTGACCGGCCAGGTCCTTGCGCACCAGGATGGTCTGGCCGACGACGATGTACGGGTCGGCGAAATTCACCTTGAGGTTGCGCTCCTGGGTGACGGTCATGCCGCTCATGATGATATCGAACTTCTTGGTGAGCAAGGCGGGGATGATGCCGTCCCAGGCGGTGCTGACCAGCTCAAGCTCGACGCCCATGGCCTTGGCCATGCGCTTGGCCATGTCCACGTCGAAGCCGATGATTTCGCCTTTCTGGTTGGTCAACTCGAAGGGCATGTAGGCCGGCTCCAGGCCGACCCGGAGCTTGCCGCGCTCGAGGATCTCGTCGAGGCTGCCGGCCAGGGCCGCGCCTGGCAGGACCAGGGCCAGGATCAGGGCAAACGCTGTGGTAAGTCGTTTCATGATTTCCTCCCTTTCAACAAAGTGCAGGTTAGGTCGGCCGGCTGCCCCGGCCGCGGATAAGGACGGGAGTCCTCAATAGGATTTTCCCTCGTCGAGAAGTTCCTGAATCATCATGGGGATCGAGCAGTCGGGGCATTTGGGCAGATCTTCCCGGGGGAGGTAGACGATCTCGGTGTACTTGCAGCGAGGGCAGACGACTTGGATTGGCTCTTTTTTGCCGCGTTCCATGCGGGCCTCCGGAAAGATTGGATCCTCGGGGTATGAAGCTTTCAAACGGATTTTAATCCCGAGCAAACCTTATACCACAGTCAATCTCCCTTGGACAACAGGTAAAAAGGTTAAACCAAACAGGGAAACCGGGCAAGCCAGAAATGCAAAAAGTCCCAGGGCTTTCGCCGTTTCGCGGCGAGGGCTTTCCGCTGGCGGCGGGGCATCGTTTTCAGCCTGTGGGCCCTGCGGGGTAAATCAGCGAAGCCTGCTGCGGCGGCCGCTGGAACTCCGGCGGGGACTGTGGCCTGAGGCGGCCGAATCGGGCCGAAAATGGCCGCTCCGGGCGGATCGCGCAGGGCCGCCCGGAGGATTTTCCAGGGCCGGCATAAAAAATCTTTTGGGCTTGACGCCAGCAGGCTCGTAAACTATATATTACAGAATGATTTTCAGGTAGATGTCAGACTTTGTACGGTTTTTTAATCCTTTTGTTGGAGGAGATCGATGAAGCACTTTCGTTTCCGCAAACTGATGCTGGCAGCGGTCCTGGCCGCCGCCGTTCCCTCCCTCGGACTGGCCGCCGATACGCTCAAGATCGGCGTTGCCGGCCCGCATACCGGCGACCTGGCTCCCTACGGGATCCCGACCAAGGAAGCCGCCGAGATGGTGGCCGCCGATTTCAACGCCAAGGGCGGGGTGCTCGGCAAGCAGGTCGAGCTCGTTTCCCTTGACGATCAATGCAAACCGGAAATCGCCACCAACGTCGCCACCAAGCTGGTTTCCGAAGGGGTGAAAGTGGTCATCGGCCACGTCTGCTCCGGCGCGACCAAGGCGGCCCTGGGCATTTACCAGGAAGCCGGCGTCATCACCGTGTCGCCCTCGGCGACCAACCCGCCCCTGACCCAGAGCGGCGAATACAAGAACTTCTACCGCACCATCGCCCCCGACGATATGCAGGGCAAGCTGGCGGCCACCTTCGCCACCGACAAGCTCGGCGCGAAAAAGATCGCCATCATCCATGACAAAGGTGACTACGGCAAGGGCTTCGCCGACTTCGCCCAGCAGTTCGTCGAGCAGGGCGGCAAGGCCAAGATCGTGATGTACGAGGGGATCACCCCCGGCGCCATGGACTACTCGGCCGTGGTGCAGAAGCTGCGCAAGGAAGGGGCCGACGCGGTCATCTTCGGTGGCTACCACCCCGAAGCCTCCAAGCTGGTGGGCCAGATGAAGAAGAAGCGGGTCGATGTCCCCTTCATCGGCCCCGACGGTGTCAAGGGCGAAGGGTTCCTGGAGATCGCCGGCAAGAACGCCGAGGGCGTCTACGCCACCGGCCCGATGGACGTCTCCAAGTACGAACAGAACAAGATGGCCCGCGAGGCCTACTCCAAGAAGTTCGGCAAGGAGCCCGGTACCTTCTTCGACCAGGGCTACGCCGCCATGCAGGCCGTGCTGACCGCCATCGAGGCCGCCGGTGGAACCGACTACGCCGCGCTCGGCAAGGCTCTCAAGAGCAACTTCGTCGAGACCACCGTCGGCAAGATCAAGTTTGACGAGCAGGGCGATGCCGAAGGTGTCGGCTTCTCCGTGTACCAGGTCAAGGACGGCAAGTTCGCCGAGGTCCAGTAAACCCGGTCCACACCACTCCTAAATCTTCAGGGGACAGGTTCGCGCCTGTCCCCTGAAGATTTTTTGTTTCGACAGAGCAAAATTTCGTTTGGGCAAAGTTTTTGCATTTGTCCCCGGCCTCGACCCAGGGTCGAAATCCATCCAAAGGTTCGGACATCGGTTTATGGAATACTTTCTCGAACTCTTCTTAGGCGGCCTGACCCGCGGCAGCATCTACGCCTTGATCGCGCTGGGCTACACCATGGTCTATGGCATCATTCAGCTGATCAACTTTGCCCATGGCGAAATTTACATGATCGGTGCCTTCGTAGCCCTGATCGTCTCGGGGGTGCTGACCATCTACGGGTTCTCCGGGGTGTCGATCCTGGTGCTTGCGGCCCTGATCGCCATGGTCTATGCCGCGGCCTACGGCTATACCCTGGAGCGAATCGCCTACCGGCCGCTGCGCAACGCGCCGCGGCTCTCCCCGCTGATCAGCGCCATCGGCATGTCGCTGTTCCTGCAGAACTATGTCCTGCTGGCCCAGACCCCCGATTTTCTCCCGTTTCCCCAGCTGATTCCCGAATTCGACTTCATGGAGCCGGTGGCCCATATCATCGGCTCGGCGGAACTGGTCATCCTGATCACCAGCACCCTCACCATGGTAGGGCTTACGGTGCTGATCAAGTACACCCGCATCGGCAAGGCGATGCGCGCCACCCAGCAGGACATGACCATGTCGCGCCTGGTGGGGGTCAACGTCGACCGGGTCATTTCCATCACCTTTATCATCGGCTCGGTGCTGGCTGCCATCGGCGGGGTGCTGGTCGGCTCCTATATCGGCCAGATCAATTTCTATATCGGCTTCATGGCCGGCGTCAAAGCCTTCACCGCGGCGGTGCTCGGCGGCATCGGCAACATCCCCGGCGCCGCCCTGGGGGGCCTGGTGCTGGGCATTACCGAATCCCTTGCGGCCGGTTACATCTCCAGCGCCTACGAAGACGTGTTCGCCTTTGGAGTGCTGGTGCTGATTCTTATCCTGCGGCCCGCCGGCCTGCTCGGCAAGGCGCTCAAGCAAAAAGTTTGAGCCGGCAGTTTTCTCTGATTCCTTTGCAGACGTGGTACGACGATGATCAATAACATTAAACGATCCCTGGGCATCGCCCTTTGGTTCATGTTTTTGACCCTGCCGCTGATGGTGGTGCGGGTCAATACCCTGAAAAACGAAGTCGAGTGGCGCTGGCTGAACATGTTCTGGGTCGGCTTGGGGGCGTTTGTGCTCTCCCTGCTCTGGCGCTACGCCCTGCACCGCCGCAACCGCCGTTCACAAAAGGCCGAACTGGGCGAAGATGAGCAGGCGGGCCCGGGGCTGGGGCAACGGCTGCTGGAAGATCCCAAGGTGTTCCGTCCGGTGCTGATTGCCCTGGGGGTGGTGGCTGTGGTATTCCCGCTGCTGTTTGACACCTACCAGGTCAATATCATGGTGCTGGCGCTGATCTTCGTGGTGCTGGGGCTCGGTCTCAACATCACCGTCGGCCTGGCCGGCCTGCTCGACCTGGGCTATGTCGCCTTTTTCGCCGCCGGCGCCTACACCTACGGCCTGCTCAATTCCAACTTCGGCCTGGGGTTCTGGACCTGTCTGCCCCTGGGGGGCATCATCGGCGCGCTGCTCGGGGTGGTCCTCGGCTTTCCCATCCTGCGGCTGCGCGGTGACTACCTGGCCATCGTGACTCTCGGCTTCGGCTCCATCGCCAAGATCATCATCGAGAACTGGGAAGAGGTCTTCAACGGAGCCAAGGGGATTGCCAACATCGACCGGCCCGGGTTGTTCGGGGCCGATTTCGGCATCAGCGAGGTCACCATCTATATCTACTACCTGATGGTGCTGCTGGTGCTCTTTACCATCTTCGTCACCAACCGGCTCAAGGATTCGCGCATCGGCCGCGCCTGGATGGCCCTGCGCGAGGACGAAATCGCCTGCGTCGCCATGGGCATCGACATGGCTCGCACCAAGCTCTCCGCCTATGCCTTCGGCGCCTTCTGGGCCGGGCTGGTCGGGGTCATTTTCGCCGCCCGCAACACCTACATCAACCCCAACAGCTTCACCTTCATGGAATCGGCCATCGTGCTTTCCATCGTCGTGCTGGGCGGGATGGGCTCGATCATCGGGGTGATCATCGCCGCCCTGGTGCTGATTCTCATGCCCGAGTACCTGCGTGCCTTCGCCGACTACCGGATGCTGGTGTTCGGTGCGGTGATGGTGCTGATGATGATCTTCCGACCCCAGGGGCTGATCACCAACGTGCGGCGCAAATACGAGTTCAAGGGCCTCAAAACCGACGAGGCGAACGGATAGACTATGAAGAAGCTTCTCGAAGTCAAGCAACTGACCATGGATTTCGGCGGGCTGCGGGCCGTCGACCGGGTGTCCATGGAGATCTGCGAAGGGGAGATCGTTGCCCTTATCGGCCCCAACGGGGCCGGCAAGACCACCTTCTTCAATTGCGTCACAGGGATCTATAAACCGAGCTTCGGGGAAGTGCTGCTGCACCCGCCCCAGGGCAAGGCGGTGAAGATCAACGGCTTCAAGCCCAACCGGGTGACCGGCATTGGCATGGCGCGCACCTTCCAGAACATCCGCCTGTTCCCGGCCATGACCGTGCTGGAGAACGTGATGATCGGCCGCCATTGCCGCACCACCACCAATATCCTCGGCGCGGTGCTGCGCGGTGCCGGCTCCCGGCGCCAGGAGCGGGAAACGGTGGAGATGAGCTATCACCTGCTCGAGAAGGTGGGGCTGCAGGGCTTCGCCAACGAGTTTGCCCGCAATCTCCCCTACGGGGCGCAGCGGCGCCTGGAGATCGCCAGGGCGATGGCCACCGAGCCGTTCCTGCTGCTGCTCGACGAGCCGGCGGCCGGGATGAACCCCCAGGAGACGCACGACCTGGACGAGCTCATCGTGCGCATCCGCGACGAGGAGAAGATCGCCATCCTGCTCATCGAGCACGATATGAAGCTGGTCATGAACATCTCGGACCGCATCTACGTGATGGAATACGGCAAGGAAATCGCCAAGGGGACTCCCCAGGAAATCCGCACCAATCCCAAGGTCATCGAAGCCTACCTCGGCGAGGAAGCCCATGCTTAAGCTCAAGAATATCAATACATTCTACGGGAACATCCAGGCCCTCAAGGGGGTCACCATCGAGATCGCCCAGGGCGAGATCGTCACCCTGATCGGCGCCAACGGTGCCGGCAAGTCGACCACCCTGATGTCGATCTGCGGGGTGGTGCCGCCGCGTACCGGGGAGATCTGGTTCAAGGGGAGCCCGATCCAGGGGATGAGTCCCGACAAGATCGTCACCCTGGGGATCAACCAGGTCCCCGAAGGGCGTCGCATCTTCCCCAACATGTCGGTGCTGGAGAACCTGGAGATGGGCACATTTTTGCGGCGGGACAAAGAGGGGATCAAGAAGGACCTCGAATACGTCCTGGACCTCTTTCCGATCCTCGCCCAGCGCCGAAACCAGGCTGGCGGCACCCTCTCGGGGGGCGAGCAGCAGATGCTCGCCATCTCCCGGGCGCTGATGGGGCGGCCGCGCCTGCTGCTGCTCGACGAGCCGTCGCTGGGGCTGGCGCCGCTGATCATCAAGCAAATCTTCGAGATCATCAAGAAGATCAACGAGGAGAGCGGCACCACCATTTTCCTGGTCGAGCAGAATGCCAACCAGGCCCTCAAGCTGGCCCACCGCGGCTACGTCATGGAGAACGGCCGCATCACCCTGAGCGACACCGCCGAGACGCTGCTCTCCAACGAGGACGTCAAAAAAGCCTACCTGGGGATCTGAGAAAGAATACCCCCGCATGATCCAGACAAAAGCCAGCCGCATTAGCGGCTGGCTTTTGTCGTTTTTATTTGGTTATACTTATTCCCATGTGCGCAGTTTCACCAAATACCCCGGGCGCGCCAGGAGGGCCGAAGCTGGGCCTGCGCGGGCGGATGGTGCTGGCCTTCATGGCGCTCGCCCTGCTGCCGCTGTTGGCTCTCGATCTGCTGGTGGCCTACCGCAGCGAAGAGATCCTCGGACGCCGGGTCGCCCAGGAGCTCCAGGTCGAAGTGGAGACCGGAGCCGAGGCCCTCGAGGTCTATCTCGCCGGCATCCGGCGCGATCTGCTCGCCCTGGCCCGGTTTCTTGAACGGCGCCTGGAGCCGCGGGCCGAAGCTCCGGGATGGGAGGAGGTGCAGGAGGAGTTCTATCGGGTACTGCAGGCCGAGAACGCCTATTACCAGGTGCGCTACCTGGACAGCCGGGGCATGGAGCGGATCCGGGTGAACAATCTGGCCGGCCGCCTGGTGCAGGTGCCGGAAAGCGAACTGCAGGACAAGGCCGATCGCTATTACTGGCGCGAAGCCATGCAGACCGCCCCCGGAGAGGTGTACCTTTCTCACCTCGACGCCAACATCGAGTACGGCGTCCCGGAGGACCCGCTGCGCCTGGTGGTGCGGCTAGCTACGGTGGTGGCCGATGGCGCCGGGCGGAAGCGCGGGGTGGTGATCATCAACGTCTTTGGCGACCAGCTGCTGCGCGCGCTGACCCCCCTGCGCGCCGGATCTGGCACCCGGGTGATTCTGCTCGGGGACAACCGCCGCTTCGTCGAGATGAGCCGCAGCGCTACAAACCTGCAGTTTGTCTCCGGGCGCCAGGAAATCCTCGAAGCGGAATTGGGGGCAGCGCTGGCCGAAGGGTCGAGCCTCGGGGGGAACGGGGCCAGCATCGGCCGGGAGCGTCTGGTGGCCGAAGCCGCGGTCCACCCAGGGATGGACCGGCAGTGGCGGCTGTTGAAGATCGTCCCGGGTGAACAGCTGTTTTCGGAGATCACCGGGCTGCGCCGAACCCTGGCCTTTTTCGGTCTGCTGATCGGCCTGGGCGCCGCCCTGCTGGCACTTGCTGCCGCCCGGCAATTCAGCCGGCCGATCCGGCGACTCTCCCGCTACGCCCTGCGGGTGGCCGAGGGCGATTTCAGCTCACCGCCGGCCATAGGCTCCCGGGACGAACTCGGCAGGCTGGCGGGGTCACTCGCGGAAATGGGCCGCTCGCTCGCCGAATCTCGGGACCGGCTGGTTGACTGGAACCTCAGCCTGCAGCAGGAGGTGGATCGAAAGGTCGCCGCGCTGCGCGAATCCGAGGAGCGCTACCGGCTGATTTTCTCCTCCGAGTCAGACGCGATCCTGATTTTCGAAGCCGAGACCCGTGCGCTGGTCGAGGCCAACCGGGCCGCCGCCGAACTCTATGGGTACGCGCTGGATGAATTTGCCGGGCTTTGCCTGGAGGACCTGCTTTGCGATGTGGAACAGGGCCGGGCGCGGCTGGCCAGGGTCCTGGCCGGAACGCTCAGCCGAATCGAGCTGACCTATCACCGGAAAAAGGATGGCTCGGTGTTTCCCGCCGAAGTCTCGGCGGGGACCTTCCGTTGGGGAGGGAAACTGATGCTCGTCGGCATCGTGCGCGACATCAGCGAGCGGCTCGAGATCGACAGGATGAAGGATGAGATGCTCGCCGCGGTGAGCCACGAGATGCGCACCCCGCTGACGGCGATGATGGGCTTTGCCGAATTCATGTTGGATAATCCGGTGGCTGAGGCCGAGGCCCGTGAATACCTGGGGATTATCCTCAAGGAGACCGACCGTCTCCATGGGCTGATCGACAACCTGCTCAGCTTTCAGCGTCTGCGGGCGGGCTATGGGGGAGATGGTTTCGCCGGGGTGTCCCTGGAACAGCTCCTCGAGGAGGTTGCCGAGCTGTTCGGGGGGCCCTCCAGCCGGCGCAAGCTGGTGCTGGACTGCCAGGAGGGGCTGCCCGCGGTTCATGGTGACGCCGAACTGCTTCGGCAGGCGGTGGGAAACCTGGTGTCCAACGCGGTCAAGTACTCCCCACCGGGAACCCGGGTCACCCTGGGGGCGCGCGCCGCCGAGGGCTGGGTTACCCTGCGGGTCGAGGATCAGGGGCAGGGGATCCCCCCGGCGGTGCGCGAGCAGATCTTTGACCGGTTCTTCCGTATCGATCGCGGGGGGAGCAAGCGCGTCGGCGGCACCGGCCTCGGCCTGCCCCTGGTCAAGGAGATCGCCCGCCTGCACGGCGGAAGGGTGCGGGTCGAGAGCAGCGAGGGGGAAGGGAGTACCTTTTTTCTTGAACTGCCGGTGGCCGGACCCGGGCGGCCGCAGCCGCAGCGCGAATCGTCCAGCGAGGCCGAATTCGCTTAGCCTCTCCCTGGATTGTGGCGAGTGCCTGCGGAGGTGGGACTGGGGGGCCGTGCCTGGCGGCTCAGGTGAGATCGGTGCCGGTGGTGGAGGTGACCAGTTTGCCGTGCTTGACCCCCTTGGTGCCGATCAGTTCATCGGCCAGCTTGCGCACTTCGCGAGCCTTGCCCTTGACTACCACCACCTCGAGGCAGTGGTGGGCATCGAGGTGGACATGCAGCGCAGAAATGATCGCCTCGTGGTGGGAATGCTGGTGCTCGGTCAGCTTGTCGGCAAGGTCGCGGGTGTGGTGGTCGTAGACCAGGGTAACGGTCCCCACCGTCTGCTCATCCTCGCGGGCCCATTGGTCCTCGACCAGGGCCCCGCGGATCAGGTCGCGAATCGCCTCGGAGCGGTTGCCGTACCCCTTGCGGGCAATCAGCTCGTCAAAGCGCTTGAGCAGCCGATCGTCAATGGAAATTCCGAAACGAGAAAGTTCGGACATGGTTGCCGCCTCCGAGCCTGGGTGGGATGCCCACGTGTTTAGCACGCCCCTCCCCAAGGGTCAAGAATATTGCGGGGCTAGCCTCGGCTGTCCACTTCCTATCCACAGCATCTCCACCGGTGGTTCACAAGATGTAGTGTTTTTTCGGAAAAAAACCGGCTATATCTTGTGTCTTTTGCCTTGACACCCCAACTCACTGTGCTAAATTCGCCCTAATTGTGCCGGCGTTCCGCCCCCCTCGGGCGGTCCCGGAAATGCTGAACAGTTGAGAGGGAGGGTGGGAAAGATGCTCGAGTTCATTCGCAAGAGGGACGGGAGGCTGGTTTCCTTCGAAGAGTCAAAGGTCACCGAGGCCATCCGCAAGGCGGTCCGGGCCGTCGGCGGCAGCGACATGGAAAAGGCCGCCTCCATCACCCGGCAGGTGGTGGGCATTCTTCAGGTCATCTACAAGGACGAGCGGGTTCCCACGGTGGAAAACGTTCAGGACCTGGTCGAGAAGATCCTCATCGAAAATGGTCACGCCAAGGTGGCCAAAGCCTACATCCTCTACCGCAAGCAGCACGAGTCCTTGCGCAGGACTCAGGAGTTCATGAAGGAGTCGATCGAGGCGATCGATTCCTACCTCACCCAGGAGGACTGGCGGGTCAACGAAAACGCCAACATGGGCTACTCCCTGCAGGGGCTCAACAACCATATCGCCGCCAATATCACCAGCAATTACTGGCTCAACAAAATCTATCCGAGCTACATCGCTGACGCGCACCGCAACGCCGACTTTCATATCCACGATCTGGGCATGCTCTCGGTCTACTGCTGCGGCTGGGACCTGAAGGACCTGCTGCTCAAGGGGTTCACCGGCGCCTACGGCAAGGTGCAGAGTGCCCCGGCCAGTCACTTTCGCACCGCGCTCGGCCAGGTGGTCAACTTCTTCTACACCCTGCAGGGCGAGGCGGCCGGGGCCCAGGCCTTCGCCAACTTCGACACCCTGCTGGCGCCTTTCATCCGCTACGACCGGCTCGGCTTCAAGGAAGTCAAGCAGGCGATGCAGGAGTTCATCTTTAACATGAACGTGCCGACCCGCGTCGGCTTCCAGACCCCCTTCACCAATATCACCATGGACGTGACCCCGCCGCGCAACATGGCCGGGGAAGCCGTTATCTGCGGCGGGCGGATGATGGAGCAGACCTACGGAGAGTTCCAGGCCGAGATGGACCTCTTCAACCGGGCCTTCTGCGAGGTGATGATGGCCGGCGATGCCTCCGGGCGGATCTTCTCCTTCCCCATCCCGACCTACAACATCACCGCCGACACCGATTGGGAAGGCGAGCGCATGCAGCCGATCTGGGAGATGACCGCCAAGTACGGCATCCCCTATTTCAGCAACTTTATCAACTCGGATATGGACCCCGAGGATGCGCGCTCCATGTGCTGTCGGCTGCGCCTGGACAACCGCGAACTGCGCCGCCGCGGCGGCGGGCTGTTTGGCAGCAACCCGCTCACCGGGTCGATCGGCGTGGTCACTCTCAACCTGCCTCGGGCCGCCTTCCTGGCCGAAAGCGAAGAGGCTTTCTATGCCCGCATCTCGGAGCTGATGCGGCTCGCCTTCGAATCGCTGGAGATCAAGCGCAAGCAGCTCGAGCGTTTTACCGACGAAGGGCTCTATCCTTACAGCCGCTACTACCTTGCGGGTATCCGCGAGCGCAGCGGCAACTATTGGGACAACCACTTTTCCACCATCGGCCTGCTCGGCATGAACGAGGCCTGCCTCAACCTGCTCGGCCAGGGGATCGATACGGCGGCGGGCAAGGCCTTCGCCGTCAAGGCCCTGCAGTTCATGCGCGGCCAGCTCGAGGCCTTCCAGGAGCAGACCGGGCATCTCTACAACCTGGAGGCGACGCCCGCCGAGGGGACCAGCTTCCGGTTGGCCCGGGCCGACCGCAAGCGCTTTCCGGATATCCGCACCGCCGGTGGCGAAGAGCCCTACTACACCAATTCCACCCAGCTGCCGGTGGGGACCACTGAAGACATCTTCCAGGCCCTCACCCATCAGGACGCTCTGCAGACCCAGTACACCGGCGGCACCGTGTTCCACGGTTTTCTCGGCGAGCGCCTCGACGACTGGCGCAGCGCCCGGCTGCTGGTGAAGCGGATCGCCGAAAACTTCCATCTTCCCTATTTCACCATCAGCCCCACTTTCACCATCTGTCCGGTGCACGGCTACATCCCCGGAGAACACTTCGCCTGCCCCCATCATCACGAGGGGAAGGCGGCCTGACGGTAGGGGCAGACCTGCGTGTCTGCCCTGATGGTACGGCCTGCAATGAATAAGGGCGCACACGCAGGTGCGCCCCTACCTGAAGGAGGCAACATGGCAACCAAATGCGATGCGAAAACCGAGGTTTACTCCCGGGTCTGCGGATTTTTCCGTCCGGTGCAGCAGTGGAACAAGGGGAAGAAGGAAGAGTTCAAGGACCGCACCGAATACGTGGTGGGCGGCAAGAGCGAAGACTGAGCGATGGGGGTGAAGGGGTTCCAGGGGACCAGTCTGCTCGACTACCCGGGCAAGATCGCCTCGCTGGTCTTTTTCGGCGGCTGCAACCTGACCTGTCCGTTCTGCCATAACCCTTCGCTGGTGCTGGCACCCGGCGAACTGCCCGATTACCCGCTGACGGCGCTTCTGGAAGACCTCCGGGAGCGCCGCCGGTTTATCGACGGGGTGGTGGTGACCGGGGGCGAGCCGACCCTCGACCCCGATCTGCTGCCCCTGCTGCGGGAAATCCGGAAGCTCGACCTGCGGATCAAGATTGACACCAACGGCCTGGCTCCGCAGGTGCTGCGCCGAGCGCTTGCGGAAGGCCTGGTCGACTACCTGGCCATGGACCTGAAAACCTCCCCCGGGCGTTATGGTGAATTGCACCGGGCCCCGGTGGCGGTGGCAGATCTGCAGGCCAGCGCAGCGATCCTGCGGGAGAGCGGGATTCAGTACGAATTTCGCACCACCTGCGTTCCCGGTTATGTCGAGGCAGAGGATATCCAGGCAATGGGCGCGTTGATCCAGGGGGCAGAGCTGTGGGTGCTGCAGCAGTTCGAGCAGGCCCACAGCCTGGACGAGGGGCTTCGCGGGGTGGAGCAGCACCCCGTTGCCAAGCTGGGGGCCCTCGCCGAGTTGGCTGGAAGCTACGTCCGGAGTCTCAAGGTTCGCGGCATCGAGCCGTAGCGGCGGGAACCGCTGGTCGCCAAAACGCAAAAAGGGGAAGGCATGACGCCTTCCCCTTTTTGCGTTTTGGCTGGATTCTGTCGATCAGCGTCTGCCCTTAGCTCCGCGCGACGGACAGACCGGATTCTGGATCGTCCCCTGAACGGCCAGGGTGGGAAGCGCCGACAGCTAGAAGCTGTCGATGCGCAACTCGGCCCCGGAGCCGGGGCGGCCGTCGGGGGTAAGCCAGATATCATAGGGGCCGGCGGGGGCATTCAGCACCACCCGGCTGGCTTTGGAGCGCTTGCCGCGGAAGCGCACCACGCTGGAGAGTTCGGCCACCCGCTGGCCGTTTTCATAAACCTCGACAAACAGCCGTTTAAGGGTGCTGTGCTTGATGGTGACCAGGTAGTTGCCGCCGGGCAGGATCACCTGCTGGGCGTCGTTCTCCCGCGGCGCGGTGGTCCGGGTCAGGTCGATGACCATCGGCTCGAAAGGTCCGGGGTCAGTGTCGGGGATCTGTGTAAAGTTGACGGCATTGGCCGCGTTGACCAGGCCGAAGCCGAACCAATCGTCTCTCCCTACCGTGCCGAGGTCGGTGGCGGTTTGCTGCAGGCGGAAACGCACTTCGTCGTTGATTCGGCCGTCGTTGTTGAGATCTTCGATCCCCTTGGCTATGACCAGGGCGGCTACCCCGCTGACGTGGGGGGCGGCTTCCGAGGTGCCGGAGAACCCCATGTACCCGCCGCCGAGGTAGGTCGAGGTGATGTCCGTGCCCGGCGCGGCCAGTTCTACCTCAGGGCCGAGGCTGGAGAAGGTGGCGAACTGGTCGTCTATCTGGGTTGCGCTGACGGCGATCACCGAATCG
The DNA here is from genome assembly GCF_019704135.1 of Desulfuromonas versatilis. Classification (NCBI taxonomy): domain Bacteria; kingdom Pseudomonadati; phylum Thermodesulfobacteriota; class Desulfuromonadia; order Desulfuromonadales; family Desulfuromonadaceae; genus Desulfuromonas; species Desulfuromonas versatilis. The sequence goes on from NZ_AP024355.1 coordinate 990,698, forward strand.
TAGGCCGCCGGGTAGGTGACTGGCCCGCCGCCGAAGTTGCCCGCTGCGGCAACCACCAGGATGCCCGCCTGCCAGGCCTGGTCGCAGGCCTGCTGCAGGGCAGGGTCATTCACCGTGACGGCAAGGCTCAAATTGATGATGTCGACCTGGTTGTCGATGGCCCAGTCGATCCCCTGGATGACCCAGCTGACAAACCCTTGTCCGCCCCCGTCCATGACCCTGACGGCGTAAATTTCCGCGGATGGGGCGACACCCACCACCCCCTGGTCGTTGAGGGCGGCGGCGATGATCCCGGCCACGTGGGTGCCGTGACCGTTTTCGTCGTCGGGGACCGCATCGCCGAAGACGAAGTCGGTGCCGCCGGCATAAACGCCCGCCAGTTCCGGGTGGCTGGCGTCGATGCCCGAGTCGACGACGGCTATTTTGACCCTGGCGCCACCCGTGGTGGTGCCGGTGATGCCCTGCAGGTGCACAGCGCGGCTGCCGATGCGCTCCACGCCCCAGGAATTCTGGTATTCGATGGAAGCGGCCAGGGGGGCGATCATCTGCACCAGGGCATCCTCCTGGACGTAGGCGACCAGGGGGTTGTCTTTAAGTTTGGCGATTTCCTCCTCGGGCAGGCTCGCGGCGATGACCGGAAGGCGTTTGAACTTGCGCTTGATTTTGCCCCTGCGGGCGGAAACGGCTGATTCCTCCTGGGCGCCGGGCGCCGAGCGGAAGCCGATGATGACCCTTTTCTCGGCCGCCATGGCTTCGGCGGGAATGGACATCCCCGTGCAGACCAGGGCGATGAGGGCGAGGAACAACGGGATACTTCTCATAGCGTGCTACTCCAGAACCGACAGGAAGCCGGGCGCTCCCGGGGCCAAGCCCGGGTGGTCCATAGATTGCTGCCGGAGGTGAAGAGGGAAGATCGGAAAAGAACAAGGGGGGCCTGCCTCGGCAGGCCCCCCTGCCCGTGTTGCTGCGGAGGAATGCGTTCCGGTCAGTGACCGGAACGCCTCCGGTTGGGGTGAATTATCTCACGCGGAAGGATACCGCGTTGCTCTTTACGCCGTTGACGACCACGACGATGTCGTAGTTGCCGCGGCGGACGCTGGGCACGCGGAAGGCAATTTCATCGGCCTTCCAGCGACGGATGTCGGCCTTTTCATCGCCGAACAGCACGTAGGAGCTGCCCTGGTTACTGCCGAAGTTGGCGCCTTCGATCTTCCGGGTGTCGCGGGAGCGGCCCGAGTCGCGGTTCAGGTCGTCGATGACCGGAGCGATGACTGCCGGGGGCTCTTCCACCACGGGAGGCTCTTCCACCACCGGGGGCTCTTCCACCACCGGGGGGGCGGTGACGCTGGCGGTGGCGGCAGCGGTGAAGGTCGATTTCACCACCAGGTTCTCGCCGCAGGCGCCGCTGGCGACGATCCGGTCGTCAGCCCAGGAAATCACCTGGGCCTGGGTGCCGTTCATGAAGGCGCCGAGGTCGCTGGCCGCTGCCGGGGGAGCGCTGCCGAAGCCGCTGCCCAGGACGGTCAGGGTGCCGTTATCGCAGGTCGCCGAGGTGATCCCGGTATTGGGCATCACGGTGATGGCGATGGGGTTGGAGGTCTTGTCGTTCTTCAGCGCGGTGACCTTGTAGGTCCCGGCGGTGAGGTCGGCCGGCATGGTGAATTCCATGCGGTCGGCAGTGCGGGTGGTCGGCTGCAGGGTGCGAGCGTAGCCGTTGGCGTCGGTTACGACGACGTTGGCAGCGTAGCTCAGGGTCATGCCGTACATGCTGACGGAGTTTTCGAAGTTGGTGCCCCAGGCGACGATGTCCTTGGCTTCACCGGCGGTAAAGACCAGGCTGCTCAGGCCGCCCAGGTTCATGGCCAGGGGCCCGCTCATCGGAGCCAGGCTTGCTGCGGTGGCGGTGAAGCCATGGCAGCCCTGGCAGTCGCTGTTGGCGCCGATGTGGCCCCACCAGGGATCCTCAGCACCCGGAACTACAGTGCCGACGTTGGCAGTGGCGGGGGAGTCGACCTGGATGTTGTGCAGGGTCGGGATGCTGTGGCACTCCTCGCACTTGCGGATGGCCAGGGGGCTGCTCAGGTTGGGCACGCCCGGAGCGCTGGTCTGGTGACACCAGAAACAGCGCGGGTTGCCGTTGGCGTCGTTCAGGGCCAGGCCAGTGCTGTGGTGGGTTTCGGCGTTGCGGTACACCAGGCGACCGGTAACGGTGTCGACGGCCGGGACCAGCGGATCGGGATCGGTGTTGCTGTGGCAGTAGTTGCAGTTACCCTCGCGAACGTTGAAGGCGTTGAGTTCGCCGCCGTTGGGCTTGTTGCTCGGGAAGGGGGTCACCAGGCTCGGGGTGTAGGTCGGGATGGTGTGAGTCCCGGGATTCAGCGCCGCCTGCGGGGAGTTGTCGACCACCGAACCGTGGCAGGACTTGCAGTCGCGGCCGCGGGCATTAGCGGTGGCGTGATGGACAGTCTCCTGGTTGGGCAGCACCTCGTGGCACAGGGTGCAGTTGCGGAACGCCTGGATGACGAACACGCCGTTGACCACCTGCAGCGCGTGGCAGTTCATACAGTCGTAGGTGGTGTCGTTAATCCCGTCCTGGTTGGCGTCGGGATTGGTCGGGTTGGTGGCGGTCGTGGAGAACAGGGCGCTGGTCGCCGGGATCGCGGTGCCTACCAACAGGTGGTGACGGTTGACGTTCCCCTGGGAGATCTGGACCGGGTCGATGGGAACGCCTGCCGGGGGGGTGCCGCCCTGGGCGACGTGGCACTCACGGCACTGAGCCTCGGTCAGGCCGGAGAAGACGCCGTCGGGGATCCCGAGCTGCTGGTTGACAGGAGGTGGTGGTACGTTCGCGGAGGCAACGAAAGCCGCGCCGAAAACCAGCAGGGCGGCACAAGCCAATACCTTGAAACCGTTTTTCATTTTTTTGCTCCCTTTGTTGTTCAATTGATCAGGCCTCTTTGGTCATTTTCCGATCCCACTCGGATCGGCAGTCAAGCTGGCAGGAATTCTGCGGGGGAGTTCACCTCCTTCCGGGAAAAGTCTTTATGCGGTCTGCGACCGCCGTTACTGGCAGGGTACACCGCCCGGCGCGGGCCTTTTGGACGCCAAGGCGGTCCTGGGATTGAATTGTTGCGGGCGGCCGGTTTCAGGTGGCAGTGGGCCGCATCGCCCGAAAAAAAAAGGGTTGCCCTTGAATTCAGGCAACCCGGCTGTCTGCGTGAGACCCGCGGCTTTCCGTCCCCACCTCGCGGTGGGTTTGGCTTTTACTGCTTACGCCAAGTGATGGGGGCTTGCCACTGGCTGAAGGCAAGGCCATTTCGTCAGTTGGCTTTTTTTTTAAGGGGAGGCTTTGCGGGTAATCGGCACGATGTGCCCCAGGAAAACCTAGATGCCCCCGTGGTCGCCCCCTCCCACCAAGCCTGGGTTTTCAGGTGAATTGCTCCTAAAGATACTACGCCCCACCCAGGTCATGTCAAGGCCTAAATGATTTTTCAGCCCCGCCCAACAGCCCGAAATACCGTTCAATTCAACAGAATTTCAACCTTGGCCTGTTCGCGGAGTTTTTTCAGATGGGCCGCAAGGTTCTGCTCCCGCAATTGGCCACTTAAGAATTTGCCAATAAAGTCGCGAACTTCCTCGTAGGGCCGGACACCGCTCTGGCGGTGCTCCAGGACCTCGAGAACATGGTAGCCGTACTGGGTTTCAACCGGCTGGCTCAGCACCGCTGGTTCCGCTGCGAAGGCGACTTCGTCGAATTCCTTCGGCATGAAGCCCCGCTCCTGGTACCCCAGTTGTCCCCCTCCCGGCGCCGAGTTGCAGTCGGAGACCTCCTTGGCAACTTCCTCGAAGGGCCTGCCGTCAACAATCTCCTGGCGCGCCTTGAGTGCCTTTTCCAGGGCATTGTTGCGGGTTTCCGGGGCGTCCTCACGGGAGGCTGCGATCAGGATGTGTCGAACGTTGACTGCCTCGTTGGCTGTGAAGGCGACTTTGTTCTTTTCGAAATACTCGCGGATCTGCTCCTCGGGGACCTGCGGGTCCAGCAGTTCGTTGCGGTTCATGTATTCGCCGATCACTATCTGGCGCCGGGCGATATCTGCCAGTTCGTCGTCGGATTTGCTCCTGAGGTCCTGGCGGTGGCTCCCTTTGAGGGCCTCGATCTGCTTGCTGACCCTCTCCTTCAGGTCGGCAATGGGCAGCTTCTGGGCTGCCTGGTAAAGCAGTTCGGCGGCGATGAATTCCTCCAAGACCTTGGCCTTGATGGAATTGACGTACTGTTCCGAAGGGTTCTGGACCCCGAAGTTGCGGTATTTCCCCAGGCTCTTTTCCACCGCGGGGGCGATCTGCGCGGAATAGATGGGCTGATCGTTGACCTTTGCCACCACGACCTGGGCGTCCGGACCAGGGGCCGCGGTTTCGTCGGCCGCAGCGCAAACGGGGGCCTGGGCCAGGCCGGCAAGCAGCACAAGGGCTGCGGCAGCCACGAGTTTGCCTCGCAAAAACATTCGGGTCGGGGTGGAGCCTTGGCGGCTCCCTGGGTGAAAAGTCATCTGCATCAGGATCCTTTGCTCGGTCGGGCGGCATTCGTTGGGAATGGCCTCCCGGGGCTGGCCAAAGCTCTGGCGGACCCCTTCCGTGGTCTGCCAGGGCGAATACACTTTTCGCATTATAACCGAGCGCGGAAGAAAAGAGCAAGAGGGCCAGGGTACTGCTTCTCCGGATCGGTTACATAGAGAAGCAATTAATGTACCAAGTGAAATAAATGGAATATTTCGATGGGTTGTGTTTCATGGGCAGGCCGGTTGGCCTGCCGGGGGAGATGATTTGTTGGTGTTTGGCGACAGCTGTTTGGGTCGAAACCCGGAGTGGCGCGAAATGAGGGGATTTGTCTTTTGTCGCAAATGAGAGACGGTGAGGCGGCGGTGATTCACTTTGGCCTGCGGCGATCGACCAGCGTGGCCCTCGGCAGGGAAACTTTGAGGCCGGTTATTCTCAGCTGGCCATTCGCCCACTGTTGCTCGGAAAGCTGGAGCACCTGCAGCAGTTCGGGGCTCGGGTCCGTGGCGAGATAGCGCTCCATCAGCCCGGCAACCGTTTCGTTGAATCCCTTGCGTGAGGAGCCGTGGGCGTAATTGCGCCCGGCAAAGCGCCGGATGTCGCCGTCGAAGTTTTCGGAAATGTGATAGAGCTCGTGGATGATGGTGCTGAGGCGCTGTTCGTAGGACAGGCGCAAAAAGCGGGGGAACAGGATATAGACCAGATACAGGATCTCCTGTCCGCGATGCCTGAGGTCAGGCAGGCGGAAGGTCTCCAGGTAGCGGCCCCGCCGGCGGGTCTCTTCGCGCCGGCCGCCGCTGAAACGCAAAGGGGCGATGCGGGCGTAGACTCCGTGGGTTCCCTCGGCCCTGGAGCGGGAAATGCAGAACAGAACCCGCCGCGGGTCGATATGGCCAAGTGCGGGGAGTCGGTGCGCCAGGTCGGCGCAGAGCCGCTCGAAGTGCGCCGAGACATCGACGGCACCCTGGAGGGGGAGGCCCTTAGGGGGCATGAGCAGGCCCTCGTTCGGTGGCGATGTTAATCCTTCATCTTGTGGCAGAACAGGCAGCGATACTTGGGCGGATGGTCCTTGGGGAAGGGGACCCCGTCTTCGTTGTGACACTGTTCACAGACCTTTTCGGCGGCCTTTTTCCCCTCGGCGTGATAAATGTCGTAAATTTGCTGGTGCGACTCGTCCATCGGCACCCGGGTGGTCGATTCTTCGGGAGCGGCCCAAAGAAAAAGCACAATCGCGATGCCGACGGCGATCAGGATCAGGTCTCGTTTTTTCAGCATTGGTCAACTCGGGGTAGGTGGCCTTGCTCGAAGCGCCGTGCCGCGGGGCAGGCTCGGGCCGGGTTATTCGGTCTTGATAAACAGCAGGTAGATGATCACCATGATCAGCGCAACCCCGCCGCCGACAAAGACCAGCAGGGTCTGGCTCGCCGGGCCGTCGATGGCTGTTCCCTGCTGCAGGGTGTAGGAGAGCAGCCAGCTGAAGCCGGTGATGCCGAGGATCGTCGCCAGCAGCAGCCGCCAATGCATCAGCAGGGCAATCAAGGCCGCGGCTCCCATGCTGCCGAGAAACCAGGGGTTGTGGATCAGCGTGCCGACGTTCATCTCCTGCAAAAAGGCGATGACTCGTTCGGTTTCGAGATGCTTGAGAAAATCGGCGGCCTTGGAGAGGTCCATAGCGAAGATCCTGTCAGGCGAACTCGGTGTCATCCGGGCCCGGCATTTCACGGCGTGGGTCGGGAAGAGTCAACAATAACAATTGTCTTAAGCAAAAGTAAAGCCAAAACCGGTGAATCCTTGACTTTTCAGGGGGGCTTTTCTAGTATGACGTGCTTTGTTCTTATCGCAGGATGAAAGAAGACAACGTGCCTGAACGCGCTATCGGAGTATTCGATTCAGGGGTGGGTGGCCTGACGGTTTTCAAGGAACTGATGCACCGCCTGCCCGGTGAGGAATTGATCTACCTTGGGGATACCGCCAGGGTCCCCTATGGCACCAAGAGCCCGGCCACGGTCTTGCGCTACGCGCTGGAGGCCGCCGCCTTTCTGGTGGAGAAAAAGGTCAAGATGCTCGTGGTGGCCTGCAACACCGCTTCCTCGGTGGCCCTTGCCGCCCTCGAGGAACGCTTCAACCTGCCGGTGATCGGCGTCATCGAGCCCGGGGCCCGCAAGGCCGTGGCCATTACCCGCTCGCGCCGGGTCGGGGTGATCGGCACCGAGGGGACCGTGAAGAGCGGGGCCTACACCCGGGCCATCCAGAACCTCGACGCGGCTGTGGAGATTCATTCGACGCCCTGCCCCCTGTTCGTGCCGCTGGCCGAGGAAGGCTGGGCCGAGCACCCCGTCGCGCTGCTGACCGCCCAGGAATACCTCGGCCCCCTGGCCGGCGCCGGGATCGATACGCTGGTGCTGGGCTGTACCCACTACCCGCTGCTGAAAAACACCCTGCATCAGGTGCTCGGCCCCGCCGTGGAGCTGGTCGACTCCGCCGAGGAGACCGCCCTGAACGTGGCCAGAGTGCTGGCCGACAGGGGTCTGACCCGTCGCGATCCCCCCGGCCCCCCCAGGTTTTTCGTTTCCGACATTCCGACCCGCTTCGAACGGGTCGGCGGAGCATTTCTCGGCACCCCGCTGCAGGGTGTGGAACAGGTGACCCTGGACTAGGAACCCCATGAGAGGCCATCCCTTCAGCGATCGAATTCTGCTGGTCTGCTTTCTGCTCGTCCTGGTGGCGTTCAGCATCCTCGCCGGGCTCAAGTACTTCGGGCGCCCACCCGCGGCGCCGGGCGCCGTCCCTCCCCCGACCGCCGAGGCGCCGCGCCAGCTGCGCGAGGTCATCCTCTATTTCGGGGACCAGGGCGGCAATCTGCTGGTGGCCGAGGCCAGGGAGATCGAGGGGTGCACTGCCGAGCCGGAGTGCCTGCAGGGCATTGTCCAGGCCCTTGTGGCCGGCCCCTCCGGGGACCTGGTGCCGCTGTTTCCCCGGCGGGCCGTGGTCCGTGGGGTGCAGGTCGATGAGGCTACCGCCACCGTCGACTTCAGCAGCGACCTGGTGAGCGGGCATCCCGGCGGGAGCGTTTCGGAGCTGCTGACGGTCTATGGTCTGGCCGATACGCTGGCCGTCAATTTTCCCCACATCCGCCAGGTGCGTGTGCTGGTGGAGGGGCAGGGAGCCGACACGCTCAAGGGGCATGTCGACCTGCGCGAGCCGATTCCTGCCGATTTCAGCTTCGTGCGTCCCACCCCGAAGGCCGAACCCACCGACGCCACCCGGGAACTGCTCGAGAATCAACCTGCCGAACCTCTGGAGAAAGCTCAGTAATGGCCGATTTCATCAAAGCGATCCAAGAACGTGTACTGGTGCTCGATGGCGCCATGGGGACCCTGCTGCAGGAGCGGGGGTTGAAACCGGGTGGCTGCCCCGAGGAGATGAATCTGGCGGCCGCCGGGGTGGTGGAGGGCATCCACCGCGAATACGTTGAGGCCGGCGCCGACATCATCGTCACCAACACCTTCGGGGGCAACCGATTGAAGCTGGCCCATTACGGCCTGGAGGGCCGGACCGCGGAGGTCAACCGCCTGGGGGTGGAGATCGCCCGGCGCGCCGCCGGCAGCGAACGGCTGGTCGGGGCCTCCATCGGCCCTACCGGCCGCTTTCTGGAGCCGATCGGCGACGCCGGTTTCGACGAAATGGTCGAGGTCTTTGGCGAGCAGGTGGCGGCTTTTGCCGAAGCCGGCGCGGACCTGATCACCTGCGAAACCTTCCTCGATATCCGCGAACTTCGGGCCGCGGTGGTGGCCTGCCGCGAATTCTCCAAGCTGCCGGTCATCGCCCAGATGACCTTCGACGACGGCGGCCGCTCGGTGCTCGGCACCCCGCCGGAAGCCGCGGCGGTGACCCTCGAGGCCCTCGGCGCCGACCTGGTCGGGTCCAACTGCGGCCTTGGCCCCGAAGGCATTTTCGCCCTGCTGGAGAAGATGCGCGCGGTGACCTCGCTGCCGCTGATCTCCCAGGCCAACGCCGGGCTGCCGGTGCTGCGCGACGGCAAGACCGTCTTTCCCGCTTCGCCGGAGGAGATGACCGCTTTTCACGAGCGGATGATCGCCCTGGGGGTGCGGGTGATCGGCGGCTGCTGCGGCACCACCCCGGCCCACATCCGGGCGATCCGCGACGCCCTGCAGGGGCGCGACCACTCCTGGTCCCCGCCGCCGCGGCGCGGCTATCTCTCCTCGCGCAGCGCCGTGGTGCCGCTGGGGGGCGGGGCGCCCTGCGCGGTCATCGGCGAGCGCATCAACCCCACCGGCAAAAAGCTCTACAGCCAGGAGCTGCGCGAAGGCAAGACCGCCTACATCCGCCGCGAGGCCCAGGAGCAGATGGCCGCCGGCGCGACCCTGCTGGATGTGAACTGCGGCGCCCCCGGCGTCGACGAACCGGCAGCCCTGGAGCGGGCGGTGTTCGCCGTCACCGGCATCGCCTCGGCGCCGCTGGTGATCGACTCTTCCGATCCCGAAGCTCTCGAGCGCGCCCTCAAGGCCGCCGACGGCAAGGTCCTGATCAACTCGGTTTCCGGCGAACAGAAGAGCCTGCGGGCCATTTTGCCGCTGGCCCGCAAATACGGCGCGGCGGTCATCGGCCTGGCCCTCGACGAGCAGGGGATTCCCCAGAGCGCCGAGGGCCGCACGGCGGTGGCGCGGCGCATCCTGGAGGCGGCCCTTGCCGCAGGACTGCCCCGGGAGGACGTGGTCATCGACTGCCTGAGCCTGACCGTATCCGCGGAGCAGAAGCAGGCCCGGGAAACCCTGGCGGCGCTGCGCGGCGTCAAGACCGAGTTGGGGCTCGCCACGGTGCTGGGGGTCAGCAACATCTCCTTCGGCCTGCCCTGTCGGCCGATCCTCTCCTCGACCTTCTTCGCCATGGCTCTCGAGGCCGGGCTCGATGCGGCCATCATCAACCCCAAGGAAGAGCGGATGATGGACGCATTTCGCGCTGCCCTGGTCCTGCTCGGGCAGGACCAGCGCGCCGAGGAGTACATCGCCAGCTACGGCGGGGTGAGCGCCGCCCCGGCGGCTCCGGCGGCGGCCGGCACCTCCCTGGGCTTTCGCGAGCAGCTGGCCGCGGCGGTCATCGAGGGGGACGTGGAAAACGTCGCCGGGCTGGTCGAGCAGGCCCTGGGTCAGGGGCTCTCGCCCATGGAGGTCAGCAACGAGGGGCTGCTTCCCGGGCTCGAGGAGGTCGGCCGACGTTTCGGTAAAAAGCAGATTTTCCTCCCCCAGGTCATGCTCTCGGCCGAGACCATGCAGGCCGCTTTCCGGCGACTCAAGCAGGAAATGAAGGCCGGGGAGGGGGCCAGCCTGGGGCGGATCCTCATGGCCACCGTCGAGGGGGACATCCACGACATCGGCAAAAACATCGTCTGCACCCTGTTGGAAAATCACGGTTTCGAGGTCTTCGACCTGGGCAAGAACGTTCCCGCCGAGCGCATCCTCGAACAGTCCCTCGCCCGCAAGGTCGACGCCGTGGGGCTTTCGGCACTGATGACCACCACCCTGAACCAGATGGAGGTGACCATCGGCCGGCTGCGCGAGGCCGGGGTCGAGGTGTTCACCATGGTCGGCGGCGCGGTGGTCACCCAGGACTACGCCGACAGCATCGGCGCCGACCTCTATGCCGCCGACGCCCTGGAGGCGGTGGCCAAGGTCAAGGCGTTGCTGGCAGGGAAGAGGGGCTGAAGGTTTGGGAGCAGGGGGTGGAAACCTCGAACCTCGAACCTCGAACTTTTCCCCCTGTTCATCCCCCAGTTTGCGTCTTGCGCCATTTCGCGTACTGTGCTAACAATAGACCAATTTTTCACCGTTTTTAAGGGCTTGGCATGGTCGTAGGGTTCAATCACAATTTCCGCTACAGGGGGGAGGTCTTCCACGTACAGACCGAAGACGGCGGGCGGAAAAACCCGCAGATTGTCACCCTTCTCTATCGGGGCGGGACCATACTGGCCTCGAAAAAGACCTCCTATGCCGATCTCGACAAGGTGAACAATCTCGACCGGGTGGTCGAGGAGCTGATGAAGGAGCAGCACAAAGACATGCTCCGACGGCTCAAAAACGGGGAGTTCGACAGCAGGATCGAAGCCAGCCTCGCCAAGGTACCGGCCCCTGCCAGGGAAAAGACCCCCCCGCCCCCGGTCGACCAGCCGGCTCCGGCCGAGGCCGATGCTGCCGGCCCCGCTGCCGGCCCCCGGCCTTCGGCGGAACCCCCGCCGGCTCGCCAAACGCCTTCCCGGCCGGTTGCGGCAGGTCCCGCTCCCGCCAAGGCGGAGCCGGCCAAGGAAAAAGCCGCTGAAAAGGCCCCGGAAATGAGCCTCGACGATATCATTCTCTCCTACCTCGTGGGCGAAGACCACAAGTAGGCCGATTCGGGCAGAATTCGCCCATCAGCCGCAACCGCGGCCAACCACCGGCCCTTTATCCGGGGCCAGAGAACAACAAGGGAGTAGCTGTTTCATGCTGAATGAAGACGCCGTCCTCGACCTGGAAGCGACCGCCCGCCAGTTGCGGGTTGAGATCCTTAAGATGCTCAATTCGGCCAGGTCCGGGCATACCGGCGGAAGTCTCTCCGCCATCGATGTCATGACCGTTCTGTATTTTCACCAGATGCGCCACGACCCGAGCAATCCGCGCTGGGAGGACCGGGACCGCTTCGTCCTTTCCAAGGGACACGCCGCTCCCGCCCTTTATGCCTGCCTCGCCGAGGCCGGCTACTTCTCCCGGGACGATCTGAAGACCCTGCGCCGGCTCGGCAGCCATCTCCAGGGGCACCCGGACATGAACAAGACCCCCGGCGTCGACGTCTGCACCGGCTCGCTCGGCCAGGGGCTGTCCCAGGCGGTGGGGCTGGCCATGGCGCTGCGCCTCTCGGGCAAGTCCTCGCGGGTCTATACCCTGCTCGGCGACGGCGAGGTGCAGGAAGGACAGGTCTGGGAAGCGGCCATGGCCGCGGCCCATTTCAAGCTCGACAACCTCTGCGCGATCCTCGACATGAACGGGCTGCAGATCGACGGCGAGGTCGCCAAGGTCATGAACGTCGGCCCGCTGGGACCGAAGTTTCTCGGCTTCAACTGGCACGTGCTCGAGGTGGATGGCCACGACATCCAGGCCATCGCCCGTGCCCTGGACGATGCCGAGCGCACCGAAGGTCAGCCGACCATGATCATCGCCCGGACCATAAAGGGCAAGGGGGTGCCGTTCTTCGAGCACAAGGCGAGCTACCATGGCGTGCCGCCCAGCGACGAGGAACTCAGCCAGGCCCTCGAGCATCTGGGACATTCCTGATATCGGTAACTGGTTGCCGGTGACTGGTGGTTGGCTGAAAAACCTTCCCATTCACCATGACCATGTGCTGCTTCAGGGGTTTTGCGTTTACCAATTACGAGTCACGAATCACCAATTACGGATTTTTTATGTCTGAAATGATCGCAACGCGCGATGCGTACGGCAAGGCCCTGGTTGAGCTGGGGCGTGAGAACTCCCGGGTGGTGGCGCTCGACGCCGACCTCTCCGGTTCGACCAAAACCGCCATGTTCGGCAAGGAATTCCCCGAACGCTTTTTCAACGCCGGCATCGCCGAAGCCAACATGGTAGGCATGGCCGCCGGGCTGGCCGCCGGAGGGATGATCCCCTTCGCCTCCACCTTCGCGGTGTTCGCCGCCGGGAGGGCCTTCGAACAGATCCGCCAGTCGCTGGCCTATCCCAAACTCAACGTCAAGGTGGTGGCCACCCATGGCGGCATCACCGTTGGCGAGGACGGCGGCAGCCACCAGTCGGTGGAGGACCTGGCGATCATGCGCGCCCTGCCCAACATGACCGTGCTCTGCCCGGCCGACGGCCCGGAAACCGCGGCCGCCATCCGTGCCGCTGCGGCCTACCATGGGCCGGTCTACATCCGCCTGGGGCGTTCGAAGGTCCCCGTGGTTTTCGAGGGGGGATGTGATTTCGCCATCGGCCGGGGCGCCACCCTGCGCGATGGCAGCGACCTGACTTTCATCACCACTGGGCTGATGACCGCCCAGGCGCTGGACGCCGCGAAAATCCTTGAGGAAGGGAATGTCTCCGCCCGCGTGGTGCACCTGGGCAGCATCAAACCCCTCGATGTCGACCTGGTGCTCAAGGCCGCCCGGGAAACCGGCGCCGTGGTCACCGCCGAGGAGCATTCGGTGGTCGGTGGTCTGGGCGGGGCGGTTTGCGAGGTGCTCTCCGAGGGTTACCCGGTGCCGGTGGAACGGGTCGGGCTGCGGGATGTGTTCGGTCAGTCGGGAACCGCCGAAGAACTGCTCGCCCACTACGGGTTGACCGCCGGGCACCTCGTCGAGGCGGCCGAGCGGGTATTGCAGAAAAAGAAATAACCTCCGGCCCCGGCCGATGGGTACCAGGGAGCGGCGTTGATTTTCAAAAGTCTCATCAGCCGGGTCATTCTGCTGAACATTCTCCTGCTGACCGTGGGGATCGGGACGTTTACGCTGTTTCACATCAACCGCGAGCAGCGCCACCTGATCAGTTCGACCCGCCAGAGCGCCGAGCTGCTGCTGTCCACGGTGGAAAAGTCGATCTTCAATTCCATGCAGGTCGGCAACAGCGCCGAGGTGCAGACCATTCTCGAAATGGTGGGGCGCAACCATAACCTCTCCGACGTCAGGATTTTCCACCCCGATGGGAGGATCCTGCGCTCGGCCCGCCCGGAGGAGATCGGCACGCGGGTGGGTCGGGATGACCTGGAATTGTTCCGGGGAAAAAACCTGGTCGGCATCTTCCGCAGCAGCGGCCAGGAAGTCCTGGGGATCGTCAAGCCGATCCTGGCGGAGCAGCGCTGCGCTTTCTGCCATCGCTCCGGCAACCAGGTGCTCGGGGTTTTGCAGGTCAACTACTCGCTCGCCGACACGGCATCCAAACTGCGAGACTCTTCGCAGTTTTTCATGTTGTCGACCATTGTCATCATCATCCTGCTGTCGGCCAGCGGCTCGTTCATCCTTTTGCGGCTGGTCAAGCGCCCCATGCAGATCCTGGCCAACCGCATGGCCCAGGTGGAGGCTGGAGACCTGACCGTGCGCACCTTCCCGCGCTCCTCGGACGAAATGGGGAGCCTGATGCGCAGTTTCAACTCGATGGTCAACAAGCTGCAGAGGGCCCGCAAGGAGCTCGAGCATTACCATTACCAGCAGATGGAGCGAGCCGACCGGCTGGCCTCGGTGGGGGAGATGGCCACGGGCATCGCCCATGAAATCAAAAACCCTCTGGCGGGGATCAGCAGCGCGATCTCGGTTTTGGCCGATGATTTCGACCCCGCCGACCCACGCCGGGAGATCGTCAGCCAGGTTCTGGAACAGATCGCCCGGCTCAACAAAACGGCCACCGACCTGTTGTATTTCGGCCGACCGGGCAAACCCGAGTTCGGTTACGTCGATCTCAACGCGCTGGTGAAGAACACCCTGTTTTTCGTCGCCCAGCACCCCGAGGCGCGCAACATCCATCGGGTTAAGGAACTGACCCGGGACATGCCGCTCGTCTGGGCCGACCAGAAGCAGATCCAGCAGGTGCTGTTCAACATCATCATCAACGCCATCCAGGCTATGAGTGACGGCGGGACCCTGCTGGTGCAGACCGACGGGATTCGCCACGATGGAAAGTCTTTCGGCAGGGTGCAGGTGACCGATTCGGGCAAAGGCATCCCTGCCGAGGAACTGGAAAAGATCTTCGTACCCTTTTTCACGACGAAGACGCAGGGGACCGGCCTGGGTCTGCCCATCTGCCGGCAGCTGCTCGAGCAGCACGGCGGGTCGATCCGGGTGGAAAGCAAGGTTGGCGAGGGGACGACCTTCACCATAGAGCTGCCCGCAGCCGAAGGGCAATTAAATGCCATGAAAGGGGACAACGGTGCGCCATCATAGGATTCTGGTTGTCGACGACGAGCATCTGATTCGCTGGTCCCTTGAGCAGAACCTGAAGAAGCAGGGGTACGAGGTCGTCACCGCCGGCAGCGGCGAGGATGCCCTGAAACTGGTCCGGGAAGACGCCCCGGACCTGGTGCTGCTCGACATTCAGCTCCCAGGCATCAACGGGCTGGATGTGCTCGAGCGGATCAAGGAGATGGACGAGGAGGTGATCGTCATCATGGTCACCGCGCTCGGCGTGCTGGAGACCGCGGTCAAGGCGATGCGCATGGGGGCCTACGATTACATCAACAAGCCCTTCAACCTGGACGAACTGGCCATCGTCATCAAGAAGGCCCTGGAGACCGGGGAGCTCAAGCGCGAAGTGGCGCACCTGCGATCCCAGCAGACCCGCAAGTACGGCGTTGCCAACATCATCGGCGAGAGCCGGCACATGAAGAACGTGCTGACCATGGTCGAGAAAGTTGCCCGCAGCGACGCCAGCACCATCCTGATCCAGGGCGAAAGCGGCACCGGCAAGGAGCTGATCGCCAAGGCCATCCACTATGAGAGTGCCCGCGCCGATCAGCCCTTCATGGCCATCAACTGCGCGGCCGTGCCCGAGACCCTGCTCGAGAGCGAGTTGATGGGGCATGAAAAGGGCGCCTTCACCGACGCCAAGGCCCAGAAGAAGGGCCTCTTTGAAATGGCCGACGGCGGGACCCTGTTCCTCGACGAGATCGGTGACATGGAAATGGGGATGCAGGCCAAGCTGCTGCGGGTGCTCGAGGAGCGCAGCTTCCGGCGCATCGGCGGCACCAAGGATGTCCACGTCGATGTGCGCATCATCTCCGCCACCAACAAGGACCTGGTCAAGGCGATGGAGGAGGGGACCTTCCGCACCGACCTCTATTACCGCATCCAGGTCATTCCCATCTACCTGCCGGCGCTGCGCGAGCGGCGCGAGGACATCATCCCCCTGGCCCAGCATTTCATCAATCATTTCAACCGGGAATTCGCCAAGGGGGTGAAAAGCATCTCCAAAATGGCCGAGAAGTTCCTGGTCGATTACAGCTGGCCGGGCAATATCCGCGAACTGAAGAACATCATCGAACGGGCGATCATTCTCGAGAACGAGGAGACCCTGCTGCTCGAGCACCTGCCCCAGGAAATCGTCGCCAAAACCAGGGGCACCGGGGCTGGGCCCATCAGCTTCAATCTCCCCCCCGAAGGGATCGACATCGAGGATGTGGAGCGTGAGCTGATCCGCCAGTCGCTGGAGGTTTCCGACGGCAACCAGTCCAAGGCGGCGAAAAAGCTCAACCTCGGGATCGATGCCTTCCGCTACCGGATGAAGAAGTTCGGCTTCCTGTAATTCCTTTATCTTTCACATAGGTTCGTTGCAGCGGCAAAAAGGGGCTTCGGCCCCTTTTTGCGTTTGCCGGGTGCGACGGCGAGCCGTTTCTGGGATAAACTTGGACATGATCGCCGGCCGGTTGGGTTGACGGAATTTCGCAGGAGTTCCATCGAGCCGGTTTCGGGGGCGGTTTCGGAAAGGAGGTATGCATGCGCTACTCTATTGACGGTGTCAGTCTGGCCTATGAGGAGGCCGGCTCTGGGCCGGCCGTTCTGCTGGTTCACGGCTATCCCTTGAACCGAAACATGTGGTCTCCGCAACGCGCCGCCCTGGCAGGGGCCGGGTTTCGGGTCATTACCCCGGATTTGCGGGGGTTTGGTGAGAGCGAAGCGCCTGCAGAGGGGTATTCGATGGCCAGGTTCGCCGACGACCTGATCGCCCTTCTGGACCGGCTGGGGATCCGGCGGGCGGCGGTTGGCGGCATGTCCATGGGGGGATATGTCCTACTGAACCTTCTGGAGCGCCACCCCGAGCGACTGGTCGCAGCCATGTTCCTTGTTACCCGGGCCGGCGCGGATGACGACGCGGGACGCTCCAAGCGCACAATCATGGCCGAGCAGGCCCTGGCCGGGCAGCGGGGCGTGGTGGAAGAGACCTTTGCCGACCTGCTGTTTGCCGAGCAGACCCTGGAGGAGAACCCGCAACTGGTGGATCGGGTGACAAGCTGGATGCGGCAGACCGACCCCCAGGGGCTGGCGGGCGGGATGCTGGCCATGCGGGACCGTCCTGATTATACCGAGCGGCTGCCAGGTTTCCGGATACCGGCCCTGGTCATCGGCGCCGAAAAGGATCGCGCGGTGCCGGTGGAACAGAGCCGGGTCCTCGCTGCAGGGATACCGGGGGCGCGCCGCTGTCTGATCACCGGGGCGGGGCACATGGTCAACCTGGAGCGCCCCGACGCCTTCAACGAGTGTCTGCTCGAGTTCCTGCAGGGGCTGAGGCTCTGAGGACGGCGGTCCCGAATCGGCTGGCGGATGAAAAAAGCGCATCCGCAGCGGATGCGCGAAAATTCTGGTGGCCGCGGAGTTGCGGTTCAGCCGGCGAGGGCCTCGAGGATGGTTCGGCAGAAGGCGGGCAGATCCTTGGGGATGCGCGAGGTGATCAGGTTGCCGTCGCGGACCACTTCACGGTCGAAGAATTCGGCCCCGGCATGCACCATGTCGTCGCGGATGGCGAAAAAGCCCGTCATCTGCCGCCCCTTGACGATCCCGGCAGAGGAGAGCATCCAGCCGCCGTGACAGATGGCGGCGACCACCTTGCCCTGCTCGGCGGCCTCCCGCACCAGGTCGACCATCACCCGGTGGCGGCGCATCCGGTCCGGGGCATACCCGCCGGGGACGATCACCGCGTCGAAGTCGGCCGCCCGCACCTGGTCGGCGGCCACGTCGGCCTTGACCGGGTAACCGTTCTTGGAGGTGTACTCCTTTTTCTCGGGACCGACGATGGTGACCTCCGCTCCCGCTTCGCGAAACCTCAGCACCGGGTACCAGAGTTCCAGGTCCTCGTAGAGATCTTCGGCCAGCACTGCAATCTTTTTCCCATCCAGTTCCATCGCCTGCTCCTCTGAAATAAATCGGGGACTACCAGTCCAGTTCCAGACCGTGAAAGGCCAGGCGGGCCCGCACCCCGAACTTGCGACCCCAGGTTTCGAGTTCGCTGATCGCCTGCGCTTCGTCTCCTGCGACGATTTCTTCGCCGCAGTGGGTGAAAATGGCCTCGGCGACCCCCTGTTCGGCGCACCAGCGCAGCTGGTCGGGAATCGGGGCGTGGCCGTAGCGTTGGCCATTTTCCTCCCTGGTCAGCGCACCGGTAAAGCTCGAACCGTCACCGATGTACAGGCTTACACCCTGCAGGGCCCTGCGGGGACCGGGGATGCCGATCAGGTCGGGGGCGTAGAAAAAGTCGCCCTTGTCTCCGCGGATGCGCAGGCCGATGGTCGATACCCTGGGGGAGTGGCGCACCGGCCGGGGGGCCAGCCAAACCCCTTGAATTAGTATCGGCCTGCCGGGATGGAGCAGTTCCCGGTTTGCCACGGGATAATCGGCCAGCGCCTCCCAGGTTTCGGCGGTGGCATAGACCGGGCAGGGGGCGCCTTCGCTCAGTCCGTCGGCATGGTCGGGATGGGCGTGGGTGAGCACGATCGCCTGTGGCATTAGACTCCTGAAGTCTTCGCGCCAGTCGGCTCCACAGTCGACCAGCAGCCGATGCTGCCCATTGTGAATCAGCAGCGAACTGTGCCGGGGATGTCGGTGGCTGGCGACTTCCAGCAGTCCTCTGGTGCCGAGAAAGCGAAGTTTCATAGCCCCGGTGAGTTCAATGAAAACCTGGGCTTAGCCCTATATGACCATAGCTTGAAGACGGGAATTGTCAAGAGCGAAACGGCCGCAGCGCTCGTGCCCGAAACCCATCTGCCGGTCATCAGAGGATGACTTGATTGCGACCCGTCTCCAATGTTTTTTGAGCCTTCCAGGTGTTGTGAAAAGTGTAAATCCTTCGCCAGGGATAGCGTAAGGAAATTTTACAAAAAATACGGGATAGGATTCCCAGGCTCAACCAGTGGTTTGAGCTAAGTCATGGAAAAATTAACAAAAATATTAAATGGCATTTTTGGTGCATTAGTTGTCGCCAACGGGAGACAGCATAAGAAAATGCCAAACTTCCTGCTTTTCTTTCAAGTATTTTCGCACGGTTGTCCTGATGTTAGAAGTAAAAACGTCCGGCTGAGGTGTGGCCTGATCATTTAAGGGACCCGGGTGGCCATTTGATTGCTAATTCCTAAGGGTGAGAATTTATCACCGTGTCTTGATGCCAGGAGGGGGCAGAGCTGGACATGTGATTGGATGCCCTCTTTTAACCAAAGGAGGAGACCGTGAAAAAGCAGCTTGCACGAGTAGTTGGAATGTTGCTGGCGGTGACGATGTGCCTGCCGCCAACGGCCTTCGCGGGCCGCACCCTCTCGGATGGGGACCTGCGGATGCTGGCCCCGGGGCCCTTGGCGAACGTCGTGGTGCCGGAGCCACCGGATCTCAATGACTACGTGACGGACCGCCAGGCCGCCATCCAACTGGGCAAGGCCTTTTTCTGGGACATGCAGGCGGGCAGCGACGAAGTCCAAGCTTGCGCCAGTTGTCATTTCCATGCGGGGGTCGACAATCGGGCCAAAAACCAGCTGACCCCGGGGCTTCTTGACCCCGAGGAACCTGATCCGCCCCTGTTCGACGTCACCCGCACCGGCGGTGGCGGCCCCAACTACACCCTGAACAAGCAGGACTTTTTCTTCCCCCGGGAATTCAACGACGTCGCCTCCTCGCAGGGGGTGTTCCATCGCCAGTTCGATGGCCTCAAGTGCACCACCAAGCGCTTCCTCTGGAAAGCTCCCGAAGAGGATTGCGTCGAGCTTTGCACCCCTCTGGATGACATTTTTCAGGTCCGGGGTGTCAAGACCCGGCGGGTCGAGCCCCGGCATACCCCCTCGGTCATCAACGCCGTGTTCAATCACCGCAATTTCTGGGACGGCCGCGCCAACAACCTGTTCAACGGCGTGAACCCCCTGGGCCTGCGGGGGATCGTCGATCCCAACGTGGGGATCTACGTCGCCAACTCCGGCGGCGGCGTAAACCTGGTACAGGTCACCCTGAAAAACGCCAGCCTCGCCTCTCAGGCGG
This sequence comes from Desulfuromonas versatilis, assembly GCF_019704135.1. Taxonomy (NCBI): domain Bacteria; kingdom Pseudomonadati; phylum Thermodesulfobacteriota; class Desulfuromonadia; order Desulfuromonadales; family Desulfuromonadaceae; genus Desulfuromonas; species Desulfuromonas versatilis. The sequence continues at coordinate 1,010,247 of NZ_AP024355.1, forward strand.
TGGGACCGCCGGAAAGTCCCTTCGAGATGTCCTGCGACGGGAGGAAATTCCCCTTTATCGGTCGTAAATTGCTGGCCAAACAGCCGCTGGCCAAACAGCAGGTAAGTTTTCAGGACAGCGTCCTGAGCGGGTTGCGGCACTGGTCGGGCAAGGGGCTCAATACCAGCTACAAGGCCCTGATCCAGAAGGCCTTCCACCCCAAATACTGGTCTTCCAACGCCCAGATCAATATCCCGGACGTCGGCGCCTTCACCCAGATGGAGGCCAACTTCTCCCTGTTCTGGGGCCTGGCCATCCAGCTCTATGAAGCGACGCTGGTCTCCGATCAGACCCCCTTCGATCACTTCGCGGCGGGCAATGACCATGCCCTGAACGAGCAGGAGAAGCACGGCCTGGAGGTCTTTCTGACCAAGGGCAGATGCATCAATTGCCACGACGGTGCCGAGTTCACCGGCGCCTCGGTCCGGCTGCGCGCCAACCAGCCCGACGGCAACGAAGAGGCCATCGAGCGCATGGTCATGGGGAATAACCAGGTGGCGGTCTATGACGGCGGTTTCTACAACATCGGTGTGCGCAAGACCACCGAAGACCTGGGTGTCGGTGCAGATCTGGCCGGGTTCCCCCTCTCCTTCGCCCGCCAGGAAGTCGATGGTCCGAAAATCGACCAGTTCAATTTCGATCCGAACAATTTTGAAGTCCCTGGCCCTATCGTTCCCGGCGAGCGGGTAGCAGTGGACGGCGCCTTCAAAGTGCCCTCGGTGCGCAACGCCGAACTGACCGGGCCCTACTTCCACAGCGGCGGCTTCCTGAACCTGGAGCAGGTGGTGGAATTCTATGACAAGGGCGCCTTTGCGCCCTTCGGGTTCCACCAGGAAAACATCGAGAATCTCGATCCGGACATCGTCCCCCTCGGTCTGACGGATGCGGAAGAAAAGGCCCTGGTGGCATTTATGAAGGCGCTCACCGACGAGCGGGTCCGCTGGGAGAAGGCCCCCTTCGACCATCCGGAACTGTTTGTCCCCAACGGCCACCTGCTTAATGAAAACTTCGTGTTTGATTTCAACCGGGACGGCGAGGCCGAGGACAACCTGATGCGAATCCCTCCCGTCGGCAAATTCGGGCGGCAGCTGCAGGGCCTGCCTCCTCTGGGGCCGTTTTTAGAGTCGCCCTTCCAAATTTTCTAAGTTCTTGTCGATGATCATGCAGTGAAGGGGCAGGCGGGACTTGGAGGGGGCCCGCCTGCCCCTCTTTTTTGGGGGCGAACCTACCCTGATCCTTACCTGTCCGGGCATCTCTAATTAGCTTAAATATGCGAAAAATTGACAAAATTCCTGTTCGGGGGGATAATGAAACAGTAGATGTAGAGGGAGAAGTCTGCTCTTTGAAAACTGAACAGTCGACGCTTGAGACAGATGGCGGGAAAGACGTCAATCTGACAAAACAGAATCAATCTATACAGTTCATCAACTGGAGAGTTTGATCCTGGCTCAGAACGAACGCTGGCGGCGTGCTTAACACATGCAAGTCGAACGTGAATCACCCTTCGGGGTGAGGAAAGTGGCGCACGGGTGAGTAACACGTGGATAATCTACCCGGTGATCTGGGATAACATTCCGAAAGGAGTGCTAATACCGGATAAGCCCACGGGCTCTTCGGAGCCTGCGGGAAAAGGTGGGGACCTTCGGGCCTACTGTCATCGGATGAGTCCGCGTCCCATTAGCTAGTTGGTGGGGTAATGGCCTACCAAGGCTTCGATGGGTAGCTGGTCTGAGAGGATGATCAGCCACACTGGAACTGAGACACGGTCCAGACTCCTACGGGAGGCAGCAGTGGGGAATTTTGCGCAATGGGCGAAAGCCTGACGCAGCAACGCCGCGTGAGTGATGAAGGCCCTCGGGTCGTAAAGCTCTGTCAGAGGGGAAGAACCCCCTGTCGGTTAATATCCGGCAGGGCTGACGGTACCCTCAAAGGAAGCACCGGCTAACTCCGTGCCAGCAGCCGCGGTAATACGGAGGGTGCAAGCGTTGTTCGGAATTATTGGGCGTAAAGCGCGTGCAGGCGGTCATTTAAGTCTGATGTGAAAGCCCCGGGCTCAACCTGGGAAGTGCATTGGAAACTGGATGACTTGAGTACGGGAGAGGGTAGTGGAATTCCGAGTGTAGGGGTGAAATCCGTAGATATTCGGAGGAACACCGGTGGCGAAGGCGGCTACCTGGACCGATACTGACGCTGAGACGCGAAAGCGTGGGGAGCAAACAGGATTAGATACCCTGGTAGTCCACGCCGTAAACGATGGGTACTAGGTGTCGCGGGTATTGACCCCTGCGGTGCCGAAGCTAACGCATTAAGTACCCCGCCTGGGGAGTACGGCCGCAAGGCTAAAACTCAAAGGAATTGACGGGGGCCCGCACAAGCGGTGGAGCATGTGGTTTAATTCGACGCAACGCGAAGAACCTTACCTGGGTTTGACATCCCGATCGTACTCTATGGAAACATAGGGGTCAGTTCGGCTGGATCGGTGACAGGTGCTGCATGGCTGTCGTCAGCTCGTGTCGTGAGATGTTGGGTTAAGTCCCGCAACGAGCGCAACCCTTGTCCTTAGTTGCCATCATTAAGTTGGGCACTCTAAGGAGACTGCCGGTGTTAAACCGGAGGAAGGTGGGGATGACGTCAAGTCCTCATGGCCCTTATGTCCAGGGCTACACACGTGCTACAATGGCCGGTACAAAGGGAAGCAAGACCGCGAGGTGGAGCCAATCCCAAAAAGCCGGTCTCAGTTCGGATTGGAGTCTGCAACTCGACTCCATGAAGTTGGAATCGCTAGTAATCGCGCATCAGCATGGCGCGGTGAATACGTTCCCGGGCCTTGTACACACCGCCCGTCACACCACGGGAGTCGATTGTACCTGAAATCGGTGGGCTAACCTTCGGGAGGCAGCCGCTTATGGTATGGTCGGTAACTGGGGTGAAGTCGTAACAAGGTAGCCGTAGGGGAACCTGCGGCTGGATCACCTCCTTTCTAAGGAGCCTTTGAAGCCAGCAATGGCCGAGGCACCGACGTTACGCTGCCGAACAGGCAGCGGGTCCCGTCCACCTGTCGAAGCGCGGCTGTTCAGTTCTGAAATGACAGGCGAGTCCCGACCCGGCCCATTCGGCCGGGTTTTTCTTTGGCGCAGCGTCGGGCGGGGCCTCTGTTCCTCAAACCAGGCGTTCGGCTTTCTCCTGAAGTTCCTTGAGGACAAAGGGCTTGGCGATGAAATCGTCCACCCAGCCAACCAGCGAGTCGGGGATTTCATCGCCGGAGATTTTTGCGCTCATGGCCAGTATCGGGCAACCCATGGTTTCGGCGGACTGCTTCAGGGTGCGGGCGGCCGCGAGGCCGTCCAGGCTTCCGGGCAACATGAGATCGAGAATGATGAGGTCGGGTTTCTCCCGCTTCGCCATTTCCACCCCCTGAGTGGCATTGTCCGAGCGCAGGAAAACCTGCCCGAATCTGGCCAGGGCCGTTTCCACCAGCAGGCAGATTTCGGGCCGGTCCTCGATTATCAGGATTTTCTTCACCTGGCTTCACTCCTGAACGCAAGGGTTCGTCGTTACCTGGGCGCGCCGGGAACCGCGAACCATACGGTAGTCCCGCGGCCCAGGGCGCTTTCCACGCCGAGGCTGCCCCCGTGGGCCTCGACGATGTACTTGACGATGCTCATGCCAAGGCCCATCCCGCTGACCGCGGTGTCCGAGGTGTCGGCGCGGTAGAATTTGTCGAAAATCTTCTCTCGCTGCTCCTCGGACATGCCGATCCCCTGGTCCCTGACCTCGATGCGGTAGCCGCTCCCCTCCGGGCGACCGACAATCCGGATGGTGGTTCCCGGGTCCGAATATTTGACGGCGTTGCTGAGCAGGTTGACCAGCACCTGCCGCATGCGTTTGCGGTCCACGATCAGGTAGGTGTCGCTTGCGACCAGATCCACTTCAAACTGGTAGTTCCCCTGGTGGAGCCGAAGGAACGGTTCGGCCTTTTTCATCAGGTCCGAGGGGGTATACAGCCCTTTGCTGAGGGGGAGCGGTTGGCCCGCCTCGATGCGGGAGATGTCCAGAAAACTGCCGATGATCTCACCCATGGCGAAGCCCTGGTCCCTGATGATTTCGATGTAGCGGCGCTGTTCTTTCGGGGAGATGTCGGGCTTGGCGAGCAGGACCTCGGAAAAGCCGACGATGGAGGTCAGTGGAGAGCCGAGCTCATGGGCGGCCAGGGAGACGAATTCACTTTTCATGTGTTCGATTTCCCGCTCCTGGGTAACATCCTGCAAGATGGTGATCAGCCCGAGTTTTTGCCCTTCCCGATCCGAAATGGGTGACGCCTTGGCTTGGATGTAGACCGGATGCTTCGGGTCCCTGCCGGGGAGCCTGAAGTCGAAACGCCTGCCGGGGCGTTTGCCCAGGTGAACGAGAAACTTGATTTTGACCTCCTGGTCCTGGAACAGATCTTCGATCGGGCTGTTCTTGACTTCTCGGCAGGCGACGCCGAGCATCAGCTCTGCGGCTTGGTTCATCAGCAGGACCCGGTTGGCATCATCGGTCACTATCAACCCTTCGGCCACCGAGCGGAGGATGGTGTCGATGCGGTTGCGGGCCTGTTCCGACTCCTCCAGGGCCTCCTTCAGCTCCCTTTCCAGGTTTTTCCGCCGGGTGATGTCCCGCAGGGTCGCCAGCAGCGCCTTTTCGCCTTCCCATTCGGTCTCCACCACCATCATTTCCACGATCCCCGGCGGCTGGTTTTTGCCGATGACCTCGATCTCAATGGCTTCTCCCCCGGAAATCGGATAGCCGAAAGCCTCTCCCAGAAGCTCCTGGGGGGGGCGGCCGAACAATGTCCAGCAGGCCGGGTTGGCGAAGCGGATCAGCCCCTGTTCGTCGATGATCAGTATGGCGTCGGCGGATTTGTCGATGATGCTGCAAAAGCGATTCTCGCTGGCCTGCAGCATCTGCTCAAGTTCGGCCAGCGGGTATTGATCATTGGGCATCTGGTATTTCATAAGCCCTCCACCCGATTCCTGGAACCGTTACGCGCCGCGTTTACGAGTCCTTGAACAGCTCGCCGAGCCGTTCCAGTTCGCCGGCGGCCATCTGGGTCGGGTTGCCTCCCAGAATCCCGGTGACTCCCCGGAAGGGGGTGCCGATGTGCATCCCCTGTCCGTCGATGGTGAACTCGCGGATCTCCTTGTCGTGCATCGACCCCCGCATCTTGAGCACCGTCAGCCCCCGGCGGATGTCCCCGTACATCTCCACGTAGCGCAGCAGGATGATCGAATCGGTGATGGTCGAGATGTGGGCGTCGGTCACCGAGGTGCCCCCCAGCAGGGTCGGCGCCGTGGAGGTGAACAGCCCGGCGATCTCCTGGTGTTTGATGAAGGAGGTGACGCCGATGATGAATTCGCGGAAGCTCTTCAGCGTGGCCACCCGCTCCAGGGCGGAGAGGCTGTCGATGGCCACCCGGTTGGGCTGGAACTCCTCGATGATCTTTTTCATGTCGATCAGGTGCTCCTCGAGGCTGGCCACCTCCGGGTAGACGCAGATGACCTTGAGTTTGCCCTCGTTTTCCATGCGCTCGAAGTCCACCCCCCAGCCGGTGGCGTTGCGGAAGATCTGCTCCCGGCTCTCCTCGAAGGCCAGCAGCAGGCAGCGCTCGCCGTTGGCGGTGCCTCCGGCGAGAAACTCGGTCACCAGCAGGGTCTTGCCGGTTCCGGTGGCCCCGGAGACCAAAATGACCGAGTCGCGGTAGAAACCGCCGCCGCACATCCGGTCCAGTTCGTGGTTGCCCGAGGTAATGCGGATGTTGGAGGAGCGCTGACTCAATTCGATGGCCGACAGGGGCAGCACCACCATCCCCTCGCCCGGAACGATGGTGAAGGGCCACTCCCCTTTCTGGTGCGGGGTGCCGCGGAACTTGAGGATTTCGATGGTGCGACGCCGTTTCTCGCCCTCCAGGGCGTTGCGCAGGATGACCACGTTGTCGGCGACGAACTCCTCCACCCCGAAGCGGGCGATCTCGCCGTACTCTTCGGTGCGCTCGGCGGTCAGCAGGGCGGTGACCTCCAACTGCTTCAGAACCGTTGCGGTGCGGAACAGCTCGCGGCGAACCATGGCCCGGTCGGTGAATTTGGTGAAAATGGCGCCTATGGAATCCATCACCACCCGCTTGGCGCCGACTTTGCGCACCGCGTGCTCCACCCGGGCCAGCAGCGCGCCGAAATCATAGCTGCCGGCTTCGATCAGCTCCTCCGCGGGGTCCGGGGAAGCGTCGACGAACGCCCACTTCTCCTGTGCTTCCCAATCCTTCAAGGCCCAGCCCAGGCTGTGCATGTTGCGGCGGATGTCCTCGGGGGGCTCCTCGAAAGTGACAAACACCCCGGGCTCGTCGGCATGAACCAGCCCCGCGGCCAGAAACTGGCAGGCCAGAACTGTCTTGGCGCTGCCGGCGGTTCCCGAAACCAGCGTGGTGCGGCCTTTGGGCAGCCCTCCTTCGGCAATCAGATCGAACCCGGGGATGTGGGTGACCAGCTTTTCGATCCCAGTGGAGTTCGTCATAACCTTCCATCCTTTCAAAACCTTCAAGGTCTATGCAGATCCAGTCCGGCAAGAACTTTCTCGGTGTCGGACAAATCCCCAATGATGCGGCGTCTGGGGGGCGGAAGCTCCTTGATCAGGGTCGGCGTGGCGAGGATTTTTTCCTCCTCGGCCAGTTGGGGGCGCTCCAGAACATCGATGATCACCAGGTGGTAGCGGTCATCCAGATTGTGGTCGCAAATCCTTTTCAGGTTGGCGATGGAGAGCTCCGACCTGGGCGTCTTGCCGGTGACGAAGAGTTTCAGCAGGTACTTGTTCGGCATGTGCTCCCCCTTGTCATGTCCTCCCGGCATCCTTGGCGGGCCGCAGGGTGCCGATGGCGTAGTGCCGGTAGCTGGATGCCAGATAGCCCATCAATTCCACAAGCAACAGATGCCCCTCCTCGACATAGCCCTGAATTTTCGGCGGCTGGGCCTGCCTGCTGACATGCTGCAGGGCGGCCCGATGGATGTCGACCACATCGCGGGGCGTTCCCTTTAAAAATGCAATCCTTTCCGCCAGTTCACGCAGCACCTCACTCAGAGGCGGGTCCTTTTTATAGATCCGCATCTCCAGCGCCATCTCCATCCCCCGGGAATAATCACGAACCAGCTCCTCGAAAACGGTGGGGGCATACCGCGCCAGGGGAGCCACCTCCAGCAACTGGGCGGTAACGCTGACCTCCGGTCCTTTGCTCAGGCGCTCCAGGGTGCGGATCTGCTCCTCCTTGGCCGCCAATTGCTGCTTGCTGAACTGCTCCCTGGCGGTTTCCGCCTGCTTCAACCGGGTGATGTCGGTGACGATGGCCATCACCTGCAGCCCCTCCTCGCCGCGGGAATGGCTGAGGGAGATCTCCACGGGGAATTCGCTGCCGTCGCTGCGCCGTGCGGCAAGCTCCAGCCCCTTGCCCATCGGCCGGTTGCGGGGTTCGGCCATATAGCTTGCGCGATGTTCCAGGTGCGCCTGGCGATGGCGTTCGGGCAGGAGCATTTCCACACGCTGGCCGAGCATCTCCTCGCAGCGGTAGCCGAACAGCTCGCTGGTGCGCTGGTTGGTCCAGACGATCCGGCCGAGCCGATCCACCACCAGGACGCTTTCCGCAGCGTTCTCCAGCAGGCAGCGGAAGCTGACCTCGGAGGCTCGCTGAGCGATTTTTTGCGGGTCGACAGAATCCATGTTCCCCTGGCAGGTTGGTGGCGGCTGAGGTGTTGTCGAAATTATAACAATTCTGGTAATTAATTCAGTCGATAGGATGAATTTTCTTGGGGCCGGCGGAAGGGCGGAGGGATGGGGTCAGGGGGTGTATCGGCGCAGGTAGCGGCCCAGCGGGAACTTGCGGGCCGTGTTCTCCGAGCTCATGTAGCGGATCTTGCCGAAGATCGGGCGCTCCGGGCCCCAGGGGCGGTCGTAGCGCCCCAGGCACCAGAAGATGCCGCTGTAGCTGTTGGGGTCGCGGCCGTCGAGGGCGTACTTGTTATTGAGCTCGGTCATCACCTCGAGCGCCGCCCGGGGCGTGCGGGTCCATTCCAGGATCTTCTTTCCCCAGAGCATGCGCAGGTAGTTGTGCATTTTCCCCTCCCGCACCAGCTGCAATTGGGCGGCGTTCCACAGCGGGTCGTGGGTTGCGCTTCGCTCGAATTCCTCCAGGGTGTAGAGGTAGGGGCGCGGGTCGGACTCGTGCTCTTCGAGGGTCTGCCTGGCCCAGTCGGGGAGGGAAGCGAAATGCTGGTAATCGGTGCGAAAAGCGCAGCAGTTGTAGCCGAGCTCGCGCCAGGTGACCAGCTGGTCGAGAAAGGCCTCGGCCGGCCGGCTCATCCCCCACCAGCCTTCGCGCTTGCCCTTGGCGTCGGGCGAGAGATCGCCGATGGACCAGTTCTCCCGTTCGCTCAGGCGGTCGAAGATCTCGTGCACCGAAAGGTGCCCGAAATGCAGGTGGGCGGAGAGTTCGCTGGTCACCTCGCGCTCCGGCTCGTTGCGGTGCTCGGCGTAATCGGCCAGGCGCTCGTCCAGAAAACGGGTCAGCTGGCGGCGGGCGGCCAGAGTGCCGCCAGTGACGGGAGCGACGGCTACCCCGTGATCGAGGGGGAGCTTTGCCAGAGCCTCGGGCTTGGCGGCCAGCAGGTCTGGAGAGGCCGCCGGCCAGCACCTGGCGATGGCAGCGGGCAGCTGCTTCAGCATCGGCAGCCCTGCCCCCTGCAGGGGGTCTTTTCCCGGGAGCTCGTTCAGATGGCCGCGCAGCTCTTTTTGCAGAAAGCGGCGAAAGGCGTAGGCGCTGGGGTAGTCGCGCTCGGCGGCGCGCAGCGGCAGCAGGCCGTTGCTGTCCACCGCCTCGAGGAGAACCGGCAGCTTTCCGGCGGCGGCTTTGATCATGTGGGGCAGGAAAAAGGCCGGGAAATCGTCGGTCACCACCAGGCACGCCGGTTCGGCCAGGGCCAGCAGCAGCCCCTTGCCGGCGCCTTTTTCCGGCTCCACGTAGGGGTGGTAGAGGGCCGGGCGGCTGGCCAGGCGCCGGGCGTTGTCGGCCATCCCCTGCAGGATGAAGGCGTGCAGGCGGTCACTGGCCCAGGGGTAGTCGCAGCGCAGCGCTTCGAGGATGAGCAGCGGGCGGTTGAGTTCCCTGGCCTGTTCGACGGCGCGCTGCAGGGCGAAGTTCCAGCCGGTGCGGCGGAAGGCGATCATCCAGTAGAGGACGTATTCGCCTTTTTCGTTGACTGGTTGGTCGTTGGTTTTTCGTATGCGGATGCTGGGTACCTCTTGCATGCCTTATCCGTATTCGAAAGGGTGTCATTCAGGGGACTCGCCCCCTGACGGCGACCAAACTTTTGCTTGCCCAAAAGTTTGGATCAAAAGGGCACCCCCGTTGCCCCCGCCCGCCTGCGGCGGGTTCCCTGCGCTGCGCAGATGCTTGGGGACCGCTCACATTCGCTTTGCTCAACCTCGCGGCTGATCCCAAAACATCCCCTTCGCTCCGGCGGGGGCAAAGGGGGAGGGGGTACAATATTCTCGAACCTCCTCATACTCAGCGGGACTGGGCCGGCAGCAGGCCGAGCACGGTCTTTTCGGAGATCATCCCCTGTTCGACCAGGGCCGTTTTGAACCGCTCGCTGATGTCGCTGGCCAGCAGGCGCTCATAGCGGACATCCAGCACGTAGGTCTTGATCTTGAGCCGGGTGAGGAAGGTGCGGTCAAAGCTGTCCTCGATCATGACCTTGACCGGTTTTTTCAGAAAAGCGTAGGGGGAACAGGCCGCCGCCTCCCAGGCCAACGCCTTGGCCAGCTGCACATCGACGTGGGCCGGGAGGCTGAATTCCACCTCGACCATTTCGTCGAGGGCTCCCGAGTTGGAGTTGGAGACTGCCTGGCCAAGGACCATGGCATTGGGCAGGGTCACGGCACTGTCGCCGAAGGTGCGGATGCAGATGGAGCGCAGGCCGATATTGGTGACTTCGCCGTAATGGTCGCCGACCTCGATCATGTCGCCGACCTGGAAGGGGCGGTCGAAGAGGATCAGCACCCCGGCGATCAGGTTCTTGATCAGATCCTGCGCACCCAGGCCGATGGCCAGGCCCGCCGAGGCGCTGATGGCGATGATGGTGTTGAGCGGCGGGCTGAAGACCGCGAAGACCACAAAGGCGAAGGCGCCGATCCAGATGCCGAGCCGTAGTACCGGGAAGAGGCTGGCGATGAACAGCCGGTAACGGGGAAATTTTTCCGCCAGGCCGTCGGCAGCGTGGGCGAGCAGCCGCAGAAAAAGCCAGGTGAGCAGGAAAAAGGCCGCCGCGAGCGCCAGGCGCCAGAGGGAAAACTGCTCGATGATCGTGCGCAGGGTATCGTCTTTCACGGGCTCTCTCCTCAGTAGAGGATATGCTTGGCTTCCAGGGTGGCGGTCACCGCGCCGTGGAAGATGGGGTTGACCGACCAGGGGCCGGGCAGGCCGTCTTCCTCGAGCCCGCCGGAAACCAGCAGGTTGAGGCTCGCCAGGTAGTCGAGCTGCAGTCGGCTCTCCAGGGGGTCGAGGCGGAAAATCCGGGCATGCTCGGCGGCGGAGAGCACACCGTGGCCGAGGATTTCGGCCAGCGAGAAGTGGTACTTGGCCTCGAGATTGCGCAGAAAACCATGGTCGATGTCGCCGAGGTGGCAGGCGCGGATGGCGCCGGAGGCCTCGTCGTACTCCAGGCACAGCAGCCAGTAGTAAATGGCCGCTTCAATGTCGCCGCGGCTGGCGGCGTAGAGTTCCTTGAAAAAGCGCTCGGCCAGGACGTCCTGGCCCGTCGGTTTTTCGTCTTTGTCCTGCTCGGCGGAATCGCCAAGAAAGATAAGTGGATAGCCCGAGGTGCGCTGGCGGATCATCAGCACCTCGCGCAGCTGGTGTCGGTCCGAGAGCAGGGTGGTGACCTGGTGGGTGAAGTAGCGGGACACCTCAAGCTGATGGTTCATCCGCTCCCAGGGGGTCTTGCGGAAACTGACCATCCAGAGAAAATGCTGGCGGGTGGCCATCAGCACGTAGAAAAACGCCTTGGCGGCCCGGCTGCCGCCGATGACCCGCAGCGCGAGGTTGTGCCCCTCCTCGATCAGGACCATGCCGCGGGGCAGGGTCAGCAGCTGCTCGATCAGGGCCGCGAGGGACTCGAAATGCTGCTCGAGCCCGAACCACTGTTGGAACAGCCCCAGGATCTGCTCCTCGCTGGTCAGCCGCTGGTCGATGGAGGCGCGGATGAGATGGCCTCGGCTGCCGAACTCGCTGGCGAAACAGTTGGCCAGGGAGGTCTTGCCGCTGCCTTCGGGGCCAATCAGGGCGACGCTGCAGGGGCGGCCGGCCTCCCAGCGGCGGAAGATCTCCTCGAGGCACTTCAGCTCAGTCTCCCGGGCCACCAGGAATTCGCGGTTCTTCAGCGGCCCCAGGGTGAACAGGCGGCGATAGAGGGGCGGCAGCTGCTCGGCCCGCTGCAGGACCTCCGCACGGGTCGGCAGGTCGGTAAACTTGAGAAGGTCCGCGGAGCGGGGCAGGTCTTTGCCGATGGCCTTGCGAATCCCCTTGAGGTAGGCCGTGGCCCTGCTGAGCAGGTCGGCCTGGGCGCCGCCGGCGGCCTGGCGGCTTTCCTCGATCAGCTCGCCGACCCGCCGGCGGTACCCCGCCAGCCTTGCATCGATGCGCCGCCAGGCCCGGTGGAGCCAGGTGCCGGCCGCCGCCGGATGCTCCAGGGCCTGGTGCAGCTCCCGGACAACCTGCTGATGCTCCTCCCGCAGCTTTGTCGGCAGCCCCGACCAGAACTCCCGCAGCGGGGCGCAGGCCTCACGAAGCTTGGCGGGGAAGCCTTCGAGCAGGTCGAGGACCATCTTTTCGACGGCGGCCAGACCCAGGTGCAGATCCAGGGCGGCGTCCTGGGCCTCGGGGATGGCGGCCTTGGCCAACCCGGCGAGTTCCTCGGTGGCCATGTCCAGGTGGAAGCGGAGCCCGCGCCAGAGGTCGGCCAGCCGGCCCGAGGTCGATTCGCAGGCCTCGGCGTAGTCCCGCCCCAGGCGGTGCTCCTTGAGCTCACCGCCTGCGAGCAGCACACTGCGGGCCAGGCCCCGGGCTGCCAGCGGCCTGGGGGTGCCGTGCTCGAGAAGGTTCTGCAGGCGGGCACTCCAGCCGCCGGGTCTGGGGGCCAGGCCGGCCGGCCCCGGCGGCTCGGGGGGGGCCTCCTCGGGAAGCCGTCCCGCCGTTTCGCAATAGGCGGTATTGATTTTCTCCAGGATCGAGAGCACCGGCTTGCGAGGGGGCAACAGGGGGCGCAGTTGCTGTTCCAGGGCCGGGCGGATGCGGCGAAACAGCAAGGCCTCCCGGGCATCGATGACCTCGATCAACTGCCTGAAGTGTTCCGGCGCAAGGGTTTTTTTGCCGCGGCAGCCGGCAAGTGCCTCGGCGAGCGCCTCGCGGCTGGCACCGACACCTTCGGCGGCCGCGGCGCAGGCCGATTCCAAAACCCCGGTGGTCTGCTCCACCTGTTGGGATGCCGCGGCGAGGGTTTGTTCGAAGGTCCGGTCGAAATCGACGAAAAAACGCTCGCGCCAGTTTTCCTCAAAGGTGTCGACGGGCCTTTCCTGATCGTTCATTGGCGGGTCTCCGGAGCCCATGCTCACAGCCATTTTTTCTTCTTGAAGAAAACAACCATCGCCCCGCCCATGAGGCAGATCACCAGCCAGAAGACGGGGTAGCTCCATTTCCACTTGAGTTCGGGCATGAACTCGAAATTCATGCCGTAGATGCCGGCGACGAAGGTCAGGGGGATGAAGATGGTGGCCATGATGGTCAGCACCTTCATCACCTCGTTCATGCGGTTGCTGATGCTCGAGAGGTAGAGGTCGAGCTGGCCGCCGATGATGTCGCGCAGGGTCTCCACGGTATCGACCACCTGGATGGTGTGGTCGTAGACATCGCGCAGAAAGACCCCGGTGGCTTCCCTGATCAGGGCCGACTCTTCCCGGTGCAGGCTGCTGAGCACCTCGCGCAACGGCCAGATCGACTTGCGCAGCAGGATCATCTCGCGTTTGAACTCGTGGATCTTCTGCAGGGTGGCGGGGGTGGGATCGGTGACCAGCTCGTTCTCGAGCAGTTCGACCTGGTCGCCGATCTTCTCCAGGATGTGGAAGTAGCTGTCGACTACCGCGTCGAGCAGGGCGTAGGCGAGGTAGTCGGGCCCGCTGGCACGGATGCGCTTGCGGCCGCTGCGGATGCGCTCGCGCACCCCGTCGAACACGTCCCCCTCGCGCTCCTGGAAGGAGATGACGTAGGTTGGGCCGAGGATCAGGCTGACCTGCTCGCTCTTGATCTCGTTTTTATCTGCATCGAAGTGCAGCATGCGCATGACGATGAACAGGTAGTCTTCGTAGGCTTCGACCTTGGGCCGCTGTTCGGTGCTGAGGATGTCCTCCATGACCAGCGGGTGCAGTCCGTAGCAGCCGCCCAGGGTTTCGATAACGTTCACCTCGTGCAGGCCATCGACGTTGACCCAGGAGACGCTGTCGGTCTGCCTGAGCGGGCAGCATTTTCCCACCTCGGCGATAGGGATTTCAACCTCGCTCAGCTTCTCGGCGCTGTAGTCGATGACCCGGATGCGGGCCTGTTCGGTTTTCTTGGCCCCGGTATGCACCAGGGTGCCGGGCGAGGCGCCGATCTTCTTGGCCGGTTTGCGGATCAGTTTTCTGGGCACTAGCTCAATCCTCCCAGGTGCCGGGACAGAATTGCCAACGGGCGGTTGGCCTCTATAATTGATCAGCGTAAATAGTATCAAACATTCGGCTTTAGGGAAATTTCCGAAATCCGGAAAAGGGGGTTTTTATGACAGAAAAAATCCGCGTCGGCATCAGCTCCTGTCTGTTGGGGGAAAAGGTACGCTACGACGGCGGCCATAAGCTCGACCGGCTGATCCGCGATACCCTGGGCCACTTCCTCGAGTTCGTTCCCGTCTGCCCCGAGGTGGAGCTCGGCCTGCCGACCCCCCGCGAGACGCTGCGCCTGGTGGGCGACCCGGAGCACCCTCGTCTGGTGTTCTCCCGCAGCGGCAAGGACATCACCGGACCCATGGAGGCTTGGGCGCGGAAAAGGGTCGGCGAACTGGAGGCCGAGCAGCTGTGCGGGTTCATCTTCAAGAGCCGCTCCCCCTCCAGCGGCATGGAGCGGGTCAAGCTCTACGATCGCAACGGGGTGCCCAACAAGCAGGGTGTCGGGGTGTTCGCCCGGGTGTTCATGGAGCATTTCCCCCTGCTGCCGGTGGAGGAGGACGGGCGGCTGCACGACAACCGGTTGCGGGAAAATTTCATCGAGTGCCTGTTTACCTTCAAGCGCTGGCGTGAGGCCCTGGCGCGGGGGCTGAGCCGGGGGAACCTGGTCGATTTCCACACCCGCCACAAACTGCTGCTGCTCGCCCACAGTCCCGAGACCTACCGGCAGATGGGCAAACTGGTGGCGGCTGCCGGAACGCTGCAGCCGGAGACGCTCTACACGCAGTACGAGGCGCTGCTGATGAAGGGGATGCGCCTCAAGCCGACGGTGAAAAAACACATCAACGTGCTCCAGCACCTGCTGGGGTACTTCAAGAACCAACTGAGCGCCGACGAGAAGCAGGAGGTGCTGGAGCTCATCGAGCATTACCGCCTGGGGCATGTCCCGCTGATCGTGCCGATCACCCTGATCAATCATTACGTGCGCAAGTACGCCCAGCCCTATCTCAAACAGCAGCTCTACCTCAACCCCCACCCGCTGGAGCTGCAGCTGCGCAACCATGTCTGAGACAGAGCCCAGGGGGGCCTCGACCTGCGGCTTTCAATCAGCTATCATGGCCCCATGAAAATCGCCCTGCTGATTGCCTACCTGCTGGTGCTGGCCGCCGGCCACGCCCTGCGCACCCTCAACCTCAACCACCTCAAGCGCCACGGCGCGGAGGTGCCGGAGGGCTTCGAGGGGGCCATCGACCCTTGCCAACTGCGGCGCACCAGCGCCTACACCCTGGAGTGCAGCCGGCTGGGGCAGTTCGAGCCGCTGCTGGACAGCGCCCTGCTGCTGCTGTTTCTCTTCGGCGGGCTGCTGCCGGTCTACGACCGCTGGATTGCCGGGGCGACCGGTTCCTTCGTGCTGCAGGGGGTGCTCTTCTTCTTCGGCCTGCAGTTGGCCAAGGGGGTGTGCGACATCCCCTTCAGCCTCTACCGGAATTTTTGCATCGAAGCCCGTTACGGCTTCAACACCATGAGCCTCCGGCTTTGGCTGAGCGATCTGGGCAAGGGACTCGCGCTGGGGATGGTCCTGGGGGGAGCGCTGCTCGGTGGGGCCTTCTGGCTGGTCTCGGCCAGCCCCGAGGGCTGGTGGCTGTGGGTCTGGGGCTTTTTCGCCCTGTTCACCCTGCTGCTGATGTACGTCTCGCCCTACCTGATCGAGCCGCTGTTCTTCAAGTTCGAGCCGGTGCGCGAGCAGGGGCTCGAAGAGCGGATCCGTTCGCTGATGGAACGGGCCGGACTCAGGGTCAGTCGGGTGTTCCAGGTCGACGCCTCACGGCGCAGCCGCCACTCCAACGCCTATTTCACCGGCATCGGCCGGGTCAAGCGGATCGTGCTGTTCGACACCCTGCTCGAGCAGATGAGCCAGGATGAGGTCCTGGCGGTCTTGGCCCACGAGGTCGGCCACTGGAAAAAACGCCATATCCTCAAGCGGCTGCTGGTCACCGAGCTGCTCGCCCTGGGTGGGCTGTACCTGGCCTGGCGCCTCGTCGAGTGGGGCGGGCTGCCGGGGCTGCTGGGGCTGGAACAGGCTTCCTTCGCCGCTCAGCTGGTGATCCTCTCGTTTCTGGGCAGCATCGCGGGCTTCCCCTTCACCCCCCTGTCCAGTTGGCTGTCGCGGCGCGACGAATGGCAGGCCGACCGCTTTGCCCGCGAGCTGACCGGGGAGCCTGAAGCGCTGGCTTCGGGGCTGGTCAAGCTGTCCCGCGAGAACCTGGCCAACCTGCACCCGCATCCCCTGTATGCGGCGGTTTTCTACTCCCACCCTCCGGTGGTTGAGCGGGTGCGGCGGCTGCGGCAGCCCTGAGCGGCGCTATGAAGTGTTTCTCCCCCCTGCCGGGACGGCGCAGGAGCAGCGGTTAGCGGCAGTCCCCGGCGAACCAGATCCAGGGGCCCTTTTCCGGGCTGTTCCAGCGAATCCACCCCTCGGCGCTGGCGGCTTTGACTGCACTCGGGTCCGCTGCGCAGAGGCGCGAGGGCTGGGTGACTTTGACCCGCATCCAGTCCCCCGAGGTCTCCAGGGGTTCGATTTCATGGCTGGCGCCGATCCAGGCCACCAGCTCCGCCTTGGCGTCGGGCCCGCCCCGCAGGGCGTGACGCACTTCGGCCTTGCGGTATTCCAGGGCCGCTCCCTCCGCCGAAAACCACTCGTTCCAAAGTTTTACTTCCAGAGGGCGGCCGCCCAGCCGCAGGTGGTCGACGTGGGCCCAGCCCAGGCTCGCGTCGTCGGAGCCGGGCGGGGCGTAGCGAAGGCGGAACCAGCCGTCCTCCCGGACCTCCACCACCTGCAGGGCGAGAGCCTGGGTGCGGGTGGGGACCAGGGCGCGGGTGAGCAACGGGCGTTTGCTCACCGGTGGCACGCTGTCGACGATCCAGCCGTTGATCAGCCAGCCAAGGTGCTCTCCGGGAGAGCTGTACATGGGCAGCGCCATGTCGCTGATCCAGTCGGCGCCCGCCTGGTTGAGCTCCGTCGGAGCCAGGGTCCCTACGCCGAGATGATCGTCCTTCAGGTCGAGAACGCTCAGCAGGTCGACGGAGGAGCGGGGCGGGCGGGGGGCGGGCAGGGGGGCGGGCAGCGGCGGGGCGGCGAGAAGGCCGGGTTGGGCCGGGAAATCCAATCGGGGGACGGCGGGGGCCGCCGACTGACAGCCGGCAACCAGGAAGGCCAGCAGGCCGAGGCCCGCAAGAAGGTTTCCTCTCATCATTCCTCTCCTTGGTTTCAGGGGCATGGCAACGCGATATCCGCTCCCGCCAGCTGCGGGAGCCGGGGCGCCGGCGAGGCGCCGGGCTACCGCACTGGTATAACCCAAAACCTTCGGGGGAACAACCGCTAAACGCCCCTTAAGCTTTGGGGCGGGAGCAGGCCCTGCAGGTGGGTCACTGGAATTGACGGGGCCAGGGAGGAGCTGCCGCCTCGATGAGATCCCTTGACAGCCCGGGGCCCGGCAATGTATTTAAGGAGAGTTTTATTTTTGCGTTTACCTCATTTTTTTCCATGCAGAAAGGAAACCAGATGAAAAGGGCTTTTCTCATCACGATCGCAATTCTTTCCGTCGCGCTGATGGCCGGTGGCGCCCTGGCCGCCGACACCCCCGCACCCAAGGCCTGGAAACAGTACGGCCGGCCCGGGGGGCAGAAGCTGGTGCTCAAGGACATGAAAGACAAGATCAGCTACAGCATCGGCCTCAATATCGGCAAGGACTTCAAGGAAAACGGCATGGATATCGATGCCGACATCCTCGCCCAGGGGATCCGCGACGTCATGGCCGGCGGCGAACTGCTGATGAACGACCAGGAGATCCAGGAAACCCTGATGGCCTTCCAGCAGGAGGCCGTCGCCAAGCAGCAGGAGAAAATGAACGCCCTGGCCACCGAGAACCTCAAGGCGGGAGAGGCCTTCCTCGCAGAAAACAGCAAGAAGGAAGGGGTGGTCACCCTGCCCAGCGGCCTGCAGTACAAGATCGTCACCGAAGGCGCCGGCAAGTCTCCGGCCGCCGAGGATACCGTGACCGTTAACTACCGCGGCACCCTGGTCGACGGCACCGAGTTCGACAGCTCCTACAAGCGCGGCGAGCCCGCCACTTTCCCGGTCAACGGCGTGATCGCCGGCTGGACCGAAGCCCTGCAGCTGATGAAGGAAGGCGCCAAGTGGGAACTGTTCATCCCCAGCTCGCTGGCCTACGGGGAGCGGGGCGCCGGGCGGGTCATCGGGCCCAACTCGGCACTGGTCTTCGAAGTCGAACTGCTCAAGGTCCAGTAAGTCGGCCCCCTGGGGTCTTTTCAACACTGGCCGCCCGGGTCGGCACCTGCCGAACCGGGCGGCTTTTTTTTCACCACCTCCGGCCGCGCCGAGGGCGGCTTGTCGCCGGGAGAGGAGAGGTCGATGATTGTAGCAAAGACGGGTGATCGGGTCAGGGTGCATTACACCGGAAGGCTCGAGGACGGCACGGTTTTCGACTCCTCGCGGGAGCTCGATCCGCTGGAGTTTGTCCTGGGGCGCGGGGACGTCATCCCTGGTTTCGACCAGGCGGTTTCCGGTATGGCCCCCGGTGAGTGCAAGACGGTGACCATCCTCCCGGAGCAGGCCTACGGCCCCCATCAGGAGGAGATGGTGGCCTGCGTGCCGATCAAGGACTTGGGGATTTCCGGCGAGCTGACCGTCGGTCAGCAGCTCGAAGTGACCCAGGAAGAGGGCCCGGCCTTTCTGGTCATGGTGGCGGCCCTCGACGAGGAGACCGTGACCCTCGATGCCAACCATCCGCTTGCCGGTCGGAATCTGGTGTTCGACCTGGAGCTGCTCGCAATCGGCTGAGGCGGTCGGCGGTGGCGGCCGTCACTTAAGCTCCCGGCACTTGTTAAACAGGGAAAAAACAGGTATTTTTTTACTGAACCCGGGCAGCAGGAGGGTCCAGCCTGCGGCTGGGGTCCGGGCGAGATGAATTCAGGGAAATGCTCCTGGGGAGGGTGGCCGTGCTCAGAAACAAAATTCTGCTGGCAGACGATCCCGAACTGCAGCAGTGCATGGAACGCTCGATTTTCAGCCGGGGCAGCTTTGCCCTGCAGGTGATCGGAAACGGGCGGCAGGCTTTCGAATTCATCGAGGAGCACGACCCGGTGCTGGTCATCCTCACCCTCGATATGGAGGAGTGGGGGGGAGACGAATGCTGCCGGCGGGTGAAGGACGACCCCTTTTTACGTTCGACACCGATTCTGCTGGTGGCCCGGTCCGACCGGGAACAGGACCTCTCCCGCTGCCGGCAGGCCGGTTGCAACGACATTGTGCCCCGTCCCATCGACGGCCAGCACCTGCTGGTGACCGCCTGCAACCAGCTCAACATCGTGGACCGGGCACCGCTGCGTTGGGAGGCCGCGCTGGAGGCCCGGGTGCTGGGACGGGCGCGCAAGCCCTGGCGGGGCAGGATCCTGAATCTCAACACCGGAGGAGCCTTCATTCAGGCCGGACAGCTGGAGCCGGTCGACAATCTGGTCGAAATCGAATTCGCCCTTCCCGAGCTGCCCGCTGCAATCCTCTGCCAGGGTCGGGTCGCCTGGGTGAATCACCCCGAGTGGATAAAAAACCCGCGTCTGCCCAGCGGCATGGGGGTGGAGTTTCTCGACCTCAAGCCCCAGGACCGGGAGGCCATCCAGGCCTTTGTCGATCCGGCCGGCAAGGCCCGCTCAACCGGAACCGGCGGCGAGCGCTAGCCATGGCATCCGTTGAAGAGGTGCTTCAGTACTGGTTCGGGAACGCTCCCGGGGCCGCCGCATCCCGGGAGCGAACCCGTTTCTGGTTTGCCGGTGGCGAGGCGGTCGACCGCGAGATTCGCCAACGGTTCGGGGACCTTGTGGAAGACGCCGCGGCGGGGGATCTCGACCCGTGGCGGCAATCCGACCGCGGCACCCTCGCCCTGATCATCCTGCTCGATCAGTTCCCCCGCAACATTCACCGCGGCAGCGCTCTGGCCTATGCCTGCGACGCGCGGGCCCTGCAGCTGGCTCTCGATGGCATGGCCGCCGGCCAGGACCGTTCTCTTACCACCGTGGAACGGGCATTTTTCTACCTGCCGCTGGAGCACGCCGAAGACCTGGAGATCCAGCGAAAGTCGGTGCGGGCCTTCGAAGAGCTGCTGGCCGAAGCTCCTGCCGCCCTGCGACCCCTGTGCGAGGGCTTTCTCGATTACGCCTGGAAGCACCTGCGGGTCATCGAACGCTTCGCCCGCTTCCCCCATCGCAACGCCGCGCTTGGGCGACCCTCCAGCGCCGAGGAGGAAGAGTTCCTGCGCCAGCCCGGATCATCCTTCTGAGCGATCCTTGAAGTCCCCGCTGGGGATCAGGCGTCCCTCGACATCAGGACAGTTCCAGTAATAAACCCAGGCTCTTACCCGCTCTTCCCCCTCGATGGTTACCAGGGTTTGCCGACGCAGGTAAACGCTGTCCGGCTCGTTGCGCGGGTCGTACTCCTCGAGGCCATCCAGCGCCGCCAGGGTTTCGGCATAGCTGCCGGCGGCAAGCTCCAGCAGTTCCCCCCACACCCGGCCCGGTTCGGGCAGCAGGTAGGGGTAGCCCCCCTCGGCGACATAGTACAGTCGCCCCTCCACGCTCCCCCGACGCTCGGCGATGGTTCGCCCTTTCAGGAACCGGGGATAGTTTTTCTCCCCGGGGCGCAGGGTTCCGTAAACGAAAATCGGCAGTCTCTGCTGCCGGGCTTCGGTTTTCTCATCCGTTTCAGGCGGCATTTGGCCTTGCCCCTTCCGTCTGCTTGAAAAAATTCCAATGTTTTATAATCTTAAAGGATTCCGCCAGTCCGAATGGATGCCTTGGCATCCTGGTCTTGCTTCACCGGAGGTCTCGGTTTGATGCCCGATGAACTCGCTATGCGCAAATTTGTCGCCCCCGAATTCGTCTTCGGCCCGGGAGCCCGACTTCTGGCCGGGCGTTATGCGCGCAATCTCGGGGGCAGGCGCGTGCTGGTGGTCAGCGACCCCGGGGTGGTCGGGGCCGGTTGGGCCGGCCAGGTTGTCGAGAGCCTGGCCGCCGAAGGGTTGGCCACTACCCTGTTCAGCAAGGTGACGCCCAACCCGCGCACCGAAGAGGTCATGGCGGGGGTTGCGGCCTACCGGGAGGCCGGCTGCAACGCCATCGTCGCCGTGGGCGGAGGCAGTCCCATGGACTGCGCCAAGGGGATCGGCATTGTCTGTTCCAACCATCGACCCATCCTGGAATTCGAGGGGATCGACCGTATCGGCGCGCCGATGCCTCCGTTGATCTGTATTCCCACCACCGCGGGAACCTCCGCCGACGTATCCCAGTTCGCCATTTTCACCGACTCGCAGCGGCGGGTCAAGGTGGCGATCGTCAGCAAGGCGGTGGTCCCCGACGTCGCCCTGATCGATCCGCAGACCCTGCCCAGCATGGGGCCTTACTTGGGGGCCTGCACCGGCCTCGATGCCCTGACCCATGCCATCGAGGCCCATGTCTCAAGCGCCCACTCCCCCATGACCGACCTGCACGCCCTGGAGGCCATCCGTCTGCTGGTGAAATACCTCCCGGCTTCCCTCAAGGAGCCGGAGAACCTGGACCTGCGCGGGAAGGTCATGCTTGGCAGCCTGCAGGCCGGCCTGGCCTTTTCCAATGCCATCCTCGGTGCCGCCCACGCCATGGCCCACAGCCTGGGCGGCTACCTCGATCTGCCCCACGGCGAGTGCAATGCCATCCTGCTCGACGAGGTCATCGCCTTCAATTACCCGGCCGCCCCAGAACGGTTCGACGCCATCGCTAGGGCAATGGGCCTCGAGCTGCCGGACGCCCCCCCCGAAGAGCGCTGCTCCATTCTGGTGGAGGGGGTGCGGAGCCTGAAGCGGGCCGTCGGTCTCACCCGTCACCTGGGCGATCTCGGCGTGACCCGGAAGGATTTGCCCGGGCTCAGCAGGCACGCCCTGACCGACCCATGCATGGTCACCAACCCGCGCTTCCCGGACCAGCGCGACATCGAGGTTCTGTATGAAAAAAGCCTTTGATGTCCGCGCCGATTACGAAAGGATGCGCCGGCAGCTGATCGGTCTCGGCGAGGGCTCCTTTCGCAAGAGCCACTATCCCCAGCTGCAGCAGCGGTTGGCGGAGCTGGAGCGGTTCCGCTCCCTGCTGGATCACTCCAACGACGCGATATTTCTGCTGGAGGCCGCTTCCGGGAAGATCGTCGACTTCAACCTGACCGCCTGCAGGTTGTGCGCTTGCGAGCGGGAGCTGTTGAGTTCCAGCAAACTCGTCGATTTCGCCCATCTCAGTGGCGTGGGCAGCAGACAGACGGCCCCGGGGCGGGAACTGGTGACCACCACCCTGGCCACCCGGGACGGTGGCGAGATACCGGTGGAAATCACCCTCAGCGAAGTGACCTTCGACGGGGTCGCCTACCAGGTTGCGGTGGTGCGCGACATCGCCCGGCGGGTGCAGGCCAGGCAGGAACTCGAAAGCCACCAGGTCCTGCTCAATTCGGTGCTCAACAACTCGGACAACGCCTTTCTGGCTCTTGATGAGAAACGCCGGGTGATCTACTACAACGAGCACTACCTCAGGCTCTACCCTTTCGGCCGCGAATTCATGGACGCCAGTCCTAGCATCGAACAGCTCATCCGCCAAGCCTGCCGGATCGGAATCTATCCCTGTGAGCAGGTCGAAGAGCTGATCGCCCGGCGGATCCAGCAAATGGAATCCTCGAGTCCGGTCAACCGGGTGGAAACCCCCCGCCTGGACGGGGTCGATATCGAAGCCATCGTGACCAAACTCCCCGGCGGTGGATTTCTGGTCACCTTTCGCGATGTCACCGAGCGGCGGCTGAGCGAGGCGGCGGTCCGGGAGAGCGAGGAGCGCTTTCGCTCGGTCTTCGAAATCAGTGCCGCCGGGATCCTGATCCTGTCCCCCGAGGGGCGTATTGTGCAGGCCAATCCAGCCTTCTGCAGGTTCGTCGGGTACTCGCGCCAGGACCTGCTCGACCACCCGCTGACCGAGCTTAGCAGCTTCGACGATCGCTCCAGTTTCGAGCGCGATTACCAGGCGGTGGTCCGGGGGCGCAGCCCGGTAGCCACCCTGGAGAAAAGATTTGTCTGCAAGGACGGCAGCATCGTCTGGGGGCATACCACGGTGGCCTGCGTGGTCGATACCGTACCCCGGCCCCTGTACTGCATCGCCGTCATCCAGGATGTCACCGATCGCAAAAAGGCCGAAGAGGCGCTTCGCGAAAGCGAGGAGCGGTTCCGCTCCATCTTTGAAAACGCCGCGGCCGGCATGGGGGTCATCGCCGTCGACGGGCGCTTCCTCCAGGTCAACCAGGCGCTGTGCAGGTTTCTCGGCTACAGCCGGGAGGAGTTGCTCGGCCGCGGGATGCTCGACGTGACCAGCGCCGAAGACCGGGAGCTGATTTTGCGGCTGTTCGAGGAGGTGCGTGGCGGCCGCCAGCAGGTATTCAACTTCGAGCGGCGGTTTCTGCGCAAGGACGGGAGCATCGTCTGGGGGCAGACCACCAGTGCCTGGCTGCTTGACGAATCCTTTGTCCCAAGTTATGCCGTGGTCCTGGTGCAGGACATCACCGATCGCAAACAGGCGGTTCTCGGCCTGCAGAAGGCGCTGCGCGAAACCGAGGCGGCCCGCAAGGAAATCGACGCCATCCTGCGCTCGGTCGCCGATCCCCTGGTGGTCACCGATGATGCCGGACGCATCACCATGATGAACCGGGCCGCCGAGGAGGCCTTCGGCGCCAGGCTCTCCGAGGCGATCACCCGGCCCCTGGACAATTTCATCCGTGACCGGTTTGCCGAAAGCGGATCTTCCGTTTCACTGGTGAAGGGCGGCGGCAAAGGGCCGCGGCTGCTCGAGCTTCCGGGGGCGGATCCCCGGCATCCACGCTTTTTCCAGGCCCGGCGCTCGCTGTTCCACGACCCCGCGGGCCGCCAGGCCGGGCTCATCGTACTGTTTCGGGACATCACCCGCGAGCGCGAGATCGACCGGATGAAGACCGATTTCATTTCCACGGCGGCTCACGAACTGCGCACCCCGCTGACCTCGATTCTCGGCTTTTCCCAGGTGCTGCTCGATCCCGAAGGGCTGCGCAGCGAGGAGCAGAGGGAGTTTCTGCAGTACATCCATGACCGGGGGCTGGCCCTGGCTGGGATCGTCAGCGAGCTGCTGGATATCGCCCGCATCGAATCGGGCCAGGGGCTGGTCCTGCAGCGTTTCCCCTGCACTCCGGCGGAAATCCTCAACCTGATGGATCCGCTGATGAAGACCGCGGGCCAGGGGCACCTGTTTGAGGTCGCCCTGGAAAACCAAGGGGTGCGGTTGCTGGTCGACAAGGCAAAAACCGGGCAGGTGCTGGAGAACCTGCTCAGCAATGCGATAAAATACTCTTCAAAGGGGGGGCGGATCAGCATCTCCGGGCAGCCCACCGGGGGGGTGTACCGGTTCGTCGTCTCCGACCAGGGAATGGGCATGAGCCCCGATCAGGTGGCCAGGGTATTTGACAAGTTTTACCGGGCCGATGCCTCCAATACGGCTATTGGCGGGGTCGGCCTGGGGATGAGCATTGTGCGCTATATCGTCGAGGCTCATGGTGGCAAGATCTGGGTCGAAAGCGAACTGGGCAGGGGGACCGCGGTATTCTTCACCCTGCCGCTGGCTTCGCCGGAACTCCAGTCGGAAAACCAGGCCAGCCGGAGTGGGGAGGAATGAAGAGGATTCTGATCGTCGACGACCAGCCCGAGGTAAAAAAACTTCTCGAAGTCGTGCTGCGCCAGCCGGACCGGGAATTCCTCAGCGCTTCAAGCGGGGTGGAAGCCCTCCAGCTGGCCCGTCAGCAGTGCCCCGATCTCATTCTGCTCGATGTCATGATGCCCGGGGGGATGGACGGTTACCAGGTGTCGCGGATTCTTAAGGGCGACCCGAGCACCGCAGGCTGTGCCATCATCGCCATGACCGCCAGGGTCCAGGAGCAGGACCGCATCGACGCCATGGCCGCCGGAGCCGATGATTACGTCGGCAAGCCCTTCGATATGGGGACTTTGAAGGAGAAGGTCGCCCGCTACCTGGAAGCCTGCTGAGGATTGCAGGACGCTGGAAACAACAACGGCATCCGCGAGGATGCCGTTGTTGTTTGCGAGTCGGGTCCGAAGGTATTACCCCTCGCTTTTCCAGTGACCGTGAAGGTTGCAGTATTCGCGCGCGGTGACCTTGTCGGCGGTGAGGTTGAAGGTCGCCTCCGGTTTGCCGCCGGGCTTGAGGAACTGGCGGTAGGATTTGCCGTCCGCCAGCAGTTCGATCCACTCGATGTAGTGCTTTTCCTCCATCGGGTGGGCAACGCTTCCCACTTTGACGGTGATGGTGCCATTGCCTTTTTCGATGACCGGGACATGCTTTTCCTGGGCCGCGTCCACGGTGTTCTCGGCCATCAGTTTCATCTGCTCTCCGCAGCAGATCAGGGCACCGGCGCCGCCGTGCAGCCCCTGAACGATGTTTCCGCAAAGATCACATTTGTACACTGCGAGTTTTTCAGCCATAAAACTTCCTCCTTTGGGTGATCGGTGAGATTCGCGACAAGGCTCGATGGGTTCATGGGGCGGCTTTGCGGGGCAGGGGCAGGTTCAGCTACCCTGCACCGGTGATCGAAACCTCCAATGGCGGCGTTCGCCAGGACCTCCCGCGGCTTCTCCTCTTGAGAGCCCGTCATTTAGGTGACGGATTTTATCATAATTAATTCATTGCGCAAGAATACGCCGAAAAAAAACTTCCCGGATTGATTTCAGAAGAAAACCGTCAGGCCGGAAAAAATAAAAAAGGCCCCGCGAACGGGGCCTTCAGGTACCTCAGAGTGCTCGACTCAGCTCTTGTGGCAGTCGTTGCACTTGGTGGGCGCGCCCTGGTCCTTCATGGCCTTGTGGCAGTCCAGGCAGGTGGCGTGGCCGGTGTCTTTGTCCTTGATTTCGATCTTCTTGGGCTCGCCTTCATGGCACTTCTCGCAGCCGAGTTTCTCGCCGTGAGCCTTGTGGTTGAAGGTAACGGTGCCCTTGCCGGTGTAGGTGTAGGTGTCCGCGGCGATGGCAGGAGCAGCGGCAAACATGGTCAGCATGGCGATCACGAGCAACTTCTTCATCTCTTCTGGCCTCCTTGAAAAGGGAACTGCAATGGGTTGAACAACGCAGAAAATTTAAAAGCAATGTGGGGAAATGTCAAGGCGAATTTAGTCTGAGTTAATAAGCTTTGGCCGGATTTTCGCGGCCCCCGCGAGCCGAAAACCGCTGGCTCTGGAAGGGGGGAGGTTTCAGCGGGAGATGAAATCGAGATGGTAGCGGTCCTTGATGATCCGCAGAAAGGTGCCGACCCCTTTTAGCGCCTGGCGCAGGTCTTCCCGTTCCTTTTCCGGGATCGCCAGGGGGTTGAGGTGGTTGGAGGGTGAATTCCCCACGGCCAGGGCGCGCAGCTGCCGGTTCAGTCGCAGCCGGACCAGGGCGTTGAAGGCGTCTCTGACGATGCTCAGATCGGCTTCGGAGAGAACCCCCTGCTGCCCCAGGCGATCGAGCTTGTCCCAGGTGTTGCCACCGACGATCCCGGCCTCCAGGGCCAGCAGGCTCACCCCCTCGGTGATGGCGAAAATTCCGGCTTTCTTCAGGTTGACTTCACCGCGGTGCTGCCCGCGACGCTCGACGCGGATGCGCCCGAACATGCCCAGGGGGGGCGGGAAGCGGACGATGTTGCGGGCCACGTAGGGGAAGAAAAGGGCGTGCCGTCTGACGCTGGCTTCGATGTATTCGTGCAGTTGGTCCTCCAGGGCTTTGTCGCCGTGGATGCAGCGAAAGTCCTGGAACATGCCGAAATTGACCATGTGCTGTCCCTTGGGGACCGTGATCCAAAGCTCGAGGAGCTGTTTCCATTCGGAGAGCGAGTGGCGCCATTGCGGGTTGCTGGCCATGGTGTTGCCCGGGCAGCGCGGAACCCCTATGGTCTCCAGGGCTTCGACCAGCCGAGCGGCGAAACGTTCGATTTCGACCTGCCGGTCGGGGGGAAGTTCGTCGCGGTAGATCATGGCGCTGTCCTGATCGGTGCGCAGCGTCTGCTCGCCGCGCCCCTCGCTGCCCAGGGCCAGGTAGGCGGCACCTTCCGGGAGGCGGATCCCCTCCTCGCTCTCCATCAGGGCGATAATCCGCTCGGTAAAGGCGTCGTTGAAATGGGAGATGAGCTGCACGAGGCTGCGGGTGTCGGCCCCGGCGCGGCTGGCAAACCCGACCATGTCGAGCATCCGGGTGTTGATGTCCCGCAGCTGCTCAAGGGTCTCGGCGGTTTCCAGTTCCTGATTGAGATAGAGCGGGGAGCGGGTCTGGATGCTCAGCAGGTCCGTGTCGGTGATTATGCCGAACAGGCGGTTGTGGTCCATGACCACCAGCCTGTGAATATTGTGCTTGGCCATTTTGAAGATGGCCTGGAATACGTAATCCTGGCGCCTGATGGTGCACAGGTTGGTTTTCATGATGTCCCGCACCTGGTGCCCGGCGACCATCCCCTCGCTGCAGGCGATGAGATTGCGCAGGTCGCGCAGGGTGAAGATTCCCACCGGCCTTTCCTGCTCCACGACCACGATACCCGAGATGTCATGGTCCTGCATCAGCCGGGCGGCCTCCACCACGCTCAACCCGGGGGGGCAGGTGATCGCCGGCCCTTTGCAGATGGCCTCGACCCGGATGAAGAAATAGCTCTCCTCGCTGAGGGCGCTGCGGTCCATGGCAACTCCGACAAAATGGTATTTGCGGAACGTCCTATTCTTCCTTGTTTTCCGAATCATTGCAACCGTTCTTTAGGCAATTGCGCCGGGCCTCACCCCGATTCGAATCGCTGTTATAAAAAAATCCGCTGCGCTACCCATCTCGAGATTTTCGGTTATACTCCTGCGATATAGGGGACAGTCGACTGGGATCCCCCCGTTTTTTCTCCGGGTTCGCACCGGTTTGCAAAAAAGCAAAACACAGTTATATTTTTTATTGACTGTTTGCGGTAGTCGATATATCTTTTCCGTATACGCCTGGTTTGTGGCGAAAAATGGCTGGAATAAATCAAAAACAAAGTTTTTTGAGGTGGCCTTTTGACTTGTTTGGTAGCTTGTGTTTAGGGGTAGTTTTTCCCCTGTCAATTATTTATACAAACAGCGTAATAAAAACCATGGATCGCATTTTCGGGTAGCTTTGAGCTCTTGAGATGCAGAAACGCCGGGGGGCGGGAAAAAAAGGAGGTGGGACGGAGAAACTTGTTTTTATTGAGGGAAACCACGGTCTGCTCACTACAACCTGGAGGAGGTGTTTATGGCTAGAAAAGAACAGCTGCAAGCGTACTGGAAAGAGAATCTGCGCTATATCATCATCTTGTTGTCCGTCTGGTTCGGTGTTTCCTACCTGGCCGGCATCCTGCTGGTGGACCAGCTCGACGCCGTCCGCATCGGCGGTTTCCCGCTCGGCTTCTGGTTCGCCAACCAGGGATCCGAGGTCATCTTCTGTCTCCTGATCGTCGTCTACGTCCAGTTGATGAACAAACTGGACCGCAAGTACGACGTTCACGAGGATTGATTCCGACCCTACCCAAAAGGAGGCACAAGATATGAGTATTACGCTTTGGACCTGGATCATTGTTGGTATCACTTTTGCGGTTTATATCGGGATCGCCATCTACGCCCGCGCCGCTTCCACCGGTGATTTCTATGTCGCCGAAAAATCGGTGCACCCCATCGCCAACGGTATGGCCACCGGCGCCGACTGGATGTCGGCGGCCTCGTTCATCTCCATGGCCGGCCTGATCTCCTTCATGGGCCGCGACGGCTCCATGTACCTGATGGGCTGGACGGGCGGTTACGTGCTCCTGGCGATGCTGCTCGCCCCCTACCTGCGCAAATACGGAAAATTCACGGTGCCCCAGTTCATCGGTGACCGTTATTATTCCCAGAGCGCCCGCGTCATTTCCCTGCTCTGCGCGATCTTCGTCAGCTTCACCTACGTCGCCGGCCAGATGCGCGGCGTCGGCGTGGTGTTCTCCCGCTTCCTCAACGTCCCCATCAACACCGGGGTCGTCATCGGTATGTGCATCGTCTTCTTCTATGCCGTGCTCGGCGGGATGAAGGGGATCACCTACACCCAGGTCGCCCAGTATTGCGTTCTGATCTGCGCCTACATGGTCCCGGCCATCTTCATCTCCGTGCAGTTGACCGGCAACCCCATTCCGATGCTCGGTTTCGGCGGTTCGATCAGCGCCGGCGGCGCCGAAATCCTCGGCGACCCGGCGGCCCAGGGCAAGTACCTGCTCGACGTGCTCGACGGCCTGCACAAGGATCTTGGCTTCGCCGCCTATACCGATGGCGTGCGTCCGAAGATCGACGTCTTCTTCATCGTTGTCGCCCTGATGGTTGGTACCGCGGGGCTGCCCCACGTTATCATCCGCTTCTTCACCGTTCCCAAGATCCGCGACGCACGCTCCTCGGCCGGTTGGGCCCTGTTCTTCATCGCCATCCTTTACACCACTGCTCCGGCAGTGGCGGTGTTCGCCCGCACCAACTTCATCAAGACCGTGCATAACGTCGAGTACGCCAAGGCGCCTTCCTGGGTCAAGAACTGGGAGAAGACCGGTCTGATCAAGTTCGAGGACAAGAACGGCGACGGCATCATGCAGTACACCAAGGACAAGGCCACCAACGAACTGGACGTCGACCGCGACATCATGGTTCTGGCCAACCCCGAGATCGCCAAACTGCCCAACTGGGTCATCGCGCTGGTCGCCGCCGGTGGCCTGGCCGCCGCGCTCTCCACCGCGGCCGGTCTGCTGCTGGTCATCTCCGCGGCGGTCTCCCACGACCTGATGAAGGGCGTCATCATGCCCAACCTCTCAGAAAAAGCTGAGCTGATGTGGGCCCGCGGCGGCGCAGCCGGCGCGGTCGTCATCGCCGGTCTGTTCGGCATCTATCCGCCCGGCTTCGTGGCCCAGGTGGTGGCCTTTGCCTTCGGTCTGGCCGCGGCGTCCTTCTTCCCGGCGATCATCATGGGGGTCTTCAACAAACGGGCCAATGTGTACGGCGCCATGACCGGGATGATTGTCGGCATCGTCTTCACCGCCGCCTACATCATCTACTTCAAGTTCGTCAACCCGAGCATCAACAACCCGCAGCACTGGTGGTTCGGGATCTCCCCCGAGGGGATCGGCACCCTCGGCATGATCCTCAACTTCGTCTGCATGTACGTGATCTCCAAGTTCACCAAGGAGCCTCCGCAGGAGATCCAGGAGCTGGTGGAAAGCCTGCGCTACCCCGTCGAAAGAACCACCGGGGAGACCAAGGCTGCAGGTCCCTCGGCAGCTCACTAGGCGCTGGGTTTTGTCAGCTAGGATGCCGAAAGGCGGCTGCCCGCTGGGGCAGCCGCCTTTTTTCCATGATCGAGTTGTCTTTCTGCCATCTATCTGCTAAGAAGGGCAGGGAATCAAACGGTGACCGGCATTTTCTCCGCAGTATGCTTCGATTCTGCGCGCCGCTGCGGATAACAGCATTTTTTCTTCAGGGAGACCCATGATCAAGCAAAAGTGGCTTCGCTTCACCCTCGGTATCCTTCTTGGCGGGTTTGCCGGTCTGAGTCTGACCAGCAGCATTCTGCCCGCCGCCATGACGACTTTTTATGCCGATGTCGACGCGATGTTCGTCAGGTTCTCCCTGGCGGATTACGCCGCCCATGCGGTTCTGCTCTGGGCCGCCGGCGGTTGGGCGGTCGCCAAGGTCGGGCATTCTCTGCCCGGGGCGATCGTCTTGGGGATCGTCGGCCTGGTGAGCGGCGTTTTCCTGGGGTATGCCGCCCTGGGGACGGATGGGGCGACCCTGATCATTGCCGGCGCGGCCTCCCTGCTCTACGGAGTGGTGGGTGGGTTGATGCTCGGCGGCGTTCTGCGCAGCCCGGACGAGACGGGCGGGCAGGGCCTCCGCGACGGGGGGTAGCCGGTTTACCGGAAACCCATATTGAGGCAAAGGCCAGCGAGTCTCTCGCTGGCCTTTGCTTTTTGAAGGGACAGCAAAGCCCCCTGGCAGGAAGTCAGCGTCGAAAAAATTTACCAGATCTAAGAAAATTTCCCTTTCCAATTCTTCGCCGCCTGCTCTATACTCTGGTCAGTCGATAAATTGGTCTTACCATTTTTGCGGGAATGGAGACTGGCATGGGAAGAACGCAGGAAAGCCTCAGGCTGCTGGAGGAAAAAGAGCGGAAGATTCTGCAGATGGGCGGGGAGCAGGCCGTGGCCAGGCACAAGGCCAAGGGCAAGCTGACCGCCCGCGAACGCATGGATCTTTTGTTCGACCCGGGCACTTTCCGCGAACTGGACATGTTCGCCAGCCACCGCTGCAGCAACTTCGGCATGGACCAGGTCGAGATCCCCGCCGACGGGGTGATCACGGGGCACGGCTATGTCAACGGTCGGCCCCTGTTCGCCTTCGCCCAGGACTTCACCGCCATGGCCGGCAGCCTCGGCGAGATGCACGCCGCCAAGATCTGCAAGGTGATGGACCTGGCGGAAAAGGCCGGCTGCCCCGTGGTGGGTCTGAACGATTCGGGCGGCGCCCGCATCCAGGAGGGGGTCGACTCCCTCTCCGGCTACGGCCAGGTGTTTCGCCGCAACGCTCTGCTGTCGGGGGTGATCCCGCAGATTTCGGCGATCATGGGCTCGGCGGCCGGCGGCGCGGTCTACTCTCCGGCCATGACCGACTTCATCTTCATGGTCAAGAACACCAGCCACATGTTCATTACCGGGCCCGCCGTCATCAAGGCGGTGCTGGGTGAAGAGGTGAGCATGGAGGAGCTGGGCGGGGCCATGACGCACAACACCAAGAGCGGGGTGGCCCACTTCGCCTGCGAAAACGATGCGGACTGCATCGAGCAGATTCGCCAGATGCTGGCATTTCTCCCCTCCAACAACCTGGAAGAACCTCCCGTGGTGGCATCGGGCGATGACCGCGACCGGCTGATCCCGGATCTCAACACCCTGATCCCCGACAGCCCCAACGCGGCCTACGACATGAAGGAGCTCATCGGCCATATCGTCGATGACGGCTACTTCTTCGAGCCTCACGAGCACTTCGCCCCCAACATCATCGTCGCCTTCGCCCGCCTCAACGGCCGGCCCGTGGGCATCGTCGCCAACCAGCCCCAGGTGCTCGCCGGCTGCCTCGACATCAACGCCTCCAGCAAGGCTTCCCGGTTCATCCGTTTCTGCGACGCCTTCAACATCCCCCTGCTGACCATCGCCGATGTCCCCGGTTACCTGCCGGGGACCGAGCAGGAGTGGGCCGGCATCATCACCCACGGGTCCAAGCTGCTCTGGGCATACTCCGAGGCCACCGTACCCAAGCTGCTGCTGGCCGTGCGCAAAGATTACGGCGGTGCCTACGTGGCCATGAACGCCAAGGATCTCGGCAACGACATGGCCTTTGCCTGGCCCACCGCCGAGATTGCCGTCATGGGCGCCGACGGGGCGGCCAACATCATTTACCGCCGGCAGATCGAAACCGCCGCCGACCCGGCGGCCGAGCGGCAGCGCTGCAAGCAGCAATACGAGGAGCTTTTCGCCAACCCCTACTGTGCTGCGGCCCGCGGCCAGGTGGATGCGGTCATCGAGCCGGCCCAGACCCGCAGACGGCTCATCGATGCCCTGGAAATCCTTTGCACCAAGCGCGAGCTGAGGCCCGCCAAGAAGCACGGCAACATCCCGCTCTAGCCCGAAGGAAAAGGTCGCGGAATCTGCCGATGACGTCAAACTCCTCGATCACCCGCAGCAAGGA
This sequence comes from Desulfuromonas versatilis, assembly GCF_019704135.1. NCBI lineage: Bacteria > Pseudomonadati > Thermodesulfobacteriota > Desulfuromonadia > Desulfuromonadales > Desulfuromonadaceae > Desulfuromonas > Desulfuromonas versatilis. The sequence continues at coordinate 1,042,930 of NZ_AP024355.1, forward strand.
GGCTCCAATGGACCGAAAGAAAAAACTCGCCGTCGCCATGGCCGCAGTCCGCGCCTGCCTCGAGGCGGAGCAGCAGGGCACCCATCCCCTTCACGCCGACCGGCGTCGGCCGGCAGTGTGGAGCATGTCGGGGCGCCTGGCGCAGGCACAGCTGTCCAGTCTGATGCAGGTCAAGGCAACCCGGTAACCCCCATCGATCGAGGGAGCAGGATGAGCGAGCACAGCCAGCTGAACATCACCGCAATGGACTATCGCAAGGACCGCCCCGCGGCCGCCAACCCCCTGAAGATCATGGACGTGACCCTGCGCGACGGGCACCAGTCCCTGTTCGCCACCCGGGGCCGGACCGAGGACATGCTGCCGGTTGCCGAGTTGCTGGACGAGGTCGGCTTCTGGGCCATCGAGACCTGGGGCGGGGCCACCTTCGACACCATGCACCGCTACCTCAACGAGGATCCCTGGGAGCGGCTGCGCACCCTGAAAAAACATATCCGCAAGACCCCCTTCTCCATGCTGCTGCGGGGCCAGAACCTGGTCGGCTACCGCAACTACGCCGACGACGTGGCCGAGGCCTTCGTGGCTCGGGCGGCGGAAAACGGCATGGATATCTTCCGCACCTTCGACGCCCTCAACGACTACCGCAACTTCGAGACCGTGGTGCCGGCCATCAAGAAGGCCGGCAAGCATTTCCAGGGGTGCATCTGCTACACCATGACCGAACCGCGGCTGGGCGGCGAGGTCTACACTCTCGATTATTATGTCGAACGGGCCAGGGCCCTCGAGGCGATCGGCGCCGATTCCATCTGTATCAAGGACATGGCCGGCCTGATCGCCCCCTACGACGCCTACGCCCTGATCCGGGCCATCAAGCAGGCGGTCCCCTCCGTGCCGCTGCACCTGCACAGCCACTTCACCTCGGGGATGGCCTCGATGACCCAGCTCAAGGCGGTGGAGGCCGGGGTGGACATCCTCGATACCTGCATGTCCCCCTACGCCTATCGCACCTCCCATCCGGCGCTGGAGCCGCTGGTGATGAGCCTGCTCGGCACCGACCGCGACACCGGCTTCGACATCCGCGCCCTGGCGGCGATCAACGAGGTGCTGGAGAAGGACGTCGTCCCCAAGTACCGCCACCTGCTCGACGAGAACCGCCTTTCGGTCATCGACATCAACGTCCTGCTGCACCAGACCCCGGGGGGCATGCTCTCCAACCTGGTCAACCAGCTGCGCGAGATGGACGCGCTGGACAAGCTCGACGAGGTGTTCCGCGAGCTGCCCCGGGTGCGCCGCGAACTGGGGCAGATCCCCCTGGTCACCCCCACCAGCCAGATCGTCGGCATCCAGACCGTCAACAACGTGCTCTTCGACACCCCCGAGGAGCGCTACAAGATGATCACCGCCCAGGTCAAGGATCTCTGCTTCGGCCTCTACGGCAAGACCGCCACCCCCATCGACCCCGAGGTGCAGGCCAAGGCCCTGCAGGGCTATCCCCGTGGCGAGGAGCCGATCAGCTGCCGCGCCGCCGAAGTTCTCGAGCCCGAGCTGGAAAAAGCCGCCGCGGAGATCGGCGACCTGGCCAGGGACCAGGACGATCTGCTGCTCTACGCCCTCTACCCGGTGACCGGGCGCAAATTCCTCCGCTGGAAATACGGCCTGGAAAACCCCCCCGCGGAGGTTCTCGCGAGGAGCCTCGAAGAGGGGCGCAAGGTGGTCTCGGACATCGAGAAGGCCAAGTCCGGCCTGCTGGTGGAAAAGCCCCAGACGCCGGAAAAAGGGGAAAACTTCCGCTCCTTCAACGTCTTTGTCGACAATGAGTATTTCCGCATCGAAGTCGAGGAGGAGGGCGGGGTGCCCCAGCTGCGCAGCGTCCCCCATGCCGCCCCGCTGAACGCAATGCCGGCGCGCAAACCCTCGGCCCCGGCGCGCAAGGCGGCGCCCCCTGCGGACTCCGCCGAGGGCGCCGCCATCACCGCCCCCATGCCCGGGCTGATCGTGCGCACCGAGAAGCGGGTGGGCGAGGCCGTGGCCGCCGGCGACACGGTGGTGATCCTGGAAGCCATGAAAATGGAGAACGCCTTGAAGGCCCAGGTCTCGGGCACCATCAAGGCCATCAACTGCCAAAGCGGCGACAACGTCCGCAAAGGCGAAGTGCTGGTCCTTGTCGAGTAATCCCAGGCAAACGCCTGTAATCTTCTGAACCGCTAAACAAGGGAAGCATCCTCCATGCAACAGACAGCATCGACAAACAAGGGCTGGTCCGTCGTTTTGGCCGGCACCGGCATCAACCTCGCACTGGGGATCCTCTACGCCTGGAGCATCTTCAAGGGCGCCATCGCCGATTCCATTGCCCGGGGCGGCGAAGGGGCCTTCACCTGGGATGCCGCCAGCGTCAACGATCCCTACGCCGTGGCCTGCCTGGCCTTCGCCGCGGCCATGGTCCTAGCCGGCAAGTGCCAGGACAAGCTCGGCCCCAGGGTCACCTGCCTGCTCGGCGGTCTGCTGGTCGGAGCGGGTTTTGTCTGGATTTCCCAGACCACCAGCTACTGGGCCTGGGTGGCGGGTTTCGGGGTGCTGGCCGGCACCGGGATCGGCTTCGGCTACTCAGCCGCGACCCCGCCGGCGCTCAAGTGGTTCCCGCCGGCCAAGACCGGGCTCATCGCCGGGATCGTGGTTTCGGGCTTTGGCCTGGCCCCGGTGTATATCGCGCCGCTGGCCAAGTACCTGCTGGCGGTACGGGGCCTGCAGGAGGCCATGCTCATTTTCGGGGTCGCCTTCGCGGTGGTGGTCTGCTCGCTGTCCCTGTTCGTGGTCAACCCGCCCGAGGGTTTCGTCTCCGGGCGCAAGACGGCCGCCAAGCTCTCGGCGGCCAGTGAGCTGGGACCGTCCCAGCTGTTCTCCAAGGGAACCTTCTATACCCTGTGGCTCTGCTACTTCATCGGCGCCGGTTCCGGCCTGATGGTGATCGGCAGCGCCAAGGGGCTGGCCCATGCCTCCATGGGCGAATGGGCGTTTCTGGTGGTGGTGATCATGTCGGTGGGCAACGCCGGCGGGCGCCTGCTGGCCGGGGTCGTCTCCGACAAGCTCGGGCGCGCCACCACCCTGACCATCATGTTGGCGTTCCAGGCGGTGCTTATGTTCCTGGCCATTCCGGTGCTGGGGGGGCAGGCCTCCCACCCCCTGCTGGTCGCCCTGCTGGTGACTTTCATCGTCTTCAACTATGGGACCAATCTCTCGCTGTTCCCCGCCTTCGCCAAGGACCTGTGGGGGATGAAGCACTTCGGCATGAACTACGGCATCCTCTTTTCTGCCTGGGGAGTCGGCGCCTTCGTGCTGGTGCGTGCCTCGCAGATGCTCCAGGTCAAGACCGGGAATTTCACCTCGTCCTTCATTCTCGCCGGCGTCTTGCTGATGATCGGGACGGTGATGTCCCTGTCGCTGCGCGCGCCGAAGGCTGCGGCCAGCGAAGCCGCCGGCGCAGTCGGCGAAACGGACCTGGAGCCGGAACTGGTCAAGGCAGCCAAGTAAGGCGGTCTCCAGACTCGCGCCGAAAAAATCAAGCCCCCCTTTTACGGGGCGCCACAGACAAACCCCGCCGTTACCGGCGGGGTTTTGTTTTTGGTGCGCTCGAAGAAGAAGTTAGAGGCAGCCGGCAAGAAAACAGGGCCGGCGCATGCGCACCGGCCCTGTGTCTGGAGCCGCCCATCGGACTTGAACCGACGACCTACTGATTACGAATCAGTTGCTCTACCAGCTGAGCTAGGGCGGCAATGGGTGAGTCAGGTTTTCCGGCCCCGAAGAGGGGCAAAAAGAGATGTAGAGGATAATGGGAAAACGGGCCGCCGTCAATAAAAAGTCTCCATCGCCGTGGCCGCGAAAGGAAGTCTCCGCACCCGCGGCCCCCTTTGAATTTTTCCGTTGCTCCCCCTTGGCTCCCTCTGATAATACTGGGCTAATTTTCTTTGCAGATTATCCAATCACGGAAGGGGACAACGATGAATCTGAAGTTGCTGGTCTGCCTTTTGCTCTTTGGCCTCACCCTGGCCGGTTGCGGGGCCATGTCGCCCGACGCCGACCCGGGTGAAAACCAGGCGGTTACCCTGGGCGACACGGTCACCCTCAGCGCGGCGGGGAGCGACAAGCGAAACGGCGACGATCTCAGCTACCGATGGACCAGCGTATCGGCTCCCGCCGGCAGCAGCGCTCGGCTCTCCGACGCAACCGCCATGGAGCCGACCTTCACCCCCGATATGGTGGGGGAATATGTCTTCGAGCTGGTGGTGGACAACGATTTTCACAAAAGCGCCCCGGTCCGGGTCACCGTGCGCTGCCGGGCTCCCGGGGAGGGCGATCCGGTGGTGTTCGCGACCGATTCCACCGGGAAGATCACGCTCCTGGACCTGCTCTCCGTGGAGGATTCCCGAACCGCCGAGCGGGTCAATTTCTCGTTGAACTACACCCTGACCAACCAGGATACCGTGCGCGCGGATATCAGTGTCCTCGTCTTTGCCCTCGATGCCGCCGGAAGCCAGGTATTTTCCCACGAAATAAAGCAGGTCCTGGAGCCCGGGGTGAAAGTGTTGGGCACCATCACCTTGAGCGGGGCGCTGACCATTGCGGAGTTTGAAAGCATCGTCGAGTGGAAGGCGGACCCGATCACCGTTCTTCCGGCAACCGAATAAAAGCACCTGAAACATCCGGACAAAACAGCGAACGCCGCAGGGGACCTCACCTGCGGCGTTCGTTTTTGCGGATTTTCCCCCCCGACAAGGCCCCTTGTTCAGACCTACTGCCGCGCCAGGCGCAGGTTCTCCACCTTGGCTTCGAAGTTGCTGCGGAAGGGGTTGATGTCGAGCCCGCCGCGGCGGGTGTAGCGGGCGTAGACCGTCAGCCGCTCGGGCCGGCAGAAGCGCATCAGGTCGACGAAGATCCGCTCGACGCACTGCTCGTGGAACTCGTTGTGCTGGCGGAAGCTGATCAGGTAGCGCAGCAGCGCCTCGGGGTCGATGCGCCCGCCCCGGTAGCGGATCAGCACGCTTCCCCAGTCGGGCTGGCTGGTGACCAGGCAGTTGCTTTTGAGCAGGTGGCTGTGCAGGGTCTCCTCCACCGGGTCGGAAGGGTCGGCGGAGCCGGCGAGCAGCTGCGGATCGAGCTGGTAGCCCTCGACCTCGATGTCCAGATCGTCGATGCAGCGCCCGGGCAGGGTGACGATGCGCTCTTCGGCGAAGCGGGCGCTGTCGAGCAGCCGTACGCCGACCGGCGCGCCGGCGGCGGCGTGGAGGTCGGCGGCGAGGACCTGCTCGACTTGGCCCGGGCTTTGGTAGCGGGTCTGGTTCAGCGAGTTGAGGTAGAGCTTGAAGGACTTGGACTCGATCAGGTTGGCCGACTCGCAGGGGACGCGGAACTCGCCCATGGCCACCACCGGCTTGCCCTTGGGGGAGAGCCAGGAGAGCTCGTAGGCGTTCCAGATGTCCACCCCCGAGAAGGGGAGCGCGCCGGTCAAGGCCAGTTCATCGCGCTTGAGGCGGCGCGGCACCGGGCAGAGCAGGCCGGGGTCGTACTCGGATTTGTACAGGGTCGCCTTGCCCAGGGGCAGGCTTTTTTCGAATTCGTTCATCGTGGTCATGGCGCCCATTGTCGGCCAGCACGGCGGGGGTTGTCAATGGATTAGAATGCCTCCCCCCGGGGACTTTCGCCCCCCGTGCCGCCTGGCGGCAGCTCGGCCAGCAGGGCGCGGATGGCGGCGGCCAGCTGCGGCTCGCCGCCACTGGATGCCAGCCCAAGAGCCCGCTCGGCCAGCGGCCTGGCCGCCTGGGGATTCCCCTGGCCGAGCCGGGCCCGGGCCGCGCGGTAGAGCCGCTCGGCGGCCAGATCCAGGGCCCCGGCCCGCTGGTGGGCCCCGGCGGCCTCGAGCAGCGCCCCGACCATGGCCTGCGGCTGCCGCGCCTCGCGCAGCAGGCCGGCCTGGGCGTCGAAGTGCGCCGCCGCCCGGGCGAACTCCCCGCGCAGCAGGCAAAGGCGCCCGGCCAGCTCGCAGAGGCCGGCGCGCAGGGCCGGGTCGCCGGTCTGCGCCTCCAGCGCCGCGGCCCGGGCCAGTTCCACCTCGGCCTGCGCCGGTTCGCCCCGCTCGCTGGCGAGCGTCCCCAGCAGCAGGTGGGCAAGCAGCCGCAGTTCGGCGGCGGCAGGTGGGTGTCGGGCGAGAAGCTGCCTGGCGAGCTGCGTAGCCTCCTGCGGGTGGTTCAGCAGCAGCGCCACCCGGGCCTCGAGCAGCAGCACGTCGGCCGGGTCGCCGGCGCTGCGCTCGAGCTCCGCCCGGGCTTCGCCCAGCAGCGGGCGGGCCTGCTCCGCCTGGCCCAGGGCGACCCGGCAGGCCGCCAGGTTGTAGGCGGCATCGGCGATGTTCCCCGGCTGGTCGAGGCTCCTGGCGCGGTCCAGGGCGCGCTGGTAGAGCCGCTGGGCGCTCTCCAGGCGCCCCCGCTCGAAGGCGCTCCTGGCGGCTTTCATCTGTTGGGTCCAGAGCGGATCGATGGCGGCCGGCGCGGGCCCAACGGGCTTTGCCGGAGCGGCGCAGCCGGCCAGGGACAGGCTGGCGACCAGGGCGGCGCCGGCCAGCGGAAGCTTCCATCCCCTTCTCATGGCGCACCTTCCGCTGCCGGAATGCGCTGCGGGGGGATGCGGCCGGGGGGCGCGGCGGGCTCGACGTAGCCGCGTACCAGCCAGTGTTTCTGCAGGGCGAGGACCAGGGTTTCGATCTCCTCAAGGGTCAGCGTCGCCTGCAGCAGCAGGCCGGGCAGGGCGTCCACCTCCCGGCCGATGCCGCGGCTGATCTCGGGGAGCCGATCCGTGGCCTGGCGCAGCCCCTCCATGACCTGCCGGGTATCGCGGAGCACCTCGCCGGTCAGGGCCAACAGCTGGGGCAGGGATTCGAGCTGCCGGTTGACGTTGTCGGTCATCATGGCCAGTTTGCCGCTGGTCGCCTCGGCGCTGCGCAGCGTCCGCCGCAGATCGCCCAGGGTGGCGTTGGCCCCGACCAGGGTCCCCTCCAGCTCCCCGGCCAGGGCGGGGTCCCGCAGC